>JAWXCG010000076.1:0-25723 GCA_034440555.1 Pseudomonadota bacterium
GCTGTGCGGCTGGTTGTAGCGCTGTGTTGTTGGTCGATTGGATTGAGCCCGGCCGTCGCGCAGGACTATTGCTTGACACGGGAAGAGCCAGATAAGCAGCCGAACTTTATGAGTTTCGGTGCTAAGAAAGATGTCACGCAATGGGCCGAGGAACAAGTCGTTGTGCATGGCCAAGACAACAAGGTCGCCAGCTGCCAAGTGCCAAGCAGTTCTTGCCATGTTGGGAGATTCGATGTTTTTGGTTTGTTTCCGGATACCGGCACCAATCCGTCATCAGTTATCATGGTGTATCGGCCAAGTACGCTTACACGGGTGGAAGAAACCGCGAGGCTGCAGCTGGATTCGCGCGGATATTTCCTCTATGGCGAGATGGGGAAGGACGCAGCCCGGCGTAGCGTCTACGTGTTTTTTCGACGAGTTTCCGAATGTAAATTTTTGAGTGCGGGAAAGCCGGAAATTACTTACAAGAAGCAGGGCGCGGTGGATCAATGCGAGGTATACCGTGTTGAAATGTATCCCGTCTCCGACGCTACTTGGAATAAATTCAAGCCAGACTCCGTTACAAGTACTTGGACCAAGTTTGACGCAGACTGCAAAGAGAGTGCGGAACTGCAGCCCGGCGGTGGCGGCGGTCATGACCCGCCGTAACAGGGCTCTGCTCAAATGCGTCGGCGCGATCTGCGCCGGCGTTTTGCTGATGCCTGGCTTGGTCTGGGCAGTGACAGAATTGCCTTGGGTTTGCGATAGCAGTCGCGAGATTGCGGTCGTGGCAGGGGAGTCGGTCGATTTCCCTCGACTGGGTTCTGCGCAGTCGGGATTCTCGGTGCTCGAAGAACGCGGTGCCGAATGGCAGTACGCGCAGGAGGCCGGGAGTTGGAGGCCCGTAGCATTTCCTGGGCCGCGGCTTGGGTTCCTGATCCAGAGTACAGGGTTGGGTGCCTCCGGACGCTTGCCCGAGTTGCGTCCGGCCGCCGGTGCCACGGGCGGTGCGAAGTACGGGACGACCTGCCGTTGGCGCGATGGCGTCGATCCGGATTGGTTCGCTTCTGCGCAGATGCTTTCGGAAACTGTGGACCCGTCGATCGCGGGTTCGGTGACTGATATGGCGCCATTCGAGGCGCTGGTCGCTACGGCTACGCATCCGTTCCAGCTGGCCGCGGCGATGCACCTGCGTGCGAACGCCAAATATCGTGCCGGCGACAATCTGGGTTCGGTTGCGGACTTTGACGCGGTAGCCAAGCGCTGGTTGGCGCTGGGTGATCGTGAGCGTGCCGGTGCGGCATTGCTGGGCAAGGCGGATCTGCTGCGGCTGATAGGGCTGTACCTCGAATCGCGGGCTGCTGCGATTGAGGCGCTGCCGATGCTCGACACAGAGGCCACTCGCTTTTTCAGATTGCGGGCGAAGGAGGCTGTGTGCCATTCGCACCACTGGATGAAAGAGCTGGACTTCGCCGCGGAATGCCTTCGAACCTTGCCCGGCGAGTATCTGGCGATCGGCGAGGTTGACGGGTTCTTCAACGCGGCCACGCTAACGCTAAACCTGCAGCGAGACCGTGGGGTGAACCTGGATCGGGCCACACTCGATCCGGCGTTGCTTAGGGCTCTGGGTTCCGACGCTGTCGATCCGATGCGCAAGGGACGACTGGAACTTACTTTGGCCATGGCTTTGCGGGACCAGGGCGACGTTTCCGCCGCGTTGCGTGGGTTCGACGCGGCGCTTGATCATTTCTCAAGGGCAACCGAGGATCGCGAGCGGTGGCAGGCGAATGCGTTGCTCAACGTGTCCGGTCTGTATGCAGAGCTAGGCATGTTCGATCAGGCGTACCAGACCCATCGCGATGCGCTGCACGGATTCAATCCACGTTCCGCGCCTGCGCGCGTGGCTTCGGCGCTGAAGTGGCTGTCTGAGATCGATCGCCATGCTGGTGATCAGCAGCGTGCGCTGCTATGGGCGGACAAGTCGATCGCAATCTTGGCGGCGCTCAAGGTACCTGCAGAGCTTGCGATATCGCGGCTCACGCGACTGGAACTGCGGGCCGATCTTGGAACGGGCGAAGCGGATGCCGAAGCTCAGCTGGCACGGATCACTCCAGATTTGACCGAGCCGTATCAGCCGCGGGCCAGCCTGCTGGCGGCTCGCCTGAAGCTCAATTCGAAGCAGAAGCGGACAGGCTTGGGTGGACTCGCGGTCTTTCGCGAACCCACTCAGCCACTGAGTGTGCAGCACGAAGCGACGCTGCACAGTGCGCGCGTCCTGGTCGCGGACAGCCAACCGGAGAACGCGTTTGCTGTATTGCAGGATCAAGTGCAACGAACCACGACGCTGGCGAGCGTTTCGGGCAATCCCGGATTGGCCTATCTTATGACGCGTTCGCTCTCACGGGTCCGTCAACAGATCGCGGCGCTGGGTCTGAACAAGACTTTTTCGGACCAGCGGCCCGATGAGTTGTGGCGCGCCTTGCTCACCAGCCAGGCACTGGGGGCTTATCGTGCAGGCGCGGAGCGGAGCGAGTCAGACTTGAAATTCAGTGCGGAGTTGTCGCGCAGGTTAATGTACGGCGGCGGCGAGTGGAGTCGCTCGGCAGAGACTTTGCTGCTCGAGCGCCTGAGTGGCGCAAAGTCTGCGGGCAACGCCGTCTCGGCGCCAAACCTGGCCAATACGCAGGCGATGTTGGCGAAGGGTGACATGTTGCTGGTGGTGGTTCCGGCAGAGCCCGAGTCGCTGATGTGGCTGGTGGCTTCCGACACCCATCAGCGCATCGCCTTGCCTGGGCGCAAGGCATTGCAGCAGAGCATCGCCGCGCTGTTGCGGCAACTCGGCGACAGGAAATCGTCCATGCCCGCGCTCAATCAATCGGTCCATGCGCTGTCCACGTCATTGTTGGGCGGCATCGATGCGCAGCCGGTGCCCAAACGTCTCTGGATTTTGTACGACGAATCGATCGCAGATATTCCGTGGAACACACTGCGTTGGCCAGGCAGTGCTGCGTCGCTGGTGGAGACCACGGGCGTCAGTTGGATCACCCGGATTGAGCACGCCACAGTCGAGAATGCCGAGCGGCGCCGTGATCGCCGCCTGGAAATCGTAATTGCCGATCCCGGGCAGACTGCGGGATCGGCGGTGGCTGCGCTGCCTCAGGCACAGGGAGAGGCGGGACTCGTGCACCATTCCGTGCCGGATACCCATGCGACTGTGATCGATGGCGCGCAAGCCACACCGGAAAATTTACGCGCCAGCCTCAGGCGCAACGGCACCATGGTCCATCTCGCCGCGCATGGATACGCGCGTCCTGGTTTGCTTGGGTATGCCGGCGTTTGGTTGGCAGCCAGGGCGGGCTCAATGGAGCCGCAGTTTCTCAGCTGGTTGGATCTGGCTGACACGCCATTGGAAGCCGATCTCGCCGTGCTGAATGCCTGTCAGTTGGCCGCGGGTCCTGGCACGGCCTCGGCCGCCAGCTTGAGTTTTGCCGGGGCGGTGTCGGCGGCGGGGGTCGATCAGGTTGTCGCGGCGCTGTGGCCTTTGAGCGATGCGGCGACGGTGCGCTGGGTTCCGGCGTTCTATCGTGCGCTTGACGACGCTGATCTGAATTCGAGCGCCGAAGCCCTGCGTCAGGCGCAGTTGGAATTGCGTGCTTCACGACATTTCCGACACCCGTTCTATTGGGCATCGTTGGTGCATTTTCGTCATCTCAAGGTGACAGCGGACGCGCCCAACTGATCCGGCAGACATTGCTGCGGATTACAGCTGGAACGACACCTTGGACGATTTTGGCCGGATACCCATTTCCAGTTCGATCCGTGCTCTGCGCTGCCAATCAGCAGGCACCACGAAGGTGATGAACCCATCCGAAGAAACCACCGGCGTTGGCAGTGCAGTCTGTTTGCCATCAATCCATGCATTCGCAGCGAGAATCGGGCTGTCGAGCGACGTGGCGATATCCACAATCAGGAGCTTGGATCCGGCGCCGCCCGGTTCGCTCAGCGTCGCGGTGCTCTCTCCACGCAGTGTGTCGAAGACGATCCGTGGCGGGCTGGCGACGATGTCGGTTCCTCCGCCGCGCATGCCCGGAATGAGCGCGCCAATGCTCAGCCCGAGCAAGAGGCTCGCGGCTATCGCAAGGCCGGGACTGCGCTTTGCAGTGCCCGCTGCGGCGCTACTGCGAGCGGGCTGGGCCGAGCCGATGCGCTTGCTGACGTCAGTCGCCTGCGCCAGACCATCGCGCAACCGCGTATCGGCATCTACCTGTTCGAGAATATGCGGCTTGTCGAGCATGTATGCCTCGAACCAGGCATGCTCGTCATCTTTCAGTTCGCGGTCCAGATATCGACTGAGCCAGACCTCTTCCAGCCAGCGCGACATCGGATCACTCCCGGGCATGTTCATTACGGTTGACTCCTGTTGACGTCCCCGGTTGATTGCCCTCGTAGTGCAAGGAGTTTGAATAGAAGCATAAGTCTCACTCGTTGTCCGGGCTGAGCCCGGCTCGGGTCAGGATCTCGCGGAAGCGAGTGCGCGCGCGGTGGATGACACGGCGGAAATGGTCGGCCTCGATGTCCAGCGCTGCGCAGATCGATTCGCAGGACTCTTCGTTTAGATAGAAGCGCTGCAGCACTTCGCGGTCACGCGCTACGGGCAAGCTGTTCAGCAGCTCGCGTACCTGCCGGGCTTTGCGCGCTGCATCCAGTTCATCGGCGGGGTGCGCGTTGGTTGCCACCAATCGCGCGTCTTCAGTGTCGATTGACTCGTGCGACTGCGCAACTGCTTTTTGCGCGCGTTGCTCGGCGTGCAGCCGATGCATCGCACTGGTGCGGATATAGGCGGGCAGCGCAGCGGCATCGCGTATGCTGCCTTTGCGCAATTGCTCGAGCACAGCGCCAAGTACGTCCTGGGCGAGATCATCGATTGCGATCGGGGTGCGGCCGGCGTGGCGACGCAGCAGCACACGTACACCCGCCATAAATCGGGACATCAGCTGCGACTCGGCCGCGCCGTCGCCGGCGCGGATGCGCGCCGCCAGTTCGGTCAGGTCCACGTCAGGCGGTGCATCGGCGAGTTCGGCATTCGCTGCCATGTTTGATCTCGTGCCGGGGTGGTCCTGATCGTATCTGGACTTGCAGGTTTGGCAAGGGATTGCGCCGCGATACAATGCGGTCGGCGGGAGATTTCCGCCATTTGCATGCGCACGGCATTGCCGGAACTGGCGTATTCTAGACCGACCTGCTGGGAGCGAGCCAATGAGAGCAGTCGATCAACTACTGGGTGAGTATTCCGAATCACACCGTAATCCGACCAACAAGACCATCCACTGGATCTGTGTACCGCTGATCCTGTTTTCGACTCTGGGCTTGCTGTGGTGGGTGCATCCTTACGCAGCGCTGGGGTTGGTTGCTTTTAGTACGGTCTGGTATCTGCGGCTGTCGGTACCGCTGGCGCTGGGCATGCTGCTGATCAGTTCTTTCGTGCTGGCGGGGCTTTGGTACACACCGCGCGATGCCTTGTTGTGGGTTTCTGCCGGTGTCTGGATTGTGGCCTGGATCACGCAGTTTGTCGGTCATGAAATCGAAGGCAAAAAGCCTTCGTTTTTTCGCGACATATTTTTCCTGCTCATTGGCCCGCTGTGGATATTGTCCGCGCTTTACCGGCGCTGGAATCTGGCGTACTGATTCGTGCGAGTCGGCATTTTTGGTGCGGGCAGCATTGGGTGTTACATCGGCGCCTGGTTGATACGAGCTGGCGTGGACGTCGTGTTGATCGGGCGCGAGCGTCTGCGTGACGAAGTGGCCGCGCATGGGATGCAGGTCAGCGATGTCGATGGTCAGCGCTTCCGGCTCGCGCCGTCCGAGGTTCGCATCGCTACCGATTCTGCGGCGCTCGCCGACTGCGATCTGGTGCTGATTACCGTTAAAAGTGCGGACACCGAAATGGCGGCGGCGGCTCTGGCGCGATTGCCAGCGCATCCAACGCGCCGGGTGATTAGTTTCCAGAATGGTTTACGCAATGCGGATCAGCTACGTCTGAGTCTGCCTGGCGTGACCGTGATCGCAGGCATGGTGCCGTGGAATGTGCTGTGGAAGGCCGGTGCACGCTTCCATCGTGGCACCAGTGGCGAGTTGATGATCGATGCGCATGTTGGTGACGCACAAACGGCGGCAGATCTGTTCAATCATGCTGGTCTGGATACTTTGCTGCGAAAAAACATCGGCGCGGTGCTACGGGGAAAACTGCTGCTCAACCTTAACAATCCGATCAATGCGTTGTCCGGACTGCCGCTGCGACAGCAATTGGCGAATCGCGGATATCGTCGCATCCTGGCGGCGCTGATGCGCGAAGGCCTGATGGTGATGCGTGCGGCCAGAGTTCTTCCTGCCAAGGCAGCGCGCCTAGCTCCGCGATGGGTGCCCTGGGTGCTGGATTTGCCCGACGCGATCTTCATGCGGGTCGCCAGTTCAATGCTGAAAATCGACCCGCAGGCCCGCTCATCGATGTGGGAAGACCTGCAACGTGGTCGTGTCACTGAAATCGACTACATCAATGGCGAAATCGTGCGACTCGCGGCGACTGCAGGTGTGGACGCGCCGATGAATCGTGCCCTGGTCGAGTTGATGCACAAGATTGAGTGCATCCCCGGAGGCGCGGTGCCGATGTCGCCCGAAGCATTGTCGGCCGCGCTTAAGCGACGGATGGCTTAACACGGATTTTGTCCCGCGGCGCTTGCTGACATCACGGGCGCCTTTGTTGATCAGAGCAACAGCAGCCGAACATGCCCGTATCTATCAGGGCAGCTGCGGCGGGTTCGCGGCCAGCGCTTTGCGCGGGCCTCACGGGAATGGATGAGTGGCGCTATTGCTCAGCGCTCTCTCCGCTCTTGCGTGCTGACACAGGCAAGGACGCGGTGAATGTGGTTCCCTCGCCCAGAATGCTGCTTACTTCGAGACTGCCCCCGTGTCGGCGCATGATCGAGTAGGACACCGAGAGCCCGAGCCCGGTGCCGACGCCGATCGGCTTGGTGGTGAAAAACGGATCGAAGATGCGTTTGAGATGAGCCGGCTCGATGCCTTTTCCGGTATCGGTGATCCGAATCCACGCGATGTCCTCATTGCAGCCGGTGGTCAGAGTGATGGTGCCGTGCCCCTCGATTGACTGTGCGGCGTTGACTATCAGGTTCAGCAGCACCTGGTTGATCTGGAAGGGCAGGCATTCGACCAGGGGCAGTTCGCCATAGTGACGTATGACGTCGATCTTGTATTTGAGTTCATGCGTGGCGACGCTGAGCGTGGTTTCGATGCCCTTGTGCAGATCCACCTTCTGCCAGTTTGCCTCGTCCAGGTGCGAAAATTCTTTCAGGTCTTGCACAATTTTCTCGATTCGGGTCGCACCGTCCATGGATTCGCTCAACAACGCCGGTATGTCTTCGCGCAGAAATCGCGTTTCGATCCGCACGGTCGCCGGCTTAGCTCCGTCGGCTTTGGCGTCGCCGACACCAACCTCATTCTGATTTTTGTCGATCGCTTCCAGCGCTGACAGGATTTCCCCTACATAGCCTTCCAGGCTATGCAAATTGGCGCGCACGAATGCGATGGGATTGTTGATTTCGTGCGCCACTCCGGCCGCCAGCTGCCCGATCGAGGCCATCTTTTCGGACTGCAGCAACTGGCTTTGAGTACCCGCCAGGCGCTCGTTCAGTGCTTCCAGTTCGGTGTTTCTCTGCGCCAGCTCTTCGGTGCGTGCCTGCACGCGACGCTCGAGCATTGCATTGGCATCGGCGAGCTTGGCTTCGGAAGTGACGACCTCGTGGGCCAGCGAGTTGATGTGGTTGCCAAGTTGACCGATCTCGTTGCGGCGGCGATATTCGATTCGATTCTGGTCGAGTTCGTTGTGACGGTGCGTGCTGATCATCAGACTCATTCCACGCACTGCTGCCGAGATACCGGCGATAGGCGCCAGCAGCCAGCGGTTGAACAAGAAGTAGGCGATCAGAATCACCAGCATCACTGTGGCGAGCAGGTAACCGATCAACTGCCTTGTGATTGTGTTGGCGACGGCGACGGTTTCGGCCAGGGGTTTGACGACACCCAGCTTCCAGTAGGGTCCAGGAACATGGAACAGGAACAACGTCGATGTTTGCTTCAGCACTGGATCGGTGGACAATTTGACCGTGCGGTACATGTTGGTCCGTTCGATGGCGCGGCGATCCTTCAGTGGGTCGGCGAGCACTGCAGCGGTCAACGTGGCTTGGGCCGCATCAATCTGATAACTACCGCTGTCGATCTCCTTGGCGACTGTGTCGATCGTATTGCCTGCGAACTGACGCGCCGAGGAAAGGATGTCCGCGTTCATCGCGCTGAGCGCGGCGGATATCTCCGCAAACGTCGGCTCGGAGGCGGCCAGCTCCGAAGCGAGGATGAATTCTTCGGTACGATTTCCTGAGCCATCGGTGCCGATACGCTTGACCTTTGCCGGATCAGCGAAGGTGATGAAGCGGTTGTAGCGATCGACCAGAAAAATATATCCGCCGGTGCGCTTTTCCCATTCACGCGCAAAGTTCGCCAAGCCCTCCAACCGCATGTCGATCGTTGTTACCCCGGTCAACTTATTGCCGTCGCGAACCGGAACGGTACAGGTGACCATTGGTTGGAACGAATACGGGTCAGTGTACGACTGACTCCAGTAGCAGGTGTCCTTGGGAACGAAACGCGCCGGCACATACCACTCTTCGTTGTGATAGCCCGGGCCTGGCTGGTTGTAGCCGTCGAAGTAGATCAACTGATCCTGCTGGTTGCGGCCCCAGAAGAAGCTGCGTCGTTCGCGATTGGGTTCGAACGAAAAAGGCTCTGGCCAAAAACCGCCGCCGGCGACGCTGCGGTCACCGCCGAAGTCGATCAACGGGGGCAGATCGGTCATGAAGCGCTGCTCGCTTTTTGGCAGCAGCTGCGTGACGGTTGCCAATGAGCGATTGAGTGCGGCGATCTCGTCCAACTGGGCATTCAACCCGGTGACAACTGTGCTTCCGATCTGCTCGACAAGTCGATCGCTCTGCTGTTGCAAATGCGCCTTTGCCTCGCGATTCATCACGAAGATGATGCCGGCCGCGATCCAGCCAGTGAATAACAGCGCAGCGAGAAACACACGGAATCTCAACCCCTGGTGCCAAGCGACGTTCCAGGATTGTCGCTCCGGCTCCGACGCGGTCGCGTTTGAATCAGCAACCGCAACATCGGAACGATCTGCTGTGATCTGATTCATACTCGCCCAGGCGGTAATCCGCATTTGGAGTCGCCGCCACTGGTGACTTGATCGCCAGCAAACATGGCGCTAAGCCGCGAAGTATTCGAACAAAAAGCTTGCCAGTGCCAGGCTTCGCCATGGTGCAGGGTCATACACGCTCCCTAGATGCCCAACTGCAGGATGCGCCTTTCCGCTGTCGGGGTAAAGTAACTCGTCGTTTCGCGCGAGCGCGCGTCTGCGTTCCAGCCGCAGCGTCAATTGCCCGCTGCGCCGATGTGGCCCGAACCATGTCCGCGGCGTCGGCTCGACGGATGGTATAACCCCGGGCGCGCTCTACAATTGCAACGGCATCAGCAACGCGGCAAGCTCCGCTCTAAGGATGAACTGGATAAGTCACCACTTCGTCTTCGCTGTACAGCTTATCGTTGGCCACTCCCCGGTTTTCAACAGCGTTGCTGGTCGCTCTCAACAGCGGAGCTGGTCAACCTGCGGTTTTTTTGCCCCTGACTCAGGGGGCTGTCTTGGCTCCGAACTTGTTGAGCGGTTCCCTAATCGAAGCGCAGTGCGTGCAAGGCCAGTGAGCCTAGTTCAAATCGCGGTTCGATCACCTGTGTGTTGAATCCGGCGCGGGCTGCGCCCATTGCCACAAAAATCGGCAACAGGTGCTCGTGCGTGGGATGGTTGCGCAGAGCCTCCGGAGCGGCCTGGCGCCATTCGAACAGAGCATCCAGATCAAGCTGCTGCAGCCTCGCTACGAACCACTCGGCAAACGCCTGCGCCCAAGGCGCTGTGCGATTCTCGTGCGCATGCCAGTCGAGCGCGCCAAGATTGTGCGTCAGGCCGCCCGAACCGATCACCATTACGCCCGATTCGCGCAGGTCTGCAATCGCCCTGCCGAGCTGATAATGCCAGCGCGCATCCTCACAGGGGCTGACCGAAAGCGACAGCACAGGCAGCTGCGCATCCGGATACATGTGCCGCAGCGGCACCCACACACCGTGATCAATGCCGCGTGCCGAATCAACCTCCGCGTCGGCGAATCCAGCAAGGCGCAAAATGTTGGCGATCCGGTCGGCAAGTTCGGGCGCGCCGGGCGCGGCGTAGCGCAATTGGTAAAGCGCATCGGGAAAGCCGCCGAAATCGTGGATTGTCGCCGGCAGCGCTGCGCCGGTCAGTGTTGGCGCGCGTGCGTAGTGATGCGCCGAAATCACCAGGACTGCGAGTGGCGCTGGAAATTGTTGCCCAAGCAGCCGCCATGCACGCGTGGTCGGAGTGTCCTGCAGCGCTATGGTCGGCGCGCCGTGCGAGAGAAATAGCGTGGGCAGTGCAGCAGTCAATGCAGGCTCCGTTTTGTTACTCAGTAATTCGGCGATGGGTGATTCGGCGATGGGTGATTCGGCGATGGTTTCCCGATTGCATGCTGACTTTGCCAGTCCGATGTGTCCATCCGCCGCGTGCGCATTGCGCGCGTGCAAGCGTGCAATTGTGAGAGTGGAGTGTGAAGCCCCTGGCATCCATAGCGTCGTCCGTAGTTGGACGCTTTCGTCGCCGCACATCGGCTTACAATGACGCCGGACTTTTCGACCGAGGCGGGGCGCGCAATGTTTGACTGGAACGATCTGCAGGTGTTTCTGGCGATCGCGCGTGGTGGCAGTCTGGCCGCGGCCTCGCGCCATTTGGCGGTCAATCATTCCACCGTGTTTCGTCGGCTCAATACTTTCGAAGAGACCTTGGGCGTGCGACTGTTCGAACGCTTGCCCAACGGCTATACGCTGACTGCTGAGGGCGCCTCGATTCGTTCCGAGGCAGAATCCGTCGAAGCCAGTGTGCTGGCAATTGAACGTCGTGTCGCCGGGCGTGATTTGGCCATGGTGGGCGATGTTCGGCTGACCACGCCGGCCAATCTGGCGCACGAATTTTTAGCGCCCTGGCTACCCGAGCTGTATCGGCTGTATCCGGGCATTCGCATCGAGATCGCGGCATCGGATGATGATTTCGATTTGGCCCGGCGTGAAGCCGACATTGCCCTGCGCGCCACGCCGTCGCCGCCCGACTGGTTGGTCGGGCGCGAGCTTACGCGGATTCGTTGGTGGGCCTACGCAAGCGCCGGCTACGTCGCGGCGCGTGGGCGCCCAGCTGCCGCGGATCAGCTCGCCCAGCACGATCTCATTGGTGCTGATGAAGCGTTCCAACGGCTGCCGGCATTCGCATGGCTGCGCGAATTGGTGCCGGACGCGTGCATTCGCGCCAGGGCCGGAGACCTGGTCACGATGGCCGCATTAGCAGAAGCCGGGATCGGTGTCTGTCTGTTGCCGGGCGACCAGTTTTCGCCCAAGTTGTTACGCTTGTTTGAACTGGACTCACGTTTTGATTCGGGTCTTTGGTTGCTCACGCATCCAGACCTGCGGCACGTTGGCCGCATCAAGGCGGTAATGGACTTTTTGACAGAGCGGTTGCGAAGTGACTCCCGGCTGATGCCTGCAGGGCTTGCTACGCAGTTGTAGGTGATTGGCAGAGGGCAGCTACCGCGATCGCAAGCACGGGTCACTGCAGGGGTTGGTTGCGCTGACCACCAACCTGTAAAGGTGATCTGGCACAATACCGACCCTTTTTCACACCCACCGAGGCTTTCATGTCGCACTTCGACGTCCGTTCTGCCAAGCGCCCGGATCCCGACCAGCCGATGGTCGATATCGCCAACTACGTGACCGACTATCACATTGGTTCGGCCGAGGCGTACGCGACGGCACGCTACATGCTGATGGACTCCCTCGCGTGTTCGATGCTGGCAATGCGTTTTCCGGAGTGCGTCAAACATCTTGGGCCGGTAGTGCCGGGCGCTGACATGCGTGGTGGCGTCAAAATACCCGGTACCTCGCATGAGCTCGACCCGGTGCAGGCCGCGTTTGCGATCGGTACCCAGGTGCGCTGGCTGGATTTCAACGACACCTGGCTCGCAGCAGAATGGGGCCATCCCTCGGACAACCTCGGCGCCATTCTTGCGGTCGGAGATTACCTTTCACGCAAAGCCGCGCGCGAAGGTGCCAAGGTTCTCACCGTGCGCGACATCCTGGGTTTTGCCATCAAGGCGCACGAAATTCAGGGCTGTTACGCGCTGCAGAACAGCTTCAATCGGGTCGGTCTGGACCACGTGATCCTGGTGCGCCTTGCCTCCACTGCGGTGGCTGCACGTATGCTCGGCGCCAGCAAAGACGAAATCATTGCTGCGGTCTCGCACAGCTGGATCGACAACGGTGCGCTGCGCACGTACCGACATGCGCCGAACACAGGTCCGCGCAAAAGTTGGGCCGCAGGCGACGCCTGCCGTCGCGCAGTCATTCATGCGCTGAACGCGGTGGACAAGGGTGTAGTGGGTTATCCATCGGCGCTAAGTGCCAAGACCTGGGGCTTCTACGACGTCGCATTCAAAGGAAAAAGCTTCCAGTTTGAGCGCGCGTTTGGCAGCTATGTGATGGAAAACGTGCTGCTCAAAATCAGCTTCCCGGCGGAGTTCCATGCGCAGACTGCGGTGGAATGCGCGATGCAGCTGCACCCGCAGATTGCTGGAAAACTCGATCAGATCGAACGCATTGTCATCGAGACCCAGGAAGCGGGTGTGCGCATCATAGATAAGACCGGGCCACTGGCGAATTACGCGGACCGCGACCATTGCCTCCAGTACATGGTGGCAATCCCGCTGATTTTCGGCAATCTGACTGCCGATCATTACAACGATGCTGTCGCCGCTGACCCACGCATCGACGCGCTGCGCGAAAAGATGATGGTCAGTGAAAATCTGCAATTCACCAAGGACTATTTCGATGCCGAGAAGCGCTACATCGGCAACTCAGTGCAGGTGTTCTTCAAGGATGGATCAAACACCGACAAGGTTTCGATTGACTATCCAATTGGACACCGCAACCGCCGCAGCGAAGGCATTCCGGTGCTGGTGCAGAAGTTCGAAGCGGCGATAAGCGCGCAGTTTGGTGCCAAGCGCGCAGCCCAGATCATTGATATTTGTTCCGACGCGGCGCGCATGGAGGCCATGCCGATTCACCTGTGGATGGACCTGTTTGTTGCCTGACATCCTGAACCAACCAACAATTCCGGGCCGTCCAGAGCCTTGAATTTTTAACAATTGAACAGATCTGGAGCGTGCTTGGCCTACAATTATGCCCGGCGGTGTCGTTTTGCCGCCCTGCGTGTCTTAAACAAAAATCAAAAGGTGACCCCGATGACCCCGAAGAATTTAGCTGTTTTGATTGCCCTGACACTGGGTGCTGCGACCGTGCAGGCTCAGGATTACCCGACCAATTGGTATATAGCGCCGTCGCTCGGCGTCGTCTCTACCGACGATGATCGCTTCGTTGACCACGATGCAACCGAAGTGATTGGCCTGGGCTTTGGACGTCTGATCGCGCCCCGCAGCTCGCTGGAATTTGGCTTCGACTACATTTTGCGCGACTTTGACGACGACTCCATCTACGTGGGCGACACCCGTTCATTGGCAGTCACGGCTTCGCTGCGTCACTTCTTCACTGACTCGAGCTGGCGCCCGTACGTCATGGCCGGCCTCGGCATGAGTTACAACCGCGCCGACGACCAGCTCCTTGGTGGCACCATCGATGGCTGGGATCCGATCGCCCAGGTCGGTGTCGGTCTGCAGCACGACTGTGGCGATGACATGCAAATCCGTACCGAACTCAGCTACCGCGCCGATTACGACAATCACAGCATTCCCGACAAGAGCGAATACGGCGACGTGTTTCTGACCGCCGCGTTGATGTTCGGTGGCGGTGGGTCGTCGTCTTCCGAGTCGACCGCGGTTGACCCGGCTGATGTTCCCGCCGAGCCAGTGGCCGATGCCCCCGCCGAAACGCCGCCCCCGGCTTCGGGCGATGGCGACAACGACGGTGTGCTGGATGCTGACGACAAGTGTCCGGGTTCCAAGCCCGGCGAAGTTGTTGGTCCAGACGGCTGCCCGCAGTCTGTAGTCATTGATCTGCGCGGTGTCAACTTCGAGTTTGACAAGTCAGACCTGACCGCAGAATCTGTCGCCATTCTTGACCAGGCGGTTGACGTGCTCAATCGTTACCCGGCAATGAAGGTAGAAGTGGCCGGCCACACCGATGCGATCGGTACCGATGCCTACAATCAAGGCTTGTCCGAGCGTCGTGCCAAAGCCGTGCACCAGTTCCTGACCGGCAAGGGCATTGATGCTTCGCGCCTGGCTGGCCCGAACGGATACGGCGAAGCCCAACCGATCGACAGCAATGACAATGCCGATGGCCGTGCGCGCAATCGCCGCACCGAGCTGGTGAAGCAGCAGTAGGATCTGTTGACGCGGCTCATTCCTCGTTGCTTGAGCGAAAAAGCCCGGCCTTGCGCCGGGCTTTTTCTTTGTGCGAGCAGGTACAGTGATTGCTCATTGATGCCGCTGTGGAAAGCATGCACGCGCCAACACGTCGTGGGGCGGAGTTCGGCCGGTTTGCGCGTTGCCACATTGTGGCGGACCGCGGACCGCGGACAGTGCACGGTGTCAGGGGCTGAAGACGATTGTTGCCTTGGGAAGTTGGATACGCGCGCGCGTACCGCGGCCTAGCTCACTATCGATGCTGACCGGCCAGCCAAATCGGTCGGAAAGTCGCTTGACGATGGTCAGTCCGACCCCGTGGCCACCGCGCCCGGATTGTTGGCCACGGTAGAACAGATCGAAGGCGTGCGCGGCGTCTTCCGACGACATTCCGCACCCGGTGTCCTCTACTTGCACGTAGTCTTCGCCGATGCTGACCAGGATTTCGCCCTTGTCGGTGTATTGCGCGGCGTTGCGTAGCAAATTGGACAGCATCACCACGAACACGCGCGATGGTCCATCCAGATTCAACGTCGCCCCCTCAACGAGCTTCACCTCTACTGGTTTACCGCTGACCAGATCAGCCGCCCGCTCGACTTCGCCGATGACCAGCTCGTTGACCAGAAATGTTTCGCTGGGCAGGCCGACGTCACTCTCACGCGCCAGAATCAGAAACGCCTCGATCAGCGCTTCCATGTCGCGGGTCGCGCGCTTGATCCGATACAAGGTTTTTTCTGCCAGTGGCGAAGGCTCGGTCTCGCTCAACATCACGTCGGTGGCGATCTTGATGATGGTCAGAGGAGTACGCAGTTCGTGACTGGCGTCGCGGGTAAAGTTTCGCTCGCGTTCCACGAAAGATTCGTTGCGCCTGGCAAATCCTTCAATCGATTCGGCGAGCATTTGCACTTCTTCGTCGCTGCTGCTGGATCGACGAATTTCTTCCAGCGCCTGTAAATCGGGCTTGTGTGGATCGAGGGCGCGAACGCTCTGTGCCAGCTGGATGATGGGCGACACAGCGCGCTTGGAAACGCGGTAGGTATAAAATGACACCAGATAGACCGCGCCGAGTACGAAACTCAGTGGCACCAGCCCGAACCAGAGCGCAAGATTGCGCAGCTGTTCCTGATGAAAGATCAGCCACAATTGTTCGTTTGCGCGCTGATCGACATAGACCAACTCGTCCGCGCCGTTCATCGTCAGCGCGTGAAAGCCCGGTGGCAGCCCACGTAGCGCGGCTGGAACGGTCGCCTCATCTGCGTTCGGGCCGAGCAAGTAGCCGTGCATGTTGTAGGTGTTGGGCACAGGCCAATCCGGGTGCTCACTGCGGCCCTTCCAGTAGTGCGTTGCCTCATCCGTCAGTGCACGCTGGATCAGGACATCGCGCAGCACCACCATTGCAGCGTACACGCCGAGCAGCGTGGCCAGCGCGATCGACAGCGTTTGCAGAACGAAAGCGATCCACAACTTGCCGCGCAGGCCACGCGCGGTCAGGCGATTGCTATCCTGCCTTGGCACTGGCCAACTCGGCGTCAAGATCGGTAAGTCGATAACCTGCGCTATGAATGGTGTGCAGCAACGGTTTATCGAATGGTTTGTCGATGACCTTGCGCAAATTGTACAGGTGGCTGCGCAACGTGTCTGAGTCGGGCAGCAGGTCGCCCCAGACTTCGCGCTCGATGTCGCGGCGACTGACCACTCGAGGCGATTCGCGCATCAGGATGGTCAGCAGGCGGATGCCGATCGGCGACAGAACCAGGTCGCGGCCAGCGCGGGTAGCACGCAGCGTTGCCGTATCCAGCACCAGATCGGCGACGCGCAACACCTCGCTCGACACCTGGCGACGATCACGTCGGATCAGCGCGCGCACACGGGCTTCCAATTCGCGGATCTCGAATGGTTTGACCAGATAGTCGTCGGCACCCGCTTCCAACCCGACCAGTTTGTCGTCCAAAGTGTCGCGGGCGGTCAGCATCAGCACCGGTGTCGGCCGCTTGGCGTCATGGCGCAGTTTGCGGCAAACGTCCAGTCCATCCATTCCGGGCAGCATGAGGTCCAGTACGATCACGTCATAGCTATGAGTCACCGCCAAATGCAAGCCGGTAACGCCATCGCTGGCGTAGTCCACGCTGAAGCCGCGGCGTTCCAGAAACTCTCCCACCATCTCGGCGATACCGCGATTGTCTTCCACCAACAGGATCAGACCCGGAGTATCCTCTCGCACAGTCATGGCACATCTCCCTTCACGTTGGTGAAGATTAAAAGCCAAGACCAATGAATTTTATGTGAAAATGGGCCGCTAAGTGAATGTGGGCTGCGTCACGATTAGGGGGGCAATGGCACATGCCCTGCTTTGAAGGATGTTAAATAGCGTGATCAGCGCGAGTAAAACGCACCCGCTGGTAAAACGCACGTATTGGCAACACTCCCTGCCGGCAACACTACTGACCGGTTTTGACGCGAAGAGTTGGAGCTTGTGGACCCCATGGACGCAAACGAGAAGCGACTGCACCCGCGAAAAGACGTCTTCAGCGCCGCGATGCTGGTGCTGTATGACGAAGGCTATCTTTCCGAAGTGTGGGATATTTCCCAAGGTGGTGCGCGCCTTGGAAAACCAAAGAAATGGCCGTCCTCGTTCCCGGAAATTATTCGAGTGTTCTTCATGCTCGACCAGGACACGGTGATCAGTCTGGAAGCGCGGATTGCACGCTCCGACGACGATCATGTCGGGTTACAGTTCACCGAAGGTCAAGAGCAGCGCGTTCAGCAGCTGATGTATGAGGCTCGCTTCCTGGAATCAGAGACCACGTAGGCGCGCGGCTGTGGCGCTACCGCTAACGGCAGAGTCGCACTGCAATCACCGCGCCGCCTTGGCGGTGAATGCGCGTTGATCGACGCTCGCGTTCATGAGTTGAACGCACCAACGCCGAACTTGCAAAAGAGGTGGCCACGCGCAGAAAATGGCGCTGGACGTTCGGACTGTGGCAGCTCGAAACGTGCTAAATCAGAGCGCGATCTTGCCGATCAGCATGTCCTTGAACATCACCCAGTCGCCAGCAAGACTGTACAGCGGGTGCTTGAAGGTCGCTGGCCGATTTTTCTCGAAGCCGAAGTGGCCGAGCCAGGCGAATCCATACCCCACCAGCGGCAAGGTGAACAACCACAGTGGTCGCAGCGCACCAAAGATTGTCGCCAGCACGATGAGTACGATGAGCGTGCTACCGGCAAAGTGCAGTCGCCGGCAGATGCGGTTGGCGTGCTCGCCCAAGTAGTAGGGATAGAATTCTGTAAAGCTGTCGAAGCGAGTTTCCATAGTGGATCCCGGTAACTTGGTCAACGCGATGATAGTGCCTGCGTTGTACTAGAGAACCTCCCCCACATGCGACTCGTCAAGCGGTCGCTAAGCAAGGAGGCTCCTCAAGCCAGGTCCGATGGAGGTCCTTATGAAACTGCACTCGAAACTGATGTGGGTGCCGGCACTTGCTGCCGTGCTGGTGATGATGCCGATGGGCCAGGCCAGTGCTCATCGCACTGATGACCGTGCAGTTATGCAGGGTCGGCAGTTGTGCGCTGCCCAAGGCCGGCGCCAGGGCATGGCAATGGCGCGGATAGGCCCTGCCGCGGCCGATTCCGGCATGCTGGCGGTACGTGAATTGATCGCGCTCGAATGCCTGTATCGGCGTGATGGTAAAGCAGATCAGATCGACGCTCTGTATCGCGATGTGCTCGACAAGGCGACACAACCCTTGCTGCGCAGCATTGCCTATCGTCGACTCGCACGCATGGCGTGGCGCAAGGGTGAACATGCGGCGGCGGAGGATCTGCTCAAACGCAGCCTGCAAGAAAACCTGAAGTAACTTCGGACAGGGGAGCGGGGGTTGCCTGGGCAAGCCCCGCTCTGGCTTCGATGTTGTAAAGCGGAGCACCTTCGGCTTTACAACGACTTGTGCTCGCTGAGTTTGGCGCAGTCCCAGAGCGCGTCCTGCGCCTGTAAGTCCAGATCGGCCAGTGCAACACCGCTGGCTTGGGCGCTGGCTTCCATGTGACGGAAACGTCGTTCGAACTTGGCGTTGGCACTGCGCAGCGCCTGCGAGACATCGACCTTGGCATGGCGAGCCAAATTGACGCAGACAAACAGCACGTCGCCGATTTCGTCGGTAAGTCGGGTGGGGTCCGAACCTGCGCTCAGTTCTGCGCGTACCTCGTCGAGTTCTTCGTGCAACTTCTCGAATACGGGATTCACGTCGGGCCAGTCGAACCCGACCGTAGCGGCTCGCTTCTGCAACTTCAACGCTCGTTGCCATTCCGGTACGCCGCGCGCGATGCCAGCCAGCACGCTGGTGTCGGTCTGGTTCAATTCACTGCGCTTCTGGGTTTCCCAAAGACGGGTCTGTTCTTCGGCGGTGCGCACATCGGCATCGCCGAATACGTGTGGATGGCGGCGGACCATCTTGTCGCAGATCGCCTGCACCACATCATTGAAATCGAAGCGTGCTTGCTCGCGCGCCATTTCGCTGTGGAATACCACTTGCAGCAGCAAGTCTCCGAGTTCGTCGCGCAAGTCGTCGAAGTGCTTGCGATCAATCGCATCGGCAACTTCGTAGGCTTCATCAATGGTGTACGGCGCTATCGTGTCGAAGTTCTGCTTCACGTCCCAGGGGCAGCCGACCTTGGGATCGCGCAGGCGCGTCATGATCGCCAGAAGTTGCTGGATGGGTGCATCACGCAGCGCAGCCGAGTCACTCATCGTTGCTTGCCACGTGGGCGGAACCGATCCACTTCTGCCACGGCGCATCGTCGTCGGCAAATGCGAGGAAATCCGGATTGAGCAGTGTGTCACGCTGGTTGTAGCGCAGTGCCCGCAGGTACATGTCGGTGACTCGTCCCCCGGCGGCTTCCACTACCGCCTGGCCCGCAGCTGTGTCCCATTCGCTGGTCGGCCCAAAGCGGAAATAGACATCGGCCTCGCCGCCGGCGATCAGGCAGAATTTCAATGCCGATCCCATCGGGCAGAGCGTATGCGTACCGATACGCTCGAGCACATCGAGCAGTCTGCGATCGGCATGTGAGCGACTGCCAGCAACGCGCAGTTCGCGATGGCGTTGCTCAGCCACATGGATGGCACGATGGCTGCCGTCGCGCTCATGTCGCCGCGCGCCTAATCCCATTGCGCCGACGCAGCTGTAACCGGGCACCGGGGCGTGCACGACGCCAAGCACACTGCGATGATTCTCGACTAGGGCAATATTGACGCTGAATTCGCCATTGCGCTTGACGAATTCACGCGTGCCATCAAGCGGATCGACCAGCCAGAATTGGGTCCATTCGCGCCGTCGCTCGATGCTGGCTGCGGCGGACTCTTCGGAGAGAACCGGAATGTGCGGCGTCAACTTCAGCAGTGCTTCGCAGATCAGCCGATGCGCGGCCAGATCGGCCGCAGTCAGCGGCGAGCGGTCGTCCTTTTCAAATACTTCGAATCCGGCGTCGTATATTTCCATGATGGCGCGGCCGGCGTGTTCGGCGATCTGACGCACCTGCGCCGCCAAGGCTTCGTCCAATACGAGGTTCATGCGCCTGCCGCCCGTCGCAGCAAGTGCTCGCGTGCGATGAACAGCGCGGCGATCGAACGGCCATCAGTGACGTCGTCACGCATGATCAGCTCGTGCAGATTGTCCAGCCGCCACGGCACGACTTCGAGTTCTTCGGGCTCATCGCCTTCGAGGCGCTCGGGATACAGATCCTCGGCCAGCACCACCTGAATCATGTTGGCCATATAGGTCGGCGCCAGTGCCAGGCAGGTCAACAGCGTCAGCCGGCGCGCGCCAACGCCTACTTCTTCCTTCATCTCGCGGTTGGCGCCCTCGAGGGCACCTTCGTCGCGTTCGAGACGGCCTTTGGGCAAGCCCAATTCATAGGCATGCAGACCGGCCGCGTACTCGCGAACCAGCAGCACTGTGTCCGCGTCTTGCATTGGCACCACCAACACCGCGCCACGCCCCGAGCCGGGCATGCGCTCAAACGTGCGGCGCGCGCCGTTGGAAAACTCGAGGTCGAGCTGCTCAAGCTGAAATCGGGTGCCTTCGTTGAGCACCCGACGGTCGTGGATGATGGGAAGTTTGCGCATCCGCCTATTGTAGCGGGCGCCAAGCCAGTGGATCGTGTCTACACCAATCGTTGCAGGATTTCACCATGTAGTCGCGCTGGGGCGGCGAGCGCAGAACGTGATTCCAGGCCAATCGCCAGTCCTTGCAAATCGGTGAACACAGCACCAGCTTCGCGCGCGATCACGGTCAGCGCCGCGATGTCGAGGATGTTGATATCCGACTCGATCACCACATCGACCGCCGCAGAAGCCAGCAGGTGGTAATGCAGAAAATCGCCGTAACCACGGCTGCGATTGCAGTCCAGAATGACTGCGCCCAGCGCTGCCCAACGCCTGGGGTCGCGCGCCAGGGATTTGATGTTGCCGGTCGAGATTTGCGCGGCCGACAGTGAGCGCGTGGTATCGCAGCTGACCGGGTTGCCATTGATAAAGGCGCCGCCAGCGCGACGCGCCCATGCGCATTCGCCATACTGCATTGCGCTGGAAACGCCGAGCACCAGCTCACCGTCGACCATCAGCGCGATCTGTGTCGAGAACATCGGGTAGCGCCGCACAAACGACTTGGTGCCGTCGATCGGGTCGATCAACCACAGAAAACGGCTGCTGCCCGAGCGTCCGTATTCCTCGCCGTAATAAGCGTGTTCCGGAAAACTAAGCCGCAACACGCCGAGGATGGCCTGCTCCGCCTCGCGATCGGCAATCGTTACCGGCGAATCGTCGGCCTTGATCTCGATATCGATTTGCGCACGGTAGTGGCGTGCGACGACCTGCTCTGCGGCCTCCGCTGCCTTGCGCGCGACTTGCAGTGCGTGGTCCAGAAAACTTGCGTCGATGTCGGTCATGGCGGTTACTCAGTACAGTTTGTTGATCACACCTTCGACGCGCAGCACCGAGCCGCCGTCGAGGCTGCGTTCGCCGATATACAGCAAGGCTTCGCGAATATGCTCGTGGCCGGCGCGGGCGTTGAGCTTGATTTCGGCCTTGAACTGCAGTCCGCGCAGTTCGAAATGTCCGCTGGCCTGCATCGGGCCGCCATCATCGCGCACCAGGCCTTCAACCACGCCGTCGACCCGCGGGGCGAATTCAACAATCAATCGGCCTAGACGCGCTTCGGCGGCACCGCTGACCCCGACATCGTTCCACGTCATGCTGCCGATTGCCGAACGAATGAGCCCGTCCTCGATCACCACATCACTCATGTTGACCTGTACTTCGCCGAGCAGATTCAGCGACGGAATATCCAGCGCCGGTGCCATCAGGCTAGCTGGAAACGTCGCCGTAGAATGCTCCAGCACAATGCGCCTGGCGCTGGCATGGAAACCGCTGGCAGCGTTGATCGGCGCACCGTCAAGCCGCAGCTCGCCGTGTGCGCTGCCCCAAAGCAATGCCATGGGTTCCAGTCGCCATTGCACAGGTCCAAGCGGCCGCGCGGCATAGCTTGCCATCGCCGACTTGCCACTCCACAGCGTGCCCTCGATGCCCTGCAGCCGCAACGGCTGCACGCGCGCGCCAAAGCGATCGTAGACAAACCGTGCTGGCAACGACCAGGCCATGGCAATAGCGATCCCTGCAAGCACCAGCAACAGAATCAACAGGCGCAGCCAGAGGCGTTTTTTTGGTGGGATCATAGTCGGGTTGGACCTGGGAATTCATGCTCACCTGAGTAGGTGAGTAATCGGTGAATAGTAGCGGCGTTACTCCGGTGCCGTGCCGCATTGGATAGCGCGGCGCGGCTGTACTCAGATCCGCTCGATATAGCTAGGGAAGGTCTGAACAAGTCACAACTTCGTCTTCGCCACAGTGCCTATTGCTTGCCAAACCCCCAAAAACCTGCGGTTTTTCGCTCCATGACTCAGGGGCTATCGCGGCTCCGGACTTGTTCAGAGGTTCCCTACCTGCAATGCGCGGGATGCAATTTACATGCTCAGCAGCAGTGAGCGAATTCACGCCTCGGACTCAATCAGACTGAGTCGTCCATCGACCTTGCCTTCGCCTTCGCTACGCTGCAACGAATATTCCTCGACGCGCACGCCGTAGACGGATTGCAGTTGTTCCAACCAAATCGCCACCTGGTCAAACTCGGCAGCTTCCAGCCAGATATTCACGCGCCCAGCGGAAACCGGCTCGATGCGCTTGACCGCATGACCTAGCCGCGCTTCGCGCGCACTGCTATCGGCCAACGCCAGCAACGAACGTCCGCTGCGCTCAAACACCGAAGCGCTGCCGCCAGCGTTCAGCGATTGCAATTGCGTCGCAGCCGCATGCATGTAAGCAAGATTGGACTCCGCATCGGAAACCTGGGTGCGCAGCGACTGACGCGAACGATCGGCCGGGTCCCACAGAAACGCCCAGAACAAAAGCGCCGCCACCACCGAGATACCGACGCGAAGCATGCCGCGGTCGCGCTCATTGAGGGATCGCCACCACTGGCTCATGCGCGCGGCTCCAGTTTGACGCGGCCTTCGACGCTGTCGACGCCGGTCTCGGCGTTTTCCAGCGTGGCCTTGAGTCCCGCTGTCGCACCAAGGCTCTCACGCAATGCGTCCAAGGCTTCGATGCTGGGCGCGGCCAGACGCAGCGACAAGGCGCCGGATCGATATTCCATGCCTTTGAGCTGCACGCGAGATTGCGCTGCCAGCACTGGCGCGCTACGCAATAAAAGGCCCAGTCCGGCGGCATCTGCGTGGATGCCACCGCCCGCCGCAGCCACCGCTGACTTCATCTGGGCGAGCGGGTTGGGCACCTGCTGTGCCTTTGGAAATTGTACGCGATAGACGCGTTCCATCTCGGCATTGAGCGCCTGCAGCCGGTTGTCGAGGCGTATTTCGTCGAGCTTGATAAAGCCAAATGTCAGTACCAGCAGACCCGCTGCCAGCCACGCGACAGCGCGCCAGCGTGCCCGAAGATCGGTGTCGCGATGCGCCCTGGCAAACGGCGCACACAACAGGTTCAAGCCGCCGGTATGGCGCATGCCGGCAGCGAGCTTTTGCAGTGCCGAGGCCGATGGCCCGACCACGATGCGAATGATTTCGCCACCCGACGCGGTGGTGTCTGTCGACGGGTTGGAGGGAAGCACCGTCTCGATCAGATCGGTTTCAATCGCGAACGCGCGGGATCCGGGCGCGCGCACCAGAGCGCGCTCGCCATCGATCAGCACCACGCTGGCGTCGCAATCCGCATCCAACGCCAGTACGTCGGGAATCAGGCGGTCTGGCTTTAGGCCGCGCGCCTGCAAGTCGCGCAGCCAGATGCTCAGCGTTTCCGGTTGCACAGCTGCTACCCACCATTGGCCTGGGCCATTGGGCGCCACCGCAAAGTGCAGCGACTCCACGTTTCCGGCGATCTGGTCTTCGATAGCGAATGGCGCGGCCTTGCGCGCCTGCTCGACCTGCTTCGCCGGCAATGCCGCCGACAGCAGGGTGATCGCTTCACTTGGCGCCAGCACGATGATCTCGCGCGCGGCTTCGATCACCGAAGTTGGCGGGCTGTGTTCGCGCAACGCCGTGCCGATGCGGCCATTGGCATCGATGCGCAGCCATTCGAGCGCTTGATCACCACCGTGCCAGTGGATCAGCAGTACGTCGCGCAGCGTAGTGTTAGCAGTAGCCATCAGCGCATCTTAACGCGACGCAACCGCCGTTGCCCGAGACGGTCGAAGAATCGGCCATGATCAAAACACCCCGCGACTGCGCGCGATCACGCGCAGGCTGCCCGATCGACGTTCGATAACGCTGAAATAGTTGAGTGGAATGTCGTTCAGCTCGATCATCGATTCGGCGAGGAACAGGGAGCTGGCGACGCTAATCTTGTTTGCCTCCAAAGGCGTCATGGGAATCAATCCCTCTTGTTCCAGCAGAACCTTCACTTCGTCTGCAGAGCGATACCGCGCACGCCCGCTGTTGTACAAACGGCGCGCCGTCGCCTCGCTCATGCCTTCGACCAGACTACGCAACACCAACTCGCTGGCGGTGTTCACGTTCAGCAGCGTATTGGACGGCGCCGCGCAGACATGGGGTTCGATAGAACGAAACGCATCCTCGTCGAAGCCGCGCACCAGGCGCAGCTCGGATACGTGACGGAACGGCCGGTTTGCAGCGCGGTAGGGCGGGTCGAGCAGCAGATAGCTGAGGTCCTCGGCACCGCGTGCCTCGGGCGTGTTGTCGGCGTCGACCCAGTCGATGATTGCCTCGACCAGCTCGGGATTGAGTTTGAGCAGGCGCAACAGGCGCTCAATGCGGCCACGCTCGACCGCGTTATTGGCGAGCGCCAATCCGTTGAGATTGAGGCAACCATTCAGATCGCGCATGCGCCCGGCGAGGCGGCCGCCCGGCACGTCGATCGGTGGCATTGGAGAGGCCCAGAGATCCGTATTGGAGTCAGTCCCGGCGCCATCCGCCTGATCGCGGCGCAACACTTCAAACGCATACGCTTCCATTCCGCGCGCATAGGCATAGGCCTGTTGTTCGCGCAGCAGATTTCGGGTGCGCGCCACGGCAAGCTGGTTCTGCTCCATCAGCGCCGCGATTACCAGAGTCCCCAGGGCCACCAGCAACAGGGCGATGATCAGGGCGACGCCACGATGCCGCTTCACGGTTCGACTCCGACTGGCTGTGCTGACGTGAACTCATTGCCACCGTGTCCAGCCGGGCCCGTCGTGTCGGGAACGCTCGATTCGACGCAGGCGATGACTCGGCGCAGCAGTCCGTACTCGGCAGTCTCCAGCTCCATGGCCACTGCGACCGGCAGCACTTTGGGCAGATCAGGTGACACATCGGGGCGGGGCCATTGATTGCGCCACTGCGTGCCGTCGAAATAACTCAGCGAAAAACCGGTTACGCCACCGAGCATCGGCACGACCTGCGGCTTGGTGTTGATGGCGCGGTCGAGCACACCGAAGTTCGCACGATTCAGCGTCTCGTCCTGCAGCGCCCACTGCACGTGCTCGAAACGCGCGCGCGTTTGCCCGAGCGGATTGGCAAGGCCGGCCCGGGTCAGCTCCACGCTGGTGCTGGTGCCGCTTAACAGGGGTTGCGTTTCGCCATAC
>JAWXCG010000077.1:0-4075 GCA_034440555.1 Pseudomonadota bacterium
CCGCGGTTCGATCTCGCCGGCCAGCTCATAGCCCAGCAACAGCACCCAGCCGCCGACGAACGGCAGTTGCGCATCAGCCACCTGCGCTGGTCTTTTTTGTTGGAGATACCACCGCTCCAGCGCAGCCAGAAATCCATCACCCTGTGCAGCGGCAACGCCATGCAGCGCGCCCGAAGCATTGAGCACCAAGCTTTCACCATTGGCAACAAACAGCAGATCGAAACGTGACTGCCCATTACCCCGCGCCACGCTTTCCAGCAGGCACACAAAGCGCTGCGGATCAGCCGCATGCAGAGCGAGCAAGTCGAGCGAGACAGGCAGAGAGCGAACGATCGTCACGGAAGTCCCAGCACAGCGCACCCGTAGGTACGGGCGCAACAGAAGCCGCGATTATAGGAACTGCCAACCGGGAAGTGGGGAGGAAGTATGCAGGCGACGGGCGCGGGCGTTCGTTCTCCGTCTTCCGCCACAGGCGGCGCCGAGACTGACGTGGGCGCCACACCATACAAATTACAACATGCAGACTCGCTGACGCCTTGCTGCCGATGTCCCGCTTACAGGGCGACGACACTTGTCGTGTCACCACTGGCGAGTGCGCTCATGTAGGCCAGAACGAGATCTTTCGTGCGGAAACGTCCGAAGGTGGCTTCGTCATGCGCTCGCACAATTGGGAAAGTGTCAAGCACGTACGCGGCTTCGTCGCGGGACAGCCCGTACAGGTTGAAGTAGAGCGCATCCAGCCGCGCCATGCGATGGAGGCGGTCCTCGGCATCCCAGGCGAAGGGTGGCCCGTTGTAGCCAAGATCGCGAGCGAAGGCCACAAGGTCGTGGGCGGTGTACGTCAGGTGCAGCACCTCACCACGGACGAAATCGCCAACGGTTTTGGTACCGAGAGGACGCGCATAGATTTCCGGAGATATCAATGGAAGTTGCTCTACGATGAACCAGTTCATACTGGTGCCTTGCACTTTTTGACGGGTGACGAAATCGAACGGCATTGAATTCACATTTGCGAGAAGAAGCGGCGCAACGGCGCAGTAGTCTGAGTGCATTGCGCCAGGAAATAGGAAGGGAAGTTTGTTTCCAGCGGCCACGCTTGGAACCACCGCTCCGATAAACGTCCGAACATCGGTAGAGCGCGCAATGTCGCGAAACCCAATGGCCCAACCCGAATAGTCCACGAGCTGTTCCGCAGTTGCGGGCACCCAATACTGTGGCGTCGGTAGAAAATTCGGATCACGCTTTTGCTCATCGCTGACTCCGCCGCTCAACGCCGCGTTGTGGAGATTTTCCTCGTTGACAACGACATTGGCAGCACGGTGATCGTAGTGCTGGATCATGCGTCCAACATAGAGAGGCAGCATCTCCGCATCGCCCTTCTTCCAGCGTCCACCGGCGATCGGGTAAAACCCTTCGGCCTCCAACTCGTCACGTCGACGGAACAAACCAGAATCATTGGTCATGTGGAACATCGTGCAGTAACGCACCGGGTAAAGTCTAACCTCCGCTTTCACCTTGTCCGGATTGACTAGCAGTTCCTTGGTCACCAAGTCGGGCTCGCTCTCGAACTCGTGTTTTACCAACACCGGATGCGTGCGGTAGATGCGCGTGGTGAGCTGCGCATCGAGCGCGTTGCGAAAAATCGGCGCGGTGCCGGTATTCGGGTTGACAGCACGAAAATCATCCGCAGCGAGCGCGATCACGCGTGTTGCCTTGAGACGCGTGGGCTCGTCTGCATCATCCGGCACAAGGGGTGGCGCCAGCTCGGCAGTCGAATGTAGATAAAACGCGCAGCGCGCCGTCTCAAAATGTCTCTGCGCACCTCCGAATATCAGTGCGCAGAATTTGAACCGACTGTCGACATCGGGAAACAGCTTCTTTCGATTTTCAAAATCGATCAGCGCACCCAATCGCCCCGTCGTCGAGATCGAGCGAAAGAACCGCGCCGCGCCCTTGTCGGCGGCAATTCCCGATGGAGTCAGCAGCCCGACCACACCTTTGCCCTTCACCAAGTGCGTGGCGCGCTCTACAAACAATGAATACAAGTTGATGTCGCCCGAAGACAGCAATGGATACTCACCGCAATCACGCGCGATGCGCGTCGTGTCTTCGGCACGTTGTGCTGCGAGCGCATAGTCAGCCGCAAGTGGATCGTCGTCCTTGCGCAGCATATCAATCAGGCGCTTGCGGTCAGCCGCCCTTGCCTTAAGTGCGATCGCTGGACGGCGTTCGGCAAACCATTCCACCTCTTGCAACTTCATGCGGTCCCACGGCGGATTGCCGATTACCGCATCAAAACCGCCCTCGCTGCCATTGCCTGCATTAGGCCAGATGCCAGGAAACGCGAGTTCCCAGTGCAAAAAACTCTCGCGGGTTGCCAAGGCACGGCATTGGTCGAGCAGCGCATTGACGCGTGCGTCCACCTCCGGATTGTCGGAGGTCACGACGCCGGCTCCGGCAAGCAGTTGACCAAGCGTAAGCCGATAGCGCCCGGACAACAGCTCGCTCGCGGTCGCGTGAATTTCTCCACGCTTGGCGCGCGGCGTGTTCAACGGTGCGATCCAACGCAGTGCGTGCCAGAGATCAAACACGCGACGCAAATTGTCTAGTGCGCCAAACGCCGCTTCGGTCAAGGCCCGCGAGCGTTCGACTTCAGCAAGGTCAATGTCGTTCAAACCGACGATTTCCCGCATCGTTTGTGCGGCCAGCAGCATGCCAGCGGTATGGCTGTCGTTGAACAGACCGCCCAGCCGATTGAGATCAACGCGCACCGTGGCAAGCCGTTCGCCATAGAGCGAATCGCCGCAACGCAAGTGGTGATCGAGAAACGACAGCGGTGCGCCAACAGTAAACGTGTGCAGCCAAAGCGCAAGCTTGGCGAGTTCCACCGCCATCGGATTCTTGTCGACGCCATGCACGACGCGCTTCAGGATCATGCGTCGCACTAGATGGCGGTCGTCCAACAATGAGGGGTCGATGGCCCATTGACCGGCCCTGGCACGGGTGAGAATTCGCTCGCGCAAGCGCACAATTTCGGTAGCGATCGGTGACTGATAGTGTTCAATGTCCGCGGCGATGGCTTTCGCGCTGGCGTCTGCAATCTGTTCGAGTACACGGTCGGCGAGGTCATCAACCAGACTCACCAGGAAGTGACCGCTCCCCATCGCTGGATCGCAAACGCGCAAGCCGAGAATCGCGTCCGCGGGGTCGTTCTCGGTCAACTGACGCTGGATTTGCTCGGGTTGCATCTGTGTGCGACGCTTGCGCACGTTCGACAGCACCTCGTCAAACGCGGCAATGCGCTCTCTGGCGAGCGGGTCGAGCGTCTCACGAAGAATCAGTTTCACCAGGTCATCATGCGTGTAGTAGCTGCCGGAATTTTTTCGCGCGAATACGGAAGGCTGCACAGACACGGCACCGCCTGGAGTCTCTACAAGGCGCTGCTCCAGTAGCCGCTCGTAGATCGAACCCAGGTGCTGAACTGCAAGATCGCGATAGTTGATAAAGCCGCGACCCGAGATATCTGCACGCCGCGAAAGCCCATCGATCAGGGGCGCGAGTTCGGCATCGGGTAATTCGATGCGTGTGAGCAAATCGCCCGCCGACTCGTGAAACAGCCCACCGTTGTATGGGGGCAAACCGATCGAGTCGTCGCCTTTGTCGATGGCACGAAACAGACTGCGCAGATGCTGCCACGCACGTGTGGCACTGGTGCTGAATGTGTCGTGCTTTTCCATTCGCGTGGCGATGTCATCGCGCAGCCAGCGCAAGGAATAGTCGTCGTACCGAGTATCTTTCACTGGAAGCAGGGCCCGATCTTCTGCGTAGAACACGAACAGGAGTCGATAGAGCAGTATCAGCGCGGCGCGGTGAACGTCTTCGAGGTACTCGCGGGAGTACGGTGACAATGTGGCGCGGTCATTGCGGGCGATGGCCTGCGCTAACTTCGGAAACAGCTCGTCGAATACGCGCTGGCCAACCCTACGCGCCTACAATCGATGAGACAGTGACGCTGTAAGTTATCCCTCATTTTAGGGCGGCTTTGATTGGAGATCGACATGCCAAAGCCGTTGCG
>JAWXCG010000078.1:0-20050 GCA_034440555.1 Pseudomonadota bacterium
CACCGTCGATCCGATCAGCGAACGTGATGCGGCCGAAGCGCGTTCTGAAGTCGGCGTGCTGGTGCTGGAAGATGATGTCAATTCGCAGGCGCGCCTGCGCGAGATCCTGTCACCACATTATCAAGTGCGATTCGCCAACAATGCCGAGCGTGCGCTGCAAATTCTGGAGCAGCACGAAACCGGCGTGGTGATCTCCGAGACCGAATCGCGTCAGGGCGATCTGACTGCATTGCTCAAAGCGCTCAAGCTGCACCACCCGCACATTGCCACCGTGGTCATCACCGAACGTGCCAACGCGCAAACGGCGATGGAGCTGATCAACGAGGGCCAGGTTTACCGTCTGCTGCTCAAGCCGGTGCGCATGGGCTCGTGTCGGTTGAGTGTCGATTCGGCAATCAGTCGCTACTGGAAACTAAAGCGCAATCCGCGTGCCATCCAGCGTTTTGCGGTCGCCAATCTGCCCAGTTTCGCCCTCCCGCCCAGCACAATCAGTGAATCGCTGATGGCGCGTATCAAGAGCCTGCCCTCGCGCATTGTGCAGATCGTGCGTTTCAACACCTGAGAGTCAGAGCGGCGGTTCTGAACGCAGCGGTTGAGGGAGTGGGATCGCCGCCAACTCAGTTCGCTCCAAACGTAACTGACGTTGAAGTTGACGGCCGCCGCAAGATGCTGTGCCACCGATTCTGAATCTGCGCGACAATGCTGCAATGGATAGATTGCACATCTTCGGCTCCAGTGGCGCAGTCGGGAGGTTCCTGCTCGCGCGGCTACGTGTTGAGCAGCGCGTTGCAATCGCTTATTCGCATCGATCATCCGTGTACGCGTACATAGCCGGCGATACAATCCAGTGGCGGCAGCTCGATCTTTGGCGAGATGCGGATGCCAGCAGTGCGACAACCATCATCTCCGCCGGTCCGCTGGATGCGTTCACGTCGTGGCTCGCTCGTGTCGATACACCCGATCTGAGGCGGGTGGTCGCGCTCAGCTCAATGAGTGTTGAAGCCAAGCGCGTTTCGCTCGATCCTTACGAGCGTGATCTGGCGGCGCGACTACACGGCGCGGAACAGCATCTGCGCGATACCTGCAGTGCGCGCAGCATCGAGTGGACGATTTTGCGTCCGACCTTGATCTGGGGCGCAGCGCGTGATCGCAGCTTGACCTCGCTCTATCGTTTCGGGCGACGCTACGGGTTTGTGCCGGTGCCAAACACCGCGGGCGGCCTGCGTCAACCGGTTCATGCCGCCGATGTCGCTGACGCCTGCCGGTCTGCATTAAGCTGCCCCGCGAGCGCGGGCACGCTGATAAGTCTTGGCGGCGGCGAACGGTTGTCCGCAGCCGAAATGTGGTTGCGCGTTGCCAAAGCGGCCGATGCGCGTAACCTGCGTGTTCCACATTGGCTGCTGCGTATGGGCAGCAACACCTTGCGTCCGACACTGCAGCGCTGGCATAACGACCAAGTAGCCGAATGCGCAACCGCCATGACTTTGCCGAACTGGCAACCACGCAGTTTTCTTCCGATGCGCGCCGATTTTGTTGATCCACAATAGAGTGGGCGAAGTCCACGCTGGCGCACGCATCAGGTTGCGTCAGTGTAACTGGACGAAGATTGTACCCGACTATTTTGGCGGGACCCTTAGCGCCAGCTTAAATTGAGCTTGCGATGTGAGCTTGCGCAGTCGCGCAAATACAGGTTGATCAGGCTTTGGTAAGGGATGCCGATTTCCTCCGAGACAGACTTGAAGTATGTGATCGAATCCTTGTCGAGCCGGATCGTGATCTGCTTCCTGAGCTGCGCCGCGTAGGGGTTCTTTTTTGCCGCTGAAAAATCGTATTCTTTGCGCATGTCGCACCTTTATCGATAGGACCTGGATTCGTTGACTGATGCCTTGCGCGCGGAAATTATGCGAATGACATCGCCCCGGCTCCGGTAGCAGTGGCATACCAGCAACAATCGGAGCGTGCTGCTCACGCCCAGCAGCACAAAGCGACCCTCACCTTCTGAGTGGTCGGGGTCATCAATCAGTTTGGCGCGATCATCAAGGAACACGGTCCTGGCTTCGTTGAAGGCAACGCCATGCTTCTTGGTATTTGCTGTCGATTTGCGCTCATCCCACTCGAAGCGAAGAGTGTGCATGCGGGTATATTAACTACGATGTAGTGTAAAGCCAAGCGAGCGCGCCTGGGCCGGCGTTATTCACCCGGCCAATGGCCCGCCGTCAGAAGCTTACGCAATGTCACACTGGCCTCCGGCCGCAACGCCTGAAACCGGCAAATTCTCAGCGTCAATCGCGGCAAGAACACGTTTGTGGACGCGTCGGCAAAGTGATACCGCTGGCGCCCACAGCCATAGCTGACCCTGTGCGTCAAACGCGCCATGCGCGGACAATCGGGCCAGCCAGCGCAGGGCATTGCGTTCGCTCGACCCTGAAATACGCGCGAACTCGGGCGCGGAAATGCATGGTGCGTTCAGCAATCGATCCTGCATTCGCCGTCCAAACGATGCCGGTGCTAGCAAATCGGCAAGCTGGTGCTGTGCCACGCGCGCCTCGGCGCGCTCGGCCATTGCCGCATCGATCGAGTTACCGGCAATCGACAGGGCGTAACGCGCGAACGGTTCACAGCTGGATGCCGCCAACGCGCTGTTGTATGTGTTGCCACTGTTTGAATCCACGCGAAACGCCACCAAAGCGGGCAGCAGTAGGTAGCGTGGCCATCCCGCCGATGCGCACAAGGAGGTTGCCAATGCGCGCGCAAACCGCCCGTTGCCATCGAGGAAGGGATGCACCAGGATCAATTGACGGAACACAGCAATGATCGATTCCAATGACTGACTCGGCATCGCGCGCACGTATTCGCACAAGTTGTCGATGTATCCCGGCACTTCTTGCCAATGCAGCGCATGGCTGAAGACGCTGTCCAAACCGATACGACCAAAGCGGAGCGATTCCTCGCGAAATCCAGCGGCGCCCAAGCCCACGGTGCGCCGATAGAAATCGAGGAGCTGCGCGGAGTACCAACGGCTGCGGTCCAACTGGCAGAGCTCTGCTGCGTGCAGCGCGGTAACGCGCGCTGCGTTCTTGTTGTTGTGCCGATGTGGGCCGGCCGTCCACTGCACGATAGAATCGGTGACATCCGCCGATAGCGACTCGTGAATCGCAAGACCACTCCACAGCCAGGCGCGGCGCAGCAGCTCGGGAACTGCCTCACAGCCTGCGCGCCATGCGGCCTCCTGTTCATGGTCATGGCGCAATGCAGCGGCCGCATTGAGCCGAGCCGGCACCACACTGACGCGAGCGTTGCCGGCAAAGTCACCGAAAAAAGTGAGCGCCATCTCGACAGCGCGCGCTAGCGGCGGCGATACACGCCGATCGGCTCCAGGCCGCCTTGGCGATTGAAGATATTGGGACGGGGCGTGTTGACTAAGGGCGGCAAGCCGCGTTGCTGGCGCAGGTACTGCATCGTCGCGAAGAAACGGGCAGTTTGGCGTGGTGCATCGGCAAAGTCATTTTGATGGAGTTGGATCGGCATCGCAATCATATGCAGTGACGGTGATACCCAGTCGCCGCGGAGCGCCGCCAGGTTGTACAACGCAAGCGCATTGCCATAGTTTCTGACTTGCCGTTGGCGATCCGCAAGCATCAGAATCGCCCAGATAGAGCCTTGCAGTGCGGCCTCGTTGAGATTGTTGTACCCGACAACGACATCTCCATCGTCGAGTTGCTTTTCTCCCAGCAGTGCCAGTGCCGCCAGGTCGCCGTTGGCGGCACGCTGTGCCAGGTCCAGGGCGCTGCTGGCGCCCAGCGCATCGAGTTCTTCCTGGGTCGGATAACTGTGCTGATCCAGCCACACCGCTTCTTCCGGAGTTTGCGCCTCAAGCCAGCCTGGGTAGCGCTTGCTGGCGTCGGGCGGCGGCAATTCGGGCAGCGGCACATCGGGGCTGGTTCGAAAATCGGGATCGTCTTCTCGTGCCGTCAGAAAGTACTGCGCGTCACGCGGCGCGGATCCTGGGGGCTGGGCACTAACCGTCACATCACGCGCGCTGTCCAGGCCGGCGCCGTGGCCTTGCGGGCCAGTCGCAACGCGCTGCGCATCGGCGGCGGTCGGATCTGACCCAGCGATCACGCGCTGTGCCGGCACGCCCCGGCGCTCGAACAGCCACCAGCCCGCCACGCTTGCGATCACCAAAACGCCCAACAGCACATATCGTTTCATCCTGTTTCTCCAAGGTACGGGGCGCCCCGGTCGGCGCGCCCCGTGTCAATCAGGGGCAGTCCGACTCGTTTTCTTTGCGCGAGTGCCAATGGCGGCATCGCGCTTCCGTCCGTAGTGCGGCGAAACGAGCTCCTGCCCATTGCCCCTGTACAGCGCCGTACATGATGCCGGATTGATTCAGGCACTGGTGGTACCCAGGCGATGTGCCGAAACACACCGGCCGACCATCCCAGGTCATCACGAGCCGGCAGGTCGATTGTCCGACGAATTCCAGCGCACAGGTTTCGTCCATATTGCTGACGAACGCGCTATCGCAACGGTCCTTGTCGGATCCGAATAGGCTGTAGCAGACATCATGCGACATACAGGCGTTGCCAAACCCCTGCGGCACCAAGTTCGACCAGATACTGCCATCGGGGCCGCAAGGTGGGTCTGAGGCCGTTACCGGCGGCGGCTTGACGTTCTGGTCGCATCCTCCCGGCGCTGGGTTATCCTGTTTCCAACGCGAACACTCGATCGGCCCCTGGCCCCAGTAGCCATTTGGAATAAAATTGTTAATGTCGTAGCCAGGATCGTTAAAGAACGGTATCCCTTGTGGAATCCACTGCGGCGCATCGATCGGTGTCCCGATTACATCGATAGGCGGCATTGAAGAGCAGTCGGTCGGGTCTGTATCACAACGCGCAATCGCTTGGAACGGCATTGCGAGCGCGATCAACAAGGCTATGGCCGAACTCAGGCAGGCGCCAGTTTTACGACCTAGTAGATTATTAACATGAGCCACTGCCGAGTATTCATCTGCAACGGCGTATTCGGGGGGGGGGGCATACGTGCAGCGGCTGGTTCACGACAAACTCCTGGAGCCGAGCGGCTCGGCAATGAACGATTTTCCGCACGAAAACGCGCGGCGGCAGACGCCAAGTGCGGTGCCGACGCGGAGATTGGATTATGTGACAAATTATGTCAATCCGCGGTAGAGAGTCAGCGTAAAAGGCAAAACTGTGCCGAACGCTTTACTCTGCCCCGACGTTTGAGGATAAAGACGGTCGCTGCCGAGCCCCAGGTACTCGACCGGACGATATTATAGGACCGGCTAGGCAGGAGCGCGCTGCTACGACTCCACGGTGGGCGCCCGCCGCGGCGCCTGCGCCACATCCAGCAAATACAGCGGCCGCTGCTTGCTCTCCTCGAACATGCGTCCCAGATATTCGCCGATCATGCCGAGCGCCATCAACTGGATGCCGCCGAGGAACAGCATCACCGTCATCAGGCTCGGATAGCCGCGTACGGCATCACCGTACATCATGGTTTTGAATACAATAAATCCGCCATAGCCAAACGCAATCAACGCGGTCAGCAGCCCCACGTAAGTCGCCATGCGCAGCGGCACGGTGGAAAACGAAGTAATGCCTTCGAGTGCGAAGTTCCAGAGTTTCCAATAGTTGAATTTTGTCGTACCAGCTGCGCGCGGCTCGCGGTGATAAACCAGGCCCACCTGTTTGAAGCCAACCCATGCGAACAGGCCCTTCATGAAGCGATGGCGTTCGCGCAGTTGTTTCAGTGCAGCGACTGCGCGTCGCGACATCAGCCGGAAATCGCCGGTGTCGCGTGGCACCGACGTCTTGCTCATGCGATTCATGACTCGATAAAAAGCGCTGGCAGTAGTGCGTTTCAACCAGCTCTCGCCGGCGCGCGTCGCGCGTTGACCATAAATCACATCAAAGCCCTCTTCGAACTTTTGCCAGAAAGCCTTGATCAACTCGGGTGGGTCCTGCAGGTCAGCGTCGATGACCACCACCGCGTCGGCGTCGGCGTAGTCGAGACCTGCGGTCATCGCCGCCTCCTTACCGAAGTTGCGCGCCAGCCTGATGTAACCGATCTGGGCATGTTGCACTGCAAGATCAATCAACAGCGTTGCCGTGCCGTCACTACTGCCATCGTCAACGAACACGATCTGCGACTGCGCAGGAACATACGCCAGCGCATTGAGAAGCCGCGGAACCAGTAGCGGAAGCATCGCGGACTCGTTGTACACGGGGACGATTACACACAGTGTTTTGTGTGCATCAGATTTTTTGATCGTGGTCATGAACGCTCGAAATGCCGTATTGTCAAGGGCTGTAGGGTTGTTGCGACGCAACAAAAATAGTCTTAAATTTTCGTTGCATTCGGTTGAATGCCCTACCTATGATACTCAAGCGCACATCGAGCGCTCCCGATTTATTGACCTAGAAGGAAGCAAGCATGCAGGCCCGACTTCTAATGGCTACTGCCTTGTCATCCCTGGTGCTCGCTGCGTGCAGCAGCAGCAGCAACAGCCCGCGCGCCGTAGCTACGCCGCCCGCGTTGAATGACGATGGCTCACCGATCACCGCCACGATCGCCGCCCGCTTTGACCCCGCCACCGGCGTCATTCCATTGCCGAATGACCTGCTGTTAAGGGGCACAACGGACCTTACGCTCAACATCCCGGTGGCTGCTACCGCTTCCGCCAGTGATCCTACGCGAGCGCTGAACAACCTCGATGGCTGGAGCACGGTTGCGCCCTGGTCGTTCACAACATCGACCGCTGTGCGCGCCAGTTCTTTGGTGCCTGGTGCTTCGGTACGCATGTTCAAGGTCGTCATTAATCCCAGCACACGCGCCGTGCTCAGCGTGACACGTGAACTGGCGGCCACCGAGTTCGTCACTGCTGTATCCACCAGCGACACTACCGGCCGCACCATCGGTATCGTGCCGCTGCGTCCCCTCGAGCAGCTGAGTTCGTACATGGTCGTTGTTACCGACGATGTAAAAGACACGCTCGGCAACGATGCCACGCCGGACCAGACTTATTTCCTGGCCAAGCGCACCAGTCCGCTGATCACACCGCTCTCGGCTTTGGCTAACCCGGCGACTTGCCCGACCGTGGCCACATCGACCGACCCGCTGTTACCAACCACCAGTGGCTGCTCGCTCGAGCCGCTGCGCCAGTTGATCAATACCCAAGAAGCGGCAGCCGCAACTGCAGGTGTGCCGCGTGCGGACATCGTGCTGAGCTGGGTCGCGACGACTCAGAGCATTACGCCGGTGTTGATGGCGACGCGTGCGATCACGCAGCCGAGTGTGGCGACGCTGGCCAACTCTGGTCTGACCACCGCTGCCGCTGGACTGCCGCCGGTCGCTAACATTTACATCGGTGTCATGCCACTCAAGTACTACTCGACTGCACCCTCGGCGAGCAATCCCACGGGTCCGCTGACCGGTTCATGGAAAGCGGCGCCGGGTGCCTACAACCCGCCGTTCAATGCGCTGGGCTTGGACCCGACTTCAACCAATCTGACCTTCGCCAACCCCATCCCGGTGGCTGCTTCGACGCAGACGGTGCCGGTGTTGTTGACGGTTCCGAACGCAGCGTCGGGCCGCACCAAGCCCGCAGCAGGTTGGCCGATAGTGATTTTCCAGCATGGCATCACGCGCAATCGCAGCGACGCGCTGGGGATCGCAGCGACTATGGCAGCGCAGGGTTTTGCGGTGATCGCCATCGATCAGCCACTGCATGGCGTCGGTCCGACCAGTCCGTTCTATATCGAGAACACGCCGTTTGGTCCGATCGCGGGTGAACGCACGTTTGATCTTGATCTGAGCAACAACACCACCGGTGCCCCGGGTCCGGATGGCGTGATCGATGCATCCGGCGCCTACTCGATCAACCTGACCAGTCTGCTGACTTCGCGCGACAACCTGCGACAAGCCGTGGCCGATCTGTTCACGCTGGCGAAGAGCATTCCGGCGATGAGCTATGACGGCGACGCAACCCCAGACTTTGATGGTTCGCGCATGGAATTCGTCGGTCAATCGTTGGGTGCGATGGTCGGACTCAACTTCATCGCACTTGACTCGACGGTCAACACTGCTGTGCTTTCAGTTCCGGGCGGTGGCATCGCGCGTCTGCTGGACGGCTCGCCGACCTTCGGGCCGCGCATTCGTGCGGGCCTGGCAGCCGCAACGCCGCCGGTTGTTGCCGGCACACTCACCTACGACTCGTTCATGGGCGCCGCACAACAGGCGGTCGATTCGGCAGATCCGATCAACTTTGCAGCGCTTGCAGTCGCGACGGGCGAACGCATTCTGATGCACGAAGTGGTCGGCGGTGGCGCTGTATTGCCCGATCAGGTCATTCCCAACAGTGTCGCTGGTGCGCCGCTTTCGGGTACCGAACCGCTGATTCGCGCTCTCGGTCTGCCTTCGATTACCGGCCCGATCGCACCCAACCCAGCGGGTATCAAGGGCGTTGTGCGCTTTATCGTAGGCGACCACGGATCGCTGCTTAGCCCAGCGGCCTCGCCTGCTGCGACGGTGGAAATGCAGACCCAGATGGCGAGCTACATTGTCAGTAACGGGACGGCAGTGCAGGTGACCAACACCTCCGTCATTCGTACCCAATGAATCCAACTCAACAACACGACGCAGAAGCGGAGAGAGATTCCATGATAAAGCTCAATGCCAAGCCAAGCGCCCGAGCAGCGCTTCCAGGTGTGCGTCGTCGCACGCTGGGCAGCGCGATTACTTTCGCTCTGATCGCGGGCGCCGGCTCCAATGCGCAGGCCTTTGAATTCAGTTCCGGTGACTGGAACGGCAGTGTCGACACGTTGGTGTCCTACGGGATTTCCGTTCGCGTCGAAGATCGAGACGACGACCTGATCGGTCTGGCCAATATCAACCCATTGATCGCCTTGCAGCCGCTCAGCGTTCAGTTGAACGCGCCGGGTCGATTCTCGGTCAACTCCGACGACGGTAACCTGAACTACGACAAGGGCGACCCGTTCTCCAACGCTGTGAAAGCGACGACTGAACTGAGCATCAAATACAAAGAGGACTCAGGCGCCTTCTTGCGCGCATCGTATTTCTACGATTTTGAAAACGCTGACCGCAATGATTTGACCTCTGAAGCCAAAGAAAAAGTAGGGCGAGACCTGAAGCTGCTCGACGCCTTCGTATTCCACAACTTTGAAGTGGGTGGCAAGAGTGGCAACGTTCGACTCGGACGTCAGGTGCACAGCTGGGGCGAAAGCACCTTCATCCAGGGCGGCATCAACACGATCAATCCGATTGATGTATCCAAACTGCGCGTAGCCGGTGCCGAACTCAAAGAGGCGTTCCTCGGTGTCGAGTCGCTGTCGGCCTCCTTCAACTTCAACGAAAACCTCTCTGGTGAATTGGTCTATCTTTTCGAGTTCGAGCAAACCGAGCCCGACCCGATGGGAACTTACTTCGGCACCAACGATTTCGGCACACTCGGCGCCGAGTTCGTGATGCTGAATTTCGGCCGCACCAACGAGCCTGCGTCTTTCCTGGCCTGCCAGCGTGGTTTGGTCAGCCCGGTTACCAACCCGCTTGGGTTTGCCTCGTGCAGCGCGGCGGTGCCACGTGCGCCCGACCGCTCCACCAGCGACACTGGCCAATACGGCGGCGCGCTGCGTTACTTCTCGCCCAGTCTCAACGACACCGAGTTTGGTCTGTTCTTCATGAACTACCACAGTCGACTCCCGCTCGCGAGCGGCATCGCTGTGACTACGACATCAGCTACATCCGGCCGCTATTTCATCGAGTATCCGGAAGACATCCGGATGTACGGTGCCAGCTTCAACACGACGTTGAGTTCATTGGGTGTCGCCCTGCAGGGTGAATTGAGCTATCGCGATAACCAGCCCTATCAAATTGACGACGTGGAGCTTTTGTTCGCGGCACTGACACCGCTCAATGCGTTGACGCCGTCTCCGGGTCTGCATTTCCGTAGTCAGCTGGGCACCTATCTGCCGGGTCAGGAGATTCGCGGTTGGGAGCGTCACAAGGTTTCGCAGTTCCAGACCACCGCGACCAAAGTATTCGGTCCAGGCAACTGGCTTGCGGCGGACCAGGTTGCCACAGTGCTCGAAGTCGGTGCCACCGAAGTTTGGGATCTGCCGAACCAGAGCACACTTCGCTACCAGTGCGACGGCACCGATACCGGTGGCGGATTTGACTCGCTCTCCGGCGCCTTGCGCAATCCAGTCACCCAGACCAAGGGCTTCTGCACGCCGTTCTCCTGGGGCTATCGTCTGGCAGTGCGCGCGGATTACAGCAATGTTTGGGGCACCCCATTCAATGTGTCTCCACGCATCGCGTTCAGTCACGATGTCAACGGCATAACACCTGGGCCCGGTGGCAACTTCATCGAGGATCGCAAAGCGACGACGATCGGCGTGGAAGCCAATTATCTGAACGAGTGGGCTGCGGATCTGAGCTACTCAATCTTCTCGGGCGCTGGCGATCTCAATCTGATCAGCGATCGTGACTTCGTGTCGTTCACCGTCAAGTATTCGTTCTGAGCGAGGGCAGGACCATGAGGATTCAGAAGGCAGGGATCATCGCCGTAGTGCTGGCGTTGGCCACCGCAGGTGCGACACAGGCAGGCGTAACGGCAGACCAAGCGGCGCGATTGGGCAAGGATCTTACGCCAGTCGGTGCCATCAAGGCGGGTAACGCGGATGGGACGATTCCAGAATGGACGGGTGGCATCACACGCCCCCCAGCCGGTTTCCGATCTGGAACTTTTCATCCAGATCCGTTTGCCGCCGACAAGCCGTTGTTCGCCATTACGCCGGCCAATGCCAAGGACTATCAGGCCAAACTGACCGTCGGCCAGGTGGCCATGTTTGCGAAATACAAAACGTTCAAGATGAACGTTTACCCGACTCGACGCAGCGCCTCGTTTTCGCAGGCGGTGTATGCGGCCACGCTGAAAAACGCTACCACCGCCAAATCCCTTGCCAATGGCGAAGGTGTGGGCGGGGCATCGCTCGGGTTCCCGTTCCCGATTCCGCAGAACGGCTACGACTTGATCTGGAACCACAAGCTCAAGTACAAGAGCACCGGCGGTATGCGTTGGTCGAATCAAGTCGCTCCAACTGCCACCGGAGCCTACACGCTGGTGCGATTGCGAGAAGAATTCCTTGGCCCGTATTACAAGCCGGGGAATTCGATCGAAAGCATCAACAACATTCTGCTGTACTTCTTCCAGGAAGTGGTCGCACCGGCGCGTCTGGCCGGTAACGTGCTGCTTGTCCACGAGACCGTCAATTCCGCCGCCGCGCCTCGCCAGGCATGGATTTACAATCCGGGTCAGCGACGCGTCCGGCGCGCGCCAAATGTCGCCTACGACAATCCAGGCACTGCCTCTGACGGCTTGCGCACCAATGACATGACGGACATGTTCAACGGCGCAATGGATCGTTTCGATTGGAAGTTGGTCGGCAGCAAGGAGATGTTTATCCCTTACAACGACTACAAGGCGCACAGTAACTCGATCAAAGTGAAGGACCTGGTCCGCCCGGGCCACCTTAACCCCGAGTACATTCGCTATGAGCTGCATCGCGTCTGGGTAGTCGATGCCACGCTCAAGGCCGGAAAGCGTCACATCAATGGTCGGCGTACGTTTTATCTGGACGAAGACAGCTACCAGATTGTTGCCATTGATCACTACGATGGTCGCGGCCAACTCTGGCGCTATTCGGAAGCACCAAACATCAACTACTACGAAGTCCCCACCGTTTGGGCGACCATCGAAACGCATCACGATCTGAAGTCGGGTCGCTATATTTCCGGATTGCTCGACAACGAGGAAAAGGGTCCCATCGATTTCAGTTTTCAGACCAATGCTGAGAGCTTTTCGCCGCAATCATTGCGTCAGCGTGGTATTCGCTGACGGTTGGAGGGGATCGCCTAGACGCTGCAATCGCTGCGCCCAAATCTTCACGCTCGTTGCGGAAGTAAACGAGCGCGGTTAGGTCGCAACCGGGCAGCTTCTCTGGAACCGACCGCAGGGAGGTTTTGGAGATACAGCAACATCCACGGCCAGCCGTTCCAACAGGGACGGCTGGCTTTTTTTTAGGCGTGAAATTACCGCAAAACCGCCAAGTATCAGCTCAATGCTGGTGCCTTCCGGATGTTCAAATCGCCCCGCGCGTTGATTGTGGAGAAATCGAATGAGCAAGTTCAAATGGTGGTCATGGACTGTTCTGGCACTGACAGCAGTGGTCTGGCTTAAGGCGCACGCTCAGGATCCGGCAGCTGAACCCGACGCAGAACCCACTGAAGTGGCCGCAGAAGCGGCTGACCCGATGGCCGAGGAACTTGGCAGTGAAGCCACTCCTTTGGCGGCGGATGACTCAGCTATGCAAATGTCCGAGTTGATGCCGCGTGCCGCGAACTCGTTGATTCTCGATATCGCCGAGACCAGTGATCGAGCTGTAGCGGTGGGCGAACGCGGCCATATTCTGGTATCCGAGTCGCGTCGCGATTGGCGGCAGATTGCCAATGTACCGACGCGATCAACGCTCACCGGCGTCGCCGCAGTCGGCAATAAGGTCTGGGCGGTGGGACACGATGGGGTGATTGTGCATTCTGCGGATGGCGGACAGACCTGGATCCGTCAGCGCGTGGCGCCGTTTGACAAGAGCAGTACTGAACTTACCAATGGGGCGCCGCTGCTCGACGTGTTTTTCGTCGATGAACTGCAGGGCTACGCTATTGGGGCCTACTCACTGATGCTGGTCACAAGCGATGGCGGTCAGACCTGGGTTCAACAAAATGTACTCGGCAAGTCCGACGATGAGATCCTCACCCAACAGTCCGAGGACAACTCCACCGTCAACGAAGAGAATTGGACGTTCGATCAGGACGACCTTGCGCTCGATGAGGAAAGCGACCCGCATCTAAACGGCATTGCCCGCACTGGGGACGGTTCGTTTTTCATGGTTGCCGAACGCGGCGCTGCGTTTCGATCCATCGACGGTGCGCAGACCTGGGAACGCATCCAGCTGCCCTACGAAGGCTCAATGTTTGGCGTACTGGGATTCGAAGGCCGGCATGTGCTTTGCTACGGCCTGCGCGGCAATGTTTATGAATCCTTTGACCTTGGTACCAATTGGAACAAGGTCGAAACTGGTTCCAAGTTGAGCCTCATGGGTGGCGACAGTTTTGACGACGGCGGCGTGGTGCTGGTGGGGGCCAACGGAATTGTGCTCAGTCGTTCAAGCAGTAGCGAGGCGTTTCGTACCAGCGTGCACCCGGCAAATAACGTGCTATCGAGCGTGGTGTCGCCGTCCTCGGCCGAGTTTGCTGTAGCCGGAGAAACCGGCCTGTCGATTTTCTCGAACTAGTAACCAAGCACCACACTGAGCCACTACGGAGCGTTCGCATGGCAATGGCAAGCAAAGGTGAGCAAGGCGCTTTCAGTCGCATGCTTGAGGGCTTCATTTTTGGCAATCGCGCGTTGGTACTGTTGATATTTGCAATCGTCACCGCGGTCATGGTGTTTTTTGCGCTTCAGTTGAAAGTGGATGCTGGCTTTCGAAAGCAAGTCCCGCTGAAGCACGAGTACATGAAAACCTTCATCGAGTATGAGAAGGAATTCGGTGGTGCCAATCGCGTTCTGGTTGCGGTGATTGCCAAAGACGGCAACATGTTCACCCACGAATTCATGACCTCGCTGGATGCAGTCACCGATGACGTGATGGGCATCGACTCAGTCGATCAGGCGCGCGTGCGCTCGATATTCACGCCCAACGTTCGCTTCACCGAAGTGGTCGAAGATGGCTTTTCCGGTGGCAACGTAATCCCAACGGATTTCACTCCGGATGCCGAGGGCTTTACGCCGACGCAGGAAGACTTCGACAAGATCCGTTCCAACATCGTAAAGGCGAATATCGTCGGCCGCCTTGTGGCCAAAGATTTCAGCGGTGCCATGGTGCAGGCCGAGCTGGTGCCGGAAACCACGGCGCCGGGTGGCAAGCTTGACTACCAGAACATTGCAAATCAGCTGGAAGCCATTCGCAAGAAGGCCGAAAGTGCCAATCCCGGGGCGACCGTTCACATCATCGGATTTGCCAAGATGGTGGGTGATATCAGCGATGGCGCGCGCTCGGTGGTGAAGTTTTTCGGCATCACCATTGCCCTGACCTGGTTTCTGCTGTTCGTGTACTCCACTTCAGGAAAGCTGGCTTCGCTGACCGTAGCGGCCGCTCTGGTGTCGGTGATCTGGATGCTGGGCGCTCTGCGTCTGATGGGATTCGGCATCGATCCGATGAATATGCTGACGCCGTTCCTGATCTTTGCGATCGCCGTCAGTCACGGCGAACAGATGATCAATCGCTTCCGCGGCGAAATTTTCTTTGGCGGGCTCGAAGACGGTTCGGTTGAGGAGCTGCGCGCGCGCGCCAAGGACGGAGTGGGGCCCTACGAAGCAGCGCGCGCCGCGTTCCGCATGTTGCTGGTGCCCGGCACAATTGCACTTTTGGCGGGTTGTATCGGATTCGCCACGATCATGATCATTCCGATCAACATGGTGCGAGAACTGGCCATCACCGCCACGGTTGGCGTTGGCATCACCATCCTGACTGATCTGATTTTGCTGCCGGTGTTGCTCAGCTACACCAAGCTGCGCAACCTCGACCGCAAGCGCGAGTTCCGGCTCAGGCAGCTCACCAAGTTTGATGCAATCTGGAATCTGCTAGCGAAGTTCAGTCGACCGGTCGCCGCGTTTGTGATCATCGTGATCGGCGCCAGCATCTGGTTTCTGGCCGAGCGCGAAGGTGACAAGGTCATGGTCGGCGACGCACAAAAAGGCGTGGCTGAGTTGCATGCGGATGCCAAGTACAACCTCGATGCGGGCGTGATTACAGACAAATTCGCGCTGGGCGTGGACATGATCAATGTCATCGCTGAGGCCGGCCCGTTCGCCTGTACCGAAAGCCCAAAGGCAATGGAACAGATTGACCGCTTCAGCTGGCACATGAGCAACGTTGAAGGGGTGCAGCAGGTTATTTCTCTGCCGCAGGTGGCCAAGATCATTTTTGCTGGTTACAACGAAGGCAGCCCACGCTGGCGCAACATTCCGCGTGATTCAAATCTGCTGCGCCAGTCGCTGCAAAATGTCGAGACTGATACTGGCCTGATCGACAGTCCCGAATGCAAAGCGATGCCGATCATGATTTTTACCACCGACCATCAGGCGACGACGATCGATCGCGTGATCCGCGAGGTGAAAAAATTCCGCGAAGCCAACAAGGCCTACGACATCAACTTCCGCGTCGATCGGGACAAATCAATGGAAAAAGCTGCGGAGAATGGCGAAGAGTTCCGCACTGATCAGGTGAGTCTACGTCTCGCCACCGGCAACGTCGGCGTTGCCGCGGCCATCAACGACGAGGTGCGGGCAGTCGAGCACCGCATGTTGTACCTGCTGTACGCGTCAGTTTTCCTGATGTGCCTGCTCGCCTTTGGGCACAAGGATGCTCTGAGCCTTGCGGTGCTGGTCGCGACGGTTGCGGTCGGCGCCTACGACATCTTCCACGGTGTTCCCTCCAACTTGCGCAATGTTGTCTACATCGTGGAATTGGCGCTCCTGGCGATGTTTGTGTTTCGTTGGTGGATGCCGATCCGATCGGCCCTGTGCATCGTCCTGCCGCTGGTACTGGTCACCGAACTGGGGCATTCGCTGATGGTGCATCTGGGTATCGGGTTGAAGGTGAATACGCTGACCGTGGTCGCCCTTGGTGTCGGTATCGGTGTTGACTATGCGATCTACATTTATGCGCGCATGGATGAAGCCATGAAGCAGGGCAAACCATTGACCGAGGCCTACTTCGCCACGCTGAAGACCACTGGCATCGCGATCTTCTACACCGCGTTGACGCTGGCCGGCGGCGTCTTCACCTGGTACTGGTCGGATCTGAAATTCCAGGCCGACATGGGCGTAATGCTCACCTTCATGTTTGTTGTCAACATGATCGCCGCGATGATCTTTCTGCCAGCCTTGTGCCGCTGGTTGTTGCGGCCTAACGAAAAAGCCAGCGCGGGCTGAGGATTGTCGACACGGTAGATGGCGAAAGGCGGGGAGATCCCGCCTTTCGCTTTTGTTGCACTTCAGCGCGACGAGTAAATCAACCGTCCTGACGAAAGCCGGTCCGCCAACGCAGACAGGAGCGCGGTCGCTTCGAGCAATGTTGCGCATCCCTTGCTCAGTGTTGCAGCGCAGGTATTCCCGCCGCATTTGTTCTGCGCGAGCACTGCGAAACTGCATCGCAGCCGGTGAGACATGATTCTTCGATGCTCAATCTCCGTCACACCGGAGGTCCGCATGTCACCGAGAACAAATCGTTTTTGCCCGTATTGCCTCAGCGCACTCATCGGCGTGGTGATCTTGATGGGGATTCCGCAATTGGCTGATGTCACCACACCATTCGGGAAAGCAAGCCTGCTGCTGTTTTGGATTCCGTTGCTTAGTGCGTGCATCCGAACAGCGATTCGGCATGCCGCTGTAGCGCACCTCAGGCGGCGCTAGGATGGACTTCACGCAGCCCCGCAGCGACCCATGCATAGAGATTGGATCGTTCTCCTGACAGTCGTGGATCGGAGTGCAGGCCGGTGCGGACCTACGGGCATCCAGACCCAGCCAGGTCAACTGATTCTCTAACGCCCCAAAACGCGCTGTAATTCCTCGTGCACGGAATGACTCATTAGCGCGAGAAATACCGCCAATCCCAAATACGCTGCGCCGTACCCAACCTTTACCGACAAGGGTTGCTCGTAGTAGCCGGCGGGCATCGTTTCGCGCCAGGTGCCTCGCCATACCCGCCACACGCTGGGAAGCGCGAGGATCAGAATCAGGAACAACATCGGACTCGGCTTCCAGAACAACAACGCACCGAGTATGGGCAGTCCGATGAGCCATATCCGTGGCGACAGAAGACCGACGATGCGACCGCCATCCAGCGGATTGATCGGCAACAGGTTCCATAGGTTGAGCATGAAGCCGGCATAGGACAGCGCCAACAGCAGCGGGCTATGCGTGCTTCTTGCGACGTAATAGCAAGCCAGGGCGCCAAGGGTTCCGGCGACGGGACCGGCAAGTGCGATCTTCGCCTCGACGCGGGCGTCCATCGGCTGATCCTTGAGCTCGATCCAGGCACCGACAAACGGGATAAAAGTAGGCAAGCCAACGTCAAGGCCTGCGCGCTTGGCGGAAAGATAATGGCCGAGCTCGTGCACAAAGATCAATAAAACGAATCCCGCCGCATAGCGCCAGCCAAACAGCAGAGAATAGGCGAACACCGACAGGATCATCGTGCCACCTGACTTCAGCAGTGGTCCCAGCTTCGCAAAGTTGAGGGCCAGCAACAGGATTTTAAGCATGAGCGATGCGATCCACGGGCGAAGGCCCCAGTGTAGGGCAGGTGGGTGTTGCGCACTTCAACGCTCACCGACGAACAGCGCACCCGCTAGAATGTCAGGCTGACATCAAGACGGGTTGCATGCGCTGCGCGCAAATTCGCCGACTGTCCGTTTCGTCGACCCGAATGCGTGCTTTGTTCGCAGGTTCGCCCACGCTGCATAGGATTCATCCAAGGAAGCCCCCGTGTCCGCAGTCTCAGCTCCACAGCCGCCGGTCGCCGCAATCAAGCCGCATACAGTGGTATCGCCGAACGGAAACCGTGTCGACGACTACTATTGGCTGCGGGATGATTCGCGTTCCAATCCGGAGGTCATCGCGCACCTGGCCGCCGAAACTGCGTACGCCGACGCAATGCTCGCGCACACCAAACCGGCTCAGGACATTCTCTACAGCGAGATCGTTGCGCGCATCAAGGAAGACGACAGCACGGTGCCATATAGCGAGGGCGGCTACTGGTACTACACGCGATTCGAGGCTGGCAACGAGTATCCGGTCCACGCGCGCCGCAAAGGCAGCATGGACGCTCGCGAAGAAGTCTTGCTCGATACCAATGAGCTCGCTGCGGGCAAGGTGTTTTACCAAGCCAGTGGCTTGACGGTAAGCGACGACGGCGCGCAGCTCGCGTATGCCGAGGACACCACTGGTCGCCGACAGTTCGTAATGCGTTTCAAGAATCTGCAGACCGGCGAGTATTGGCCGGAAGCTATCGCCAACGTCGAGGCGCACGCGGTCTGGACCGCCGACAATCTAGCCGTTCTGTACATCGAGAAAGATTCGGTCACGCTACTTGGGAAGCGCGTGCGGCGGCATGTGCTGGGTACCGATCCGAAGCGAGATGCGCTGGTCTACGAAGAGCGTGATGACAGCTTTTACCTGGGTCTGGATCGGGGCCGCAGCGGGCGGTATCTGTACATCGGCCTGTCCAGCACCGTCAGCAGCGAGTGGCGCTATGCCGAGGCGTCCGACCCGGCGCTTCGATTCAAAATTGTGCTCCCGAGAGAGCGCGATCACGAGTACGCGGTTGAAGACCACGACGACGAGTTCGTCATCACCAGCAACTGGCGCGCGAAGAATTTTCGCCTGCTGCGATGCGCGATCGCCGACGCCGGTGATCGTGCGAAGTGGCGCGAGTGGCTGGCGCACCGCGACGATGCGCTGATCGAAAGCGCTACGGTACTCAAGGATTTCGTTGCCATCAACGAGCGATCGGGCGGATTGCGCAAGATTCGTATCAAACACTGGAATAGCGGCGCCGAATCCTTGCTCGATTTCGATGAATCTGCCTATACCGCGTTTGTGGCTGCGACACCTGAGTACGTCAACGACGAACTGCGCGTCATCTACACCTCGATGACCACTCCGGCATCGACCTTCGATGTGAACATCAAGACCGGTGCGCGCAAGTTGATGAAACGTGAGCCGGTGCTGGGCGACTTTGATCCATCGCGTTATTCCACCGAATTCGTTTTCGCGACCGCGCGCGATGGCGCGCGGGTGCCGGTTTCGCTGGTCTATCGCGCCGATATTAAGCTCGATGGCACCGCTCCGTTGTATCAGTACGGCTATGGTTCCTACGGCGCTTCGATGGATCCAACCTTTTGCGCGACCCGGCTGAGTCTGATCGATCGCGGGGTGGTCTACGCACTGGCCCACATCCGCGGCGGCGAAGAACTGGGTCGGGTTTGGTACGAGAGCGGTCGGCAGCTGCACAAAGCAAATAGTTTCACCGACTTTATCGATGTCACCGACTTTCTGGTCAACCAGGGCTACGCGGCCAAGGACAAAGTCGTGGCCCAGGGTGGAAGTGCTGGCGGATTGCTCATGGGCGCGATCATCAACATGGCACCTGGGAAGTACCATGCAATCGTCGCCGACGTGCCTTTCGTGGATGTGGTCACCACGATGCTCGACGAGACTATTCCGCTGACCACGAACGAGTTCGACGAATGGGGCAACCCCATGCACAAGGTGTTCTACGACTACATGCTCGGTTACTCACCCTACGACAACGTGACAGCGCAGGCCTATCCGTCGATGCTGGTTACAACCGGTCTGCACGACAGCCAGGTGCAATATTTCGAGCCGGCCAAATGGGTTGCCAAGCTGCGCACACTCAAGACCGACAGTCATCCATTGCTGTTTCATGTGAACATGGAGGCCGGGCATGGCGGCAAGTCCGGACGCTTCCAGCGCTATCGGGAAGTCGCAATGGAATACGGATTTCTTTTCGATCAACTGGGCATCGCGGTTGCCCCGATTCAATACGCCCAGATAGAAGACGCTGGTCAACATGGTTCCGAGGTGAACAATGCGCCGTAGCCAACAACTGTTTGCAGGCATGCTGATTGCTCTGCTGGTCGTCACTCTGGTCGCGGGATGCGGGCAGAAAGGGCCCTTGCGGCTGCCGGATGCGCCGCCGACTTCAGCGGCTGCTACGGACGTGCAAAGTAACGATCCAGGCAGCTTGACGTCGCGCAGAACGAATCCTCACGAATGATTCGGGTTTGACTATGCGCTTTAGTAAAATGCACGGTATCGGTAACGATTTCGTTATCGTGGACCGGCGCGCGCATGATGAGCCGA
>JAWXCG010000079.1:0-4603 GCA_034440555.1 Pseudomonadota bacterium
GGTGCTGATGTATCTCGCCAACGGCGCGCTCTCGGCGATCAGCGACAACGTATTTGTCGCCACCATTTACATCAACGAGCTGCAGGCGGCGCGCGCCGCGGGCAGCATCGGGCGCGAGCAGTTCGAGCTCCTGGCCGTGGCGGTGAATACCGGCACAAATATTCCCAGTGTGGCGACCCCGAACGGGCAGGCCGCGTTCCTTTTTCTGCTCACATCCGCTTTGGCGCCTCTCATTCGATTGGGATACGGACGCATGGTCTGGATGGCGCTGCCATATGCATTTGCCATGACCCTGACCGGTCTCGCTGCGGTGCTGCTATTGCTGTGACTCGTGGTTGACGCTACTTCGGGTGGGCCCACTCGAGATGCGAGTGTTCGCGGACGCTGGCCGCACTCACACAGCCTGCTCAATCCAGCGCCGAGCCGGTCACCGCATCAGTGCGGATCACTCTGACCAGCGACGCGGAGCGCCGCGCGGCTTCGATCAGGTGCAGTGTGTGCACCGCATCCTTCGCATCCACTGGTGCTGGCGCGCCGTTGTGCAGTGCCTGCTCGATACCCGTGTAGTAGCTTTTCCACTGACCCGGTACGCTTTCGATTGCGCTGCATTCTTCGCCGCGAATCAACTGGCCCCAGGCCGATTCGGCTTCGTGGCCGAAGGACGGATCATCCGCCAACATGCCGTGGCGCAACCCGCCTTCCTGGCCATCCGTTCCTCGCTTTACATAAGCACCGTTGCTGCCGAGCACACGCAAACGCGGACCGTCGTGAGCCGCCATGCTGCTCATCCACAGATGCGAGCGGATGCCGCTGGCGTGGTGCAGCGAAACGAACGCATCGTCTTCGACCAGCGTGTCTGGATGTCGGCGATCCAGTTCGGCATACAACGACTGCACCGGGCCAAACAGCAGCGCTGCTTGATCGATCAAGTGGCTGCCCAGATCAAGCAGCACGCCGCCGCCATCGCGCGGATCGCTACCCTGTCGCCAGCCCGGCCGCGGAGCGGGGCGCCAACGCTCGAAACGAGATTCGAAGCGATGCACATTGCCGAGCCGCTGCGTATCCAGCAGTTTACGCAGCGTCAGGAAATCCCCGTCCCAGCGTCGGTTGTGGAACACGCTAAGCAATACGCCGCGCTGACGCGCTTCGTCGACCAGGTGTTGTGCCTCGGCCGCCGACACCGCCAACGGCTTGTCGACGACGACTGCAATCCCGGCGCGCAGTGCCTGCAACGCCAACGAATAGTGACTGCGATTTGGCGAGGCGATCACCACCAGATCCGGTCGCTGCGCCCACAGCACTTCGAGATCTTCGATCGTTTGCACACCCGCAAATCGCGCCCGCGCCTGCGCCGCACGCTGCGCATCCGTGGTGAAAATGCTGGTCAGCCGCATGCCCGGCGTCGCGGCAATCAACGGCGCGTGGAACAGCGATCCGGCCATGCCATAGCCAATCAGTGCCACGCGAATAGAGGAACCAGTATTCATCGCTTTACTCCGTCAACCCACACCGATTGGATTCACGCACAAAGTTCGCTGCTGCTGGAACCGAGCCGTCCTATGCATCTTATGTCGGAGCACGAAACCAGGATGCAATGGTGTGGCGTGGACCGCGCGTCAGGGGCGGCACTTCGTGCGTGGTCTCGGATCGGAACGCCACCAGGCAGCTCGCTGCGGGTGTCAGCTCCAAAGCCTTCGCCGCGGTACGCAGCGACGCATGCCACACCAATGCTCCACCTGTGTAGCCATCAGCATCTGCGTCAGTGCAAGGCGCGTCCACAAAGATCACTACCGATATCCGGCGCTGCAGCGTGGCATCGCGGATCCAGGCGTATTGCTGTCTTGATGCGCCACGAAAAAATCGCCGATTTGGTAGCGCAGAAACAGCGGCTCCTCGCACTCGCCCCGTGCGGCACCCAAGCGTGTTTCCAATTGCGTTCGTCGCGCTCGCAATCGCGCGTGGATTTCGGCGCACTTCAGTTCTGCCATGTCCAGACGGGTGCCGAACGACTCAGCGCATCGACTGCATCACAAGATAAATGTCCGCTCAGCGTTGCCGTTGCGCCCGACGCGGCCTCCACCGCAGCAATCACGCGCCGGCAAAGTGCGGGTTCGAGAAAGCCCTTGATCAACTGCCAATCGTGCGCGTCGCCGGTTTGAATCGGATTGTTGAATGCGCAGTCACGCAGTCCACGCAAACAGTCGTGATGGCTCGTCGTAGCCCGGCGACTGGATCATTCCTTCGGCGCGAAAATCGATTCTCTCCAGCAGCCGAATCGAGTCGCTGTTGTCGAGCGCCGTGGTCGCCAGAATTCGCTGCAGTCCGAGGTGTTGCCGGGCGTGTGCGATCACCGCCTGAGCGGCTTCGAGTGCGTAGCCGCGGGACCAGAAGCGAGGCAGCAGAGCAAAGCCAATGTCAGGATGTTCCAGGTGCTCGCGCTTGAGCAGCCCGCAAATGCCGATCGCCGGCCCGGCATCGCGCAGCGCGACCCGATTCAAACCGAAGCCGTGGCGCTGGTAACTGGCGATTGGCCCGTTCTGGATATAGGCACGCGCCTGCTCGCCGCTGCGTACCCCGCGATCACCGATATTGTGGATGAAGGACGGCTCGTTCAACAGTTCGAACATCATGTCGGCGTCGTCGATCGAGAGATGACGCAGTGCGAGCCGTTCGGTTTCGATCAGAAACATGGCATCAGCCGTGGTGGAGATGGTCAAGCGTAGCGAATCGGCGTCGCTGCGCGTTGTTGCCGCCGCAGATGCGCGGCCGGCTTGCGGTGTGCCCGGTAAACCCCTCCCCATAACGCGGCTTGGCGCCAAGCCGCGGCGAACCTGAACAGGTTTTGGCAGTGTTGGAAAAAGTTAGAGATCATTCAGTGCCTGGGCCGCAATCTGTGCCTACCGAAACGGTCGGCCGGTTCTGTCCGACGTCGCTCTCCCGCAAGGGATGGCATGCAGGAGATGCAAGATGAAAAGGTTTAGGGCGACGGCGATGGCGAAAAGCATAGCAATGACGGTGCTACTGGCCGGCACTGCCTCGCTGTCCGCAGGGGCGCGCGAAAGCGCGCGGGCGGAAGTGGAACGGCAGAGTGGCGCCGAGCGCGGCGGGCAGCAGCGCGTTGAGGCCCAGTCGGTCCAGAGCAACGGTAGCGGCGATAGTGGCGGCCAGCGCGCTCAGGGCGGGCGTCAACAGATCGAGTCGCGCGGCAGCCAAGACGGCAGCGCAGCGCGCGGCGGCAATATGGGCTTCGATGGTGGCGCTCAGCGTGGCGGCAATGAGCGTGCTGGCGGCAATGGCGCCTACACCGGCGGCGGTGGCTACAACGGTGGCTTCAGTGGCGGCATCAATGGTGTTCCCGAAAGCAATGCTGGCCAGCAGGGCTACGCGCAGGACCATCGTTACAGCCGGCAGCGCGACGTCAACCAGAACCGTGCTCCTGACTACGGCTCCAATCACGGTGGCTACAACCAGAATCACCGCGGCAACCAAGGCTACAACCAGTACAGCAACAATCACTACGGCAACAACCATGGTCAGAACGATCGCTGGTTCGACAATCGCTACGGTCGTCGCGAAAGCCACAACAACAGCGGCCGCCACTGGGGTGGCCATAGCAACCACAACTGGAGCACCGGCCCGTATTATTTCGGTTACAACTGGGGCCATCACTACCGCGCGCCTAGCCGCTATGTGCGTCCGTATGGCTACTACCAGAACAGTTGGAGTGTCGGCTACCGCCTGCCGCGCTCGTACTACGGTTCAAGCTATTACGTCGACTACCGTCCGTATGGATTGGCGCGGCCGCCGTATGGTTGTCGCTGGGTGCGCGTTGATGGGGACCTGTTCCTGGTCGCCATTGCGACCGGCCTGATCCAGGACATCGTCTCGGACTTCTATTACGACGACGAAGAATACGACGGGTACGATGACTACGACTACTGAGTCCTGGATCATCTAACCCGCACCGAAAAGCGCCGCCCTGCGGCGCTTTTCTTTTTCCCGTCTGCCCGCGTCTTGCCCGCTTGGCGCCGCGTGCCGGTCAGATCGCTGCCAGTTCGTGGCGCCAGCATTAGATCCCGGTCAAGTGCTGGAACAATACGATGCGAGCACAATGGTTTGGTAGCGCGCTGGTAGCGGCGACGTTGACGACACTGGCGATGGCACTGGCCGTTGCCGACGACGGCGGCAAGGCCAATGGCAATGGCCTTGCCGCGGGGTTTGATCACTACGGCGTGCGCGGCACGCTGCTGTTGTGCCAGGCGAACGTGAAGCCATGCGATGTGCACAATGCCCAGCGAGCACGCCAGCGCTTTTCACCCGCGTCAACTTTCAAGATCGTCAATGCGTTGATCGGACTGGAACAAAAAGCGGTGCGCGATGAGCACGAATCGATGCACTGGGACGGCAGCAAGCAGCCGGTCGCTGCCTGGGAGCGCGATCACGATTTGGCCAGCGCCATGCGTGTGTCGGCGGTCTGGTTCTATCAGGCGCTGGCGCGGCGCATCGGTCGTGCGCCGATGCAGCAGGCGCTCGACCGGCTCAAGTATGGCAACCAGCGCATGGGCGGCCGCGAAGACCTGTTCTGGCTCGACGGTTCGCTGAC
>JAWXCG010000080.1:0-4055 GCA_034440555.1 Pseudomonadota bacterium
AGACAGCGCAGGCGCAGCGTTGGAACTTGCTGCGCTGCCGGTCAATCTGGAGTCGCATGACCTCGCCCGTCGTGCCCGGGCACACCTGGCGTTCGTCGAGGCGTTGAAGGAAGCCCCCGAGGAACCCGCACTGACCGCACGTCTGGCCCAGAAGGCGGACGATCACCTCGCACGTTATCAATTCGGTGTACGCCGTTTGCTGGCGGGCGATGCCGATAGCGCGTTGGAGGCGTTCCTGGAGATGATGCGCCGAGATCGCAAATTTGAAGATGACCTCGGACGTAAATCACTGATCGCGGCGTTTGCGCTGATCGACGATGCCGACCTGGTCAGCCGCACCCGCAAGCGCATGGCCGCCATGATTTTTTGATCGAGTCGTCGTCTGGACGCTGGCTCGGCAACGCACTTGCCGGGCCAGCGCCGAATCGCACCAACTTGAACCTCTCCGAGCGTCCATGCCGTCTGATTTGCGAGCTCAAGAGATCAAGGGTCAAGTAAGAGCTCAAGAGTCAAGTCTCAATACTGTTCGACTAGGCGTCGAGACGGTTCTCGGACAATGTAGGAGGCCTGGTCAGGCCGACCGTTGCGTTCGGGATCAACGCGAAGATCGGCGTAGCGGTTGCATCGGGCGCGCCTTCCTGCGCTCCCACATATGCGCAGTATTCGGCGCGCACTTGGCTTTGTGTCGTTACGCGAACAGTATTGAGACTTGACCTCTTCCTTGCTGACCGCTTCCTTGCTTCGCGCAGCCGGGCGTTCGGCTGGCCTGACTGAGACGAACGCGTCACTAAAAACGTCAACAACGGTCGAAAAAATCGCGGGTAGCTTCGCCGGCCTGCAGCAGACGTCGAACGCGGCAAACTTTCTGGCATTGCCTTACCTTGTAAGTCGAGATAGCATTGGATCACCCAAAGCGCAAGGTATGCCGATGTCTACACTGCTCGTTTCCTCGAAAGGCCAAATTGTTCTGCCAGCGGAAATGCGTCGCAGGTTGGGCTTGGGCGCGGGCGCGCGGCTGGAGGTGCTTGAGGAGGCGGACGGCCTGAAGCTTCGCGTGGTTCGGTCCGTCAAGTCGGCCAATGTGAGCAGCCTCGCGGGCATGATCAAAGCACCCACGCTTAACATTCCACGCAAGCTTGAGAATTTCGACCCGGCAACACTGTTGGTGCGCACGCGAAGGGAACGGCGATGAGGTCTCTCGACACCAACATTCTGGCGCGATTCTTCATTGACGATGCGGACGACGCCCAGGCCGCCAAACAGCGCCCGGCCGCTGTTGCGGCCCTGTCCGGAAGGGCGTTCGTCGCGGTGACGGTATTGTTGGAGCTGGAGTGGGTGATGCGCGGTTTTTACACTTTGCCCCGGCGCGATGTTGCCAAAGTGATGCGCGCCCTCGTGGGCATAGAGCACATCACGATCGAAGACCGTGGCACGGTGTTGACGGCATTGGATGCGTTTGACGCCGGACTCGATTTCGCCGATGCGTTGCATGTGACCCGCAGTGCGCGCGCAGCCACATTCGCGACCTTCGATCGGCGATTGGCCAGGAGCGCCAAGCGCTTGATGCTGGCGCCGGCAATTGAGCTGCTGAGAGCTTAAACACAAAGGGGTCTCGAAAGAGCTGGACACCCTGCGGAAAGGGTCACCATTTAGCCGCCGCTGTCAAGCGAAGTGATTGAGCCATTGGTTTTGCTTGGCGCTCTGGTTGATGTCCTCGGCCGCTGCGGCACCGCTCAATCCGTCAAGGGCGGCCGTAGACCGGCGTAGCGAACCCTTGATCGCGCGTGTCCTGTTGATCATAGTGAGGGTTGAAGCCGACGCGAGGAGGCTTTGACGATGCAGGCGTTCTTGCTGATGGGCATGCGCGATTGCGTAATCGCCTGACGAGCGCACAAGCAGTCCCCTCCCGCGCTGCGTTGCGAGCTGTGCACAAACGCATCGAGCCATCAAGGAATTATCCATTGTCGTAGTGACCCTTCCCGCTACTCACCAAACCCAGAGCCCAAGCCCACGCACAAATCCTGCCGCATGGCCCCCCGGAAAAGCAGAGTTTGCGCACACTCGCCGATGCAACCGTTCAGCTAGGAAAACCCGAATGTCTGTGTGGTCACGTTTCACGACGTAACTCTTGCTAATGTGATTCCCGTGTCCGCAGTCTTCGCCCTCAATGCCAACTGGTTTGCAGCCGACGCTATGCCACGAGCGGCGCTTCCACTACGCTCCCGTCCCATGCTCGATCGAAGCGATGAGGAACTGATGTTGGCCTATGCAGGCGGCGAGGCGCGTGCCTTCGAGGCGCTGTACACGCGCCATCGTGGCACTTTGTATCGCTTTCTGATGCGCAGTGTGCCGCGTCGCGACCTGGCCGACGAGTTGTTTCAGGACACCTGGAGCCGCGTCATCACAGCGCGCGAGCGTTATCGCCCCGAGGCCAAGTTCAGCACGTGGCTGCTGCAGATCGCGCACAACCTGTTGATCGACGGGTTTCGCCGGCATCGACCGGAAGAAACCGGCGAGCAGGCTGAATTGGCGATGCAGTTTGCCGAGAACGACGAGAGCGAGCGACCAGATCGCGTGCTGACCGAGTTTGAGCAATCTCGTCAACTGCAACAAGCATTGGCGCAACTGCCCGACGATCAGCGTTGCGCGTTCCTGTTGCGCGTGGAGAACGGACTTTCGGTGGACGAAATTGCCGAGGTGACGAGTGTGGGCCGCGAGACCGCGAAATCGCGACTGCGTTATGCTCTGGAAAAGCTGCGCGAGGTACTGGGCACATGAACACGTCCCTGCCTCCGCACGACGACGACGATCTGGAAGCGCTGCTGTCCGAGGACAGCGAGCTGTTGAAGCGCTACCGGGCGTTGCCGCTCAGCGAGCCCGGCAAACACCTGGACACGGCCATTCTGGGACGCGCCGGAAACGCGGTGCGGCGTCCGACCGTGCGTCAGCGCTGGTTGATCCCGATCGCCAGTGCCGCATCGGTGGTTGCCGCAGCGGGCATTGGCTGGCGCGTGCATGTGGCGCAGCAACAAGAACAGGCTGCCGCTGCATCGGCTGAGTCTGGCCACTATGAGGTGATGGAGATCGACCTGCAGTCTGCTGGCGATCGCAGGCGCGCGCTGGATACCGCCGTCATGCCGCCGCAGGCGCCGCGTGAGCAGGGCGCACTCGGTGCCGCAGCGCCTGCGGTGAAGGACAAAGAGCGCGCCACACTCAGCGAGATCATTTCGGGCCCGGCGCGTGACAACGGTGTTTTTGTTGTGCCCAAACCCGCTGTCGAACCGCATACGCGCACCGATCACGCTGACCAGGGTCGCGTGCCGGAACAGCGCCAATTGCAGGCGCAACCGTTTGGCGATGAGCTGGACGCCAGTCGCGCCCCGGCGAGTTCGGCCCCGGCACCGGCCGGCGAAGCGGAGAAACTGGATAGAGCCGAGGTCACCGGAGCGCGCATCAAGCGCAGTGAAATGGAAGATCAACGCGAGGACGATGCCGCTGGGTCAGACGCGTTGGGCGGTGCGATGCGTAAGAGTGCCGCGGAACCGGTGCTGGCGCCGGCTGACTGGATTGAACGCATTCGTGCGCTGATCAGCGCCCGCCGACTGCCGCAGGCAAGCGACGAAATCCGGCGCTTCCGCTCTGCCTATCCGAACTACCGGTTGCCGCCGGACCTGCGTCGTTACGAGCGCTGATGCCCGACTGGACCCTGACCGAGCCGGCGCAGTTCGCACAGGAGATCAAGAAGAGCCGGTTTCTCGCGCTCGCCGCTCCTGCCACTGACATTGCGGCGGCACACCGGTTTATCGACACAGCGGCCGACGCCGATGCGCGTCACAACTGCTGGGCCTATCGCATCGGCAGCGAGTATCGCTGGTCGGACGCCGACGAACCTGCAGGCACCGCAGGCCGCCCGATTCTCGCCGCCATCGAAGGCCAACAGGTTGATCAGGTCGTCGTGTTGGTAGCGCGTTGGTTCGGAGGCATCAAGCTCGGTGCTGGTGGGCTGGTGCGCGCTTACGGTGGCACCGCAGCCGAGTGCCTGCGGCGCGCGCCGC
>JAWXCG010000081.1:0-10465 GCA_034440555.1 Pseudomonadota bacterium
GGGCGCACGGCGCCGCCTGGTGTTGCAATGATGTTTTCGAATTCGCCGCTGCGGCGATCCAAACGCCGGATCGCGTAGATCAGATCGTGTACGTTCTTGTTGTACTGAAAATTCGGGCCGGCGCTGACATCCTCGGAGAAGTAGACGTAACGGCCATCGGGCGATATGGCCGGTTCGCCCTGATCCTGCTGATCATTCTTCTTTTTGGTCAGCTGCAAGCCTTCGCCGCCGCTACGATGAAACATCCACAGCTCGCCGGCGCCGAGTGACCGTTCGCTGCTGAAATGTTTACGCGCAATGAGGTACTGACCATCCGGAGTCCACACTGGATTGTTCATCAGCCGAAATTTCTCGGCGCTCACCGCCACGGGCTTGGCAGTTTGCACGTTGGCGCGTACATCCACCCCCATGCGCCAAATATTGTTGCCGCCGCCGCGATCTGAGGTGAACGCGATCTCCTTGCCATCGGGTGAGAATCGGGGCTGCACGTCGAAGGCCGGGCCATGGGTCAATGACTTTGCCTTGCCACCTTCGATCGGCAACAGATACAGATCGCCAAGCAGATCAAAAACGATGGTCTTGCCATCCGGACTCACATCAAGGTCCATCCAGGTGCCTTCGTCCGTGGAGAACGCGATCTTCTTGGTCGGCCCGTGCGCTGCGCTTACGTCCCAGGGTGGCGGTTCGGGTTTTTTGTCTGGGGCCGCGTACACCGGCGCCACGCTGCCCAGAAAACACACGCAAAAGGAAAGCAGCAGCCGCTTGTTCATATCAAGACTCCCGATCGCAGGTAAGCCGCGAACCCTAGCGAAACCGCAACGGAATCGCCATCCGCCGGAAGGCACGTCTGTGGTTTGTGAAACCAGCTTGCATGGGCGCGCGACTGCTCGCGAGCAACCCGCATGCAGTAAGCGATTGCGGGGGCACAACGCGCGCAATCGGCAATATGCTCGTCTTCGACCGACACAATGGTCACAATGGTCGCAATGTCCAAGTCACACTGCGACGGGCTCAGATGCACGCATTAAATTCAATTCGCACTACGCCGAAGTTGTGCCGCGCGCGTTCCCATGCGTGGTCCACGTCGTGAGCCTGCAGCCGAGCTTTCTGCCTCGACCAAGCCCCGACGATCAGGGCGATGGCGATGCGCTTCGGTTCTGCAGCACCTGCGCATTCGGCCGCGCCTGCCTGGGTGACGGCTACGACAAGCAGGCACTGGAAGATCTGCACTGCCTGGTGGAGCACACCGCACCGCTGCATGCCGGCGACGAGGTGTTTCGCTACGGCCAGCCGTTCAACGCGATCTATGCTGTGCGCGCCGGCATGGTAAAGACACGACGTATAGATGAGCAGGGTCGCGAGCAGATTCTCGGTTTTTTTCTGCCGGGCGAGCTGGTCGGCCTGAACGGACTGTACTCGTCGCGTTATCCCTGTGACGCGGTTGCGCTGGATACGGTCACGCTTTGTCGGTTCGCGTTCCCGGCGCTCAGTGTGATGGCGACGCGCCTGCCCGCGATCCAGCAAACTTTGTTGCAGCTGATGAGCAAGGACATCGTCAACGCCGCCCTGCTTGCTGGCGACTATAGTGCCGACGAGCGACTCGCCGCTTTTCTGGTCAACTTGTCCGATCGCTTCGCGGAGCGTGGCTACTCGCCCACACGCCTGTACCTGATGATGTCGCGTTCCGACATTGCCAATTATCTGCGCCTGGCGCCGGAAACCGTGAGCCGCGTGCTGCGCCGCTTCCAGGATGAGGCGTTGATCGCCGTCGAAAAACGCGAAGTGACGCTGATTGCCCTTGACCGATTGCAGCATCTGGCGCGCTGCGTGCTGCAAAGCTGACGGAATTCAGCGTGGTTACCTGATCTGGATCAAGTCGCCGCAGCGTCCCAGCGCCGAGAATGCCGCCATCCTTTCAGGGAGACGCGTGATGAATCAGACGAAAAAACTATGGTGGGGACTGGCGGCCTTGTTGGCTGCTTCATTTTCAGTCCTGCTGTGGATGGGTGGCGAGATCCACCGCCACGCACCGCCGATGCCCAACGCTGTCGTCAGTGAGGATGGCAGCACCCTTTTTACCCGCGGCGACATGGAAACCGGTCGTAGCGTATGGCAAAGCTTCGGCGGCCATCAACTCGGCTCGATCTGGGGCCATGGCGCATTGGTAGCGCCCGACTGGAGCGCCGACTGGCTGCATCGCGAGGCCACAGCCTGGCTGAATCTGCGCGCGCACAGTCGCCATGGTCTGCCATTTGCCGATCTCGCTGTCGGCGAACAGGCAAAACTTCAAGCCGAACTTCAGCCGGACATCCGCAGGAACACCTACGACGTTGATCGCGACGTGATCAGCGTATCGGCAGAGCGCGCACAGGCGATCGCCGAGGTCTCTGCCCATTACATGAGTCTGTTCAGCAGCGATCCGGCGACGGCGTCATTGCGCGAGACCTATGCAATGAAGAACGACACGGTGGATACGCCCGAGCATCGGCGCCAGCTCACTGCGTTCTTTTTCTGGACGTCCTGGGCGGCAGTCTCGGCGCGCCCGGATAGCGCCGCTTCGTACACCAACAATTGGCCCTATGAGCCTCTGGTAGGAAACGCTCCGACCTCGAATACGTTTCTGTGGACGGTGTTCAGCGTGCTGTTCATGATCGCCGGCATCGGCCTGCTCGGTTGGCACTACGCTGTCTATCACGGCAAGGAAGCGCCCCCGACCCCGCCCTTGAACGACCCGTTGCGCGGCTTGGTGTTGACGCCATCGATGAGGGCGACGGCAAAATATTTCTGGCTAGTGCTGGCGTTGTTTCTGGTACAGATTTTTCTTGGCGCGACCACCGCGCACTATCAGGTCGAAGGCCAGGAATTCTATGGCATCAAGCTGTCCGAAATACTGCCCTATTCGTTGACGCGCAGTTGGCATACGCAGCTGGCAGTGCTGTGGATCGCAACCGCATGGCTCGGCACCGGGCTCTACATTGCGCCCGCCATTTCCGGCTATGAACCCAAGTATCAGCGCGCTGGGGTCAACTTCCTGTTCGTCTGCCTGGTGGTGATTGTCGTTGGCGCCTTTACCGGACAGTGGTTTGCGGTGATGCAGAAACTGGGCCTGGCCAATAACTTCTGGTTTGGACACCAGGGCTGGGAATACGTTGACATCGGCCGCTTCTGGCAAATATTTCTGTTCATTGGCCTGATGTTGTGGCTGCTGTTGATGGGTCGCGCGCTGTGGCCGGCGTTGCGTCGCAAAGACGAAATGAGTTCGATCGTCGGCCTGCTGTTTCTGTCGACCATCGCGATCGGCCTGTTCTACGGCGCCGGGCTGATGTGGAGCGAGCATTCGCATATTTCGATCGTTGAGTACTGGCGCTGGTGGGTGGTGCACCTCTGGGTCGAAGGCTTCTTCGAAGTGTTCGCGGTGGCGGTGATGTCGTTCCTGTTCGTCAAGCTCGGCCTGGTGCGCGCCAGTTCGGCGACGGCCAATGTGTTGTTTGCCACGGTGGTGTTTCTGGCCGGCGGAGTGCTCGGCACCTTCCACCATCTGTACTTCACCGGAACCACAACTGCCGTCGTCGCCCTCGGCGCTTCGTTCTCGGCGTTGGAAGTCGTGCCGCTGGCGTTCATCGGCATGGAAGCCTACGACACCTATAGACACCGCCACGCAACACCCTGGATGGCACGCTACAAATGGCCGATCATGTTTTTCATCGCGGTCTCGTTCTGGAACCTGGTTGGTGCTGGACTGTTCGGCTTCCTGATCAACACACCGCTGGCGTTGTATTACATGCAGGGTCTGAACCTGACGCCGCTGCATGGACATACCGCCCTGTTTGGCGTCTACGGCATGCTGGGCATTGGTCTGTTGCTGTTCTGTGTTCGCGGACTCAAGCCGCAGGCGATGTGGAACGAAGGCACACTGCGCACAAGTTTCTGGACATTCAATATCGGCCTATCGATGATGGCCCTGCTGACCCTGTTGCCGCTGGGTCTGCTGCAACTCAATGCCGCTCTCGAAAATGGTTATTGGTACGCACGCTCAGCCGAGTTCATGGACCTCCCGATCGTCGAACTACTGGTGTGGATGCGCGTACCTGGTGACACCGTTTTCTCGATTGGCGCGGTGCTGTTGAGCTGGTTTGTGCTGCGCCTGTGGCTGGCACCGCGAAACGAACCGGTCGAGCTGGAAAGCGGCCTCGCGTTACAGAGCTGAGTAGTCGCAGTCAGGCGACTGGGCCGCCAAGCTGAAGCCAGCGGCCCAGTTTCCAATAGACAATCGATGTTCCCACGGATGGTCGATGCTTGAGTTTTATCCGCAAATCAAAGCTGTGCACATGTACAGCGCGATGCTGTCGTTCGCGCTGTTTGCATTGCGTGGCACGCTCATGCTGGCGCAGTCGAAATCCGCCAATCACGCTACGCTGCGCTTTACCAGCTATGTCATCGACACGACACTGCTGACCGCAGCGCTGATGCTGGTTACCATGTTGCATCAGTATCCATTCGTACACGGCTGGCTCACTGCCAAAGTGCTGTTGCTCGTGCTGTACATTGTGCTGGGTTCAATCGCGTTGAAGCGTGGCCGAACTCGACGCCGTCAGGTACTGGCTTTTTTCGCTGCCTGCGCGACTTTTGTATCCATCTTTCTGATTGCACGTGCCCACCATTGGGCGGGGCCGTTCGCTGGCATGATCCGATAGCGATGGCTGCGGGCGCCAGTCGGCTTGCGGGATATCTGACGACGTCTGCGGCCAGTCGCGTTCGCAGCGTACGCTGCGGCATTCACTGCTGCGTACCCTTTACCAGTGCCACGCCATTGCCTTGCCAGATACCGACGGTGGAGCTACTTCACGCGGACCGACGACCCTGATTGATCAAGGTCAAGGCAACATTGCTGCCGATAGAGGAACATCTGGTCAAGCCGATTTCTACTACTCAGGACTCACTCCATGTGCACCTACCGACTGGCTCTGCTGCCGCTTGCGATTGCCGCTTGTGCGGTGAGCGCCGACGAACCGACTGGACTCGCCGCCGCACTGAACGATGGCAAGGCAACGGTCGATTCGCGGCTGCGCTGGGAAAACGTCAATGACGATGCAGTATTGAACAGTGCCAACGCACTCACCTGGCGCAATCGCCTCGGTTATCGAACAGCACCCTGGTACGGATTCAGTGTGTTCGCCGAGATCGAGAACGTGCTTGCTCTGAATAACGACTACAACTCCACGGCGAACGGTCGCGCTCAATACGCAACCGTTGCCGATGTCGAGGGCACAGAATGGAATCAGGCCGGCATTGCCTGGGACTCCGGCCAAGGCACGCAACTGGTCGCCGGTCGGCAACGCATCGCGTTCGATAATCAGCGCTACATTGGCAATGTCGGCTGGCGCCAGAATGAACAGACCTTCGATGCCTTCACCGCGACGCAGACCATTGGCAAGACTACGACATTGCGTTACGCCTATCTGCAAAACGTGCATCGCGTGTTCGGCAACTATCATCCGAATCCGTTGCTGGCGGAATTCAACCTGGACGGCCACCTGCTCAACGCGTCGCATGTGTTTTCGCTGGGCACACTGACCGGCTATGGCTACTTCATTGAGAATGAAGACTTGCCGCTGACCTCAGCAAAGAGCGTAGGCGCGCGTTTTGCCGGCGCGAAGCCGATCGCCGATCCGTGGAAGCTGGTCTATGCGATCGAGTATGCCAAGCAATCCCAATGGCGCGATGGCGCTGCAATCATCGACGCAGATTACAGCCTGATCGAAATCGGAGCCGCGCACGGGGCCTTCACTGGCAAGCTCGGGCGCGAAATGCTGGGCGGTGATGGCCACTACGCATTCCAGACACCGTTCGCGACTCTGCATGCATTCAACGGCTGGGCCGACAAGTTTCTGACGACCCCGGTCAATGGCCTGGTCGATACCTATGTCGCCATCAATGGACCACTTGGCAGCACACAGTGGCTGGTTGCTTATCACCGATTCGATGCCGATCGGGGCGGCGCCGACTACGGCGATGAGTGGGACATGTCATTGAGTTATCCATTCAAACAGCGCTTCACAGCGCTGGCCAAAGTCGCGCGCTACTCCAGCGACAGCTTCGCCCGCGATACCGACAAGTTTTGGTTGTCGCTCGAATATCGATACTGAGCTGGCACGCGCCGCACTCGGCAACCGTTGCAGCAGCCGGGCATAGCCCCCGCTCGCTACGCGGCAACGACTGCGGCCATTCGAGACCGTGGCGAACAGAAAATCGGAGATGCGAACATCGGCGACGTCGGCACTGGCCTGCAGACGTCGCCATTGACGTCTCCAGCCCCGCCAACACTGCGGCCAACGGCCGCGCGGATCCAACATTGAGCAAAAGCAGTCGCGGCGCAGCGCTGCACACGGAGCCGGTGTGCCGCGGCCTACGACTCGGATCGAATGCATAGACTCGGCAACAAGTCTGGGCGCGCATACCATCCGGGGCATCCCCATTTCGCGGGACGCGGGACCATTCGGGCTGGGCAATGGTTCAGTCTTCGTTCAAGCGTGCTTTCGCGGGCCTCTACCGGGATAATGCGCGATGACCGACATTGTGCTGTCCACACTCAACGCCCGTTACGCCCATGCTGCGCTTGGGCTGCGCTACCTGCGCGCCAATCTTGGCGAGCTGCACGCGTCCTCATGCATACGCGAATTTGTCATTGGGCAAAAGACCGAGGAAATCGTCGAAAAAATACTGGCCGAGCAACCGCGCGTGTTGGGGCTTGGCGTGTATATATGGAATGTCGAGGAATCGACCCGCCTGGTGGCACAACTGAAAGTGGTGGCGCCGGAATTGATCATTGTGTTGGGCGGCCCTGAAGTCAGCTACGAATCGCGTGAGCAGCGAATCTGCTCACTGGCCGACTATGTGATCAGCGGCTGGGGCGATGTCAGTTTCGCCGCACTCTGCCAGCAGTTGCTGACCGGCGAACGGCCCGAGCACAAATTGATCGCAGGCATCCAGGCCGATCTGAAGGACTTGTTGCTGCCGTACGCGGAGTACACCGATGAGGATGTGCAGAAGCGCTATCTCTACGTCGAGGCGTCGCGCGGATGTCCGTTCAAATGCGAATTCTGTTTGTCGGCGCTGGACAAGACCGCATGGGCATTTCCATTGCAACCGTTTCTGGCAGAGCTGGAATCGCTTCACGCCCGCGGTGCGCGGCAATTCAAGTTTGTGGACCGCACTTTCAATCTGAAGATCGATATCTCGATCGCCATACTCGCGTTCTTCCTGGACAAGATTGACGTTGCTCCCGACGACCCCTGCTTCGTACATTTCGAATTGATCCCGGACTATTTGCCGGAGAAACTGAAAGTGATGATCGCGCGTTTTCCTGCTGGCACCCTGCAATTCGAGATCGGCATCCAGACCTTCGATCCTGTGGTGCAGGCGCGCATTTCGCGGCGGCAAAAGAACGAAGTGGCCGAGGCCAATATCACCTGGCTGCGCCAGCATAGCCAAGCGCATTTACACGTGGACCTGATCGCTGGCCTGCCTGGTGAAGACATGGCGAGTTTCGCCGACGGCTTCAATCGATTGGTGCGTCTGGCACCACACGAGATCCAGTTCGGAATTCTCAAGCGCCTGCGCGGCGCACCGATAGCGCGCCATGGCGAGGCTTATGCGCTGCGCTTCAATCCGGACCCGCCTTACAACATTCTGTCCACCAGTGTGATTGACTTCGCAACCATGCAGCGCTTGTCGCGTTTTTCGCGCTACTGGGACATTGTCGCCAACTCTGGCCGCTATCCGCGCACGTTGGCGCTGCTGCTCGCGGACTCGCCATTCGCGCACTTTCTGCTGCTCGCCGATTGGCTGTACGCGAAAACCGGCCAGACCCACGCACTGGCGCACGAACGCCTGGTGCATCTGCTGCATGCGCACTTGACCGAGGCGCGCCAATTGCCGGACATCGAAGTTTGCGCGCTACTGCTTGCAGATTATCGCGCCGCCGGCGGTCGCAGCCGCCTGAACTTCGAAACATTGGATAGCGAACTTCCACCACCCAGGCCACGCAAGACAGCGGGCGCGCTGCCATCGCGACAGGCGCGGCATTTGCACGGCGGCATTTAAGTCGCTACGCGGTCGACCGCCGCCGTAGACCGACCTGGTGCTTGAGCTTGGTACCGACATCCACAATCGCTTTGATCGCAGGAACCAGCTCGTGACCCAGCGTGGTCAAGTCGTATTCGGCCGAGGGCGGCGACGAATCGATCAGTCGACGTTCGATGACGCCGCGTGCTTCCAGTTCGCGCAGACGCGCGCTCAGCACCCGCGCTGAGATACGCGGAATGTCGTGGCGCAGTTCGCCGAAGCGACGCGGTCCGCCGCTCAGGTACCAGATGACGTTCGGCGCCCAGGCACCGCGCAGCATCGCCATGCATTCGGTCAGCGGACACCCGGGCGGGGGGGCGACACGGGTCTTGCGCAGGCGCAACGGCACGGCCATGGCATCCGAAGTGATTTAGTAACTGCAGGGATACCACAAAATTTTCGTATCCACCAGTAATCTAGTATCCAATGGTAACCATTCTTGGCTAGGATGCACGCCCACTCCATCGCATCCAGACGCCATGACGCTCGCTGCTGCCCCGACTGCTACACAATTGCTCGGCATCGCGCACCCGATTGTGCTCGGGCCGTTCGGCGGTGGCTTGTCCACGGTCGCGCTGGCCGCGACGGTATCTAACCTCGGCGGCCTGGGTTCCTTCGGTGCGCATAGTCTGAGCGCGGACCGTGTCGCTGATGTAACAGCGGAGGTCCGAGCACTGACCAACGCGCCGTTTGCGATCAATCTCTGGGTTTCCGATCACGATGCGGGTGGTTTGAGTTTGACCCGCGCGCAGTTCGATCGCGCCTTCGCATTGTTTGAATCCTGGTATCGCGAACTCGAGGTACACAAGCCGGATCTGCCTGAGCGTTATCACCCGAGCTTCGCGCTGCAGATCGAGGCACTGCTTGCGGCGCGCCCGCCCGTCTTCAGTTTTGTTTTCGGTATTCCTGAAGTTCGTATTCTTGCCGAATGCCGGCGACTGGGCATCGTCACCATCGGCGCAGCCACATCGATTGCGGAAGCCCAGGCGCTGGATGCGGCCGGAGTGGATTTGATTGTCGCGACGGGTGCCGAAGCCGGCGGACATCGGCCGTCATTCTTGCAGCGCGCGGAAGATTCGTTGATCGGCACCTTTACGCTGGTGCAACTGATTGCCGCGCGGGTACGCGCGCCGGTCGTTGCAGCGGGCGGCATTGTTGACGCGCGCGGCGTACGCGCGGTGCTGGCGCTTGGTGCTCAGGCCGCGCAAATAGGAACCGCCTTCCTGGCCTGCGCTGAATCGGGCACGCATGATCTGCACCGCGAAGCATTGTTTAGCGCACAGGCGCAGCACACCGTACTCACGCGTAGCTTCACCGGCCGACTGGCCCGCGGTATTCGCAACCGCTGGACCGATGAACTCGGACAGCCCTCGGCGACATCGCCGCCGTTTCCGGTACAGAGCTGGTTTGTATCGCATCTGCGTGCCCCTGCACTGAAGGCCGGTCGCAGTGATCTGATTTCGTTGTGGAGCGGGCAAATTGCCCCCAACCTGCATCATCGCAGTGCGCACGAATTGATGAATGCCCTGATCGAAGACTGATTTTCCACTTCCTCGCGGCGCGAATTCGGGCAAGCTCAGTGCGCGTCGCCTCGTCCCACCAGCAAGGAGTTCACCATGAAGCTTTACTACACACCAGGCGCCTGCTCACTGTCACCACACATCGTCGCCAACGAGCTCGGCATTGCGTTGCAACTAGAAAAAGTCGACTTGAAGACAAAAAAAACTGAAGGCGGCGCGGACTTTGTCTCCATCAATCCAAAGGGTTACGTGCCTGCACTTGTGCTCGACAATGGCGAACTCCTGAGTGAAGGCCCCGCTATCGTGCAATATCTGGCCGACCTCAAGCCGGAGTCTGGTCTGGCACCGGCAAACGGCACCTTTGCGCGCTATCGCCTGCAGGAAATCCTCACCTACATCAATTCCGAAATCCACAAGAGTTACAGCCCGCTGTTCAACCCGAACACATCAGCCGAGGTGCGTGCAGAACGCGAAGAATATCTGCGCAAACGCTACACGCTGATCGAGAAAACATTGGGCGAGCAGCCTTTCATGCTCGGTTCGAGCTACAGCGTCGCTGATGCGTATCTGTTCACTGTCACCAGTTGGGCCAATCATCTGAAGCTCGATCTATCCGCGTTCCCGAATCTGCTCGCATTCCAAAAGCGCGTCGGCGAGCGGCCGGCGGTGCAGGCGGCCTTGCGCGCTGAAGGATTGGTTAAGTAACGAGCGGTCAAATAAGGAACCCTCATATCGACAGTCCAGTAGCCGCTTTAGCCGCGGAGTGGATTTGGGTAAAGTTATGACGCTGTCGGCACTTGCGATCGTCAGACCGCAGGCAC
>JAWXCG010000082.1:0-5411 GCA_034440555.1 Pseudomonadota bacterium
CAGTGCTTTCAGGCACCTGGAGCGCCAGGAAGTTAGTTCTTGTTGGCTTTTTCGAAGTCCTTGATCTGTTGCTCGACTTCTTCGGTGGTGATCCCGTAGGTTTCCTGGATCTTGCCGGCCAGCTCAATGCGCTTGCCGGCGATGACGTCAAGCTGATCGTCAGTTAGGTTACCCCACTGCGCTTTTACCTTGCCCTTGAATTGCTTCCAATTACCTTCAGCGATATCCCAGTTCATCGTAAGACTCCTTAATTATTCTGTTCCGTTGTGGCCTTGACTGACGGATGCGTCAGTTAAGCGGTGCTCATCGCAGTCACCGTCTCGTCGGCGCTGCAACCGGGCAATCGCTGACAACGATTGGTCCGATGGGCGACGCCTGAACCGCGCCAGCAGCGTTGCCCGATGAGCGAGCAAAGATTAAGCGTTGCTGCCGCGACGGTCGGTGCGCTGCCGCACGTGGGATTCGCTTTGCAACGGACCTTGCTTGCACCACGCCCTCTGCGGACAATCAGAATGTACGCGTCGCTGGGCGACTCAGCCAGGAACCGATCTGTTCGTGGACCGCAGGATGCGTGAGCAGATCGAGGTGATTCATTCCATGCCCAATCCATTGGCGGGATTCGGCAATCACCAGGCTCAACGCGGGATCGTCGTGGTGACCCAGCGCACTGCGCACCGGCACTAGCCCATCGCCGCGCAGACCATTACCCTGCGCGTCACTGCCACGCAGCCGATCGATGAAGGTCCGGTCGCCTGGGTTGCGGAAGGCTTTTTGAGTGGTAGCAGCAATCACGTAACACTGTGCATCGGCGGGCAGCGGCAGCGAACGCCGAAGATCACCCGAGCGGGCGAAGCGATCGCGTCCTACCCAGTCCTCGTCTATCAGGTTGCCGTAGCGTAGGTCGGTAATGCCGGCACTGCGGATCTTGCCAAGACGCGCGAACGGCGCGGTGTACGGACTGGCACCGAGCATGGCATCGACCCAGTTGCCGCTGCGCTCAAGTGGCGCGCCATGGTGCGGCGTACCCAGAAATACCAGTGAGCGCAGGCGTTGCAACCACACGTGCTTGGCTTCGGCACCGTAGTGACAGGCACTGCGGCTGACCAGTCCACCCATGCTGTGTCCGACAATCACCAGCTCGCGAACTGGCATTGGCCATTGCCGCACCAACGTCTCCAGCAAATCTGCGAATTCGCGTCCGTTGCTGGAGATGTGGCGACCACTGTTGTAATGCAGGTGAACAGGTGTGTAGCCCAAGTCACGGGAGAGCAGCGATGACAGGTTGCCGTGCTGATCAGTGTCGTCGACCAGCGTTTGCCCCTGCGCTGAGCCGGGTCGAGACCATTGCAGATCGTTCATGCACAACCCGTGCGCCAGCACCAACAGTTTGTCGGTGGGTTGTGGAAAGGCCGAACGAAGTGCTTCTACTTCGAGCAGCAAAGGACGTCCGTCGTCACGCAGGCTCATGGAGATCGCCAGCGGATTCTGTGTCTCGGCGAGGTAATCGCCCAACACCCCATTGAGCGCCGCCAAAGCCACCTCGGTCGCTGGAGCGGCGCTAAGTTCGCCCAGCAGCGGATCGACTCGTTCAAGCAACACATCGAGCGTGCGGCCGACCAAGGTGTTGACGCCGCGAATACTGCGATAGACAAATCCCGTGATTCCTTTCGTCGGACCGGTTGTGGCCTTGCCCAGAATGCCCGGCGTGCGCAGGATGGTTTGGTGCATCGCCTCCACCAGATGGGTCACCTCGGCAATGGCATCGATGGTAAGTCGGCTGAGACCACGCAGACTGGAGCGGGAATCTGGCAATGGCTTGGGCATAACGGTCCAGTATCCAGAACTATGAGGGGCCGAATTCGCGCAGTCGAGTGATCGCGAGTCAATTCTATCCGCATGGCTGCGTCGGTTATGCGATCGTAGAATTTCCTTATGGAGCTTTTGCGTTACTGAACCGTCGCCACGCAAAAGCGTGGCAGCGTACGGACGCTGCGCGTGGTGACTGCCAATGTATCCACGCCATGCAGATCCTTTGTTGGCCCGCAGCACCAGCGGCCACAGGTAGCGCAGTCCAGACGGAGTTCATCATGAACAGAAGCAGCGATCCGAACGCGACCGATCCCTTCGCTTGGTCGGCTGAGCATCTTCGCCGATTGGTCGCGCTCACCAGCGAGGCCGTTTCATCCATCTTCAGCAATGGGGCATCGTCGAGGATCGCCCCGGGTCGCGGTGCGGCGGCTCACCAAGTGATGCGCAACGCCAAGTCGCAAGCCGATATCACGTTGCCATCTTCGTCGACGCCATTCCGGGAATCCGCAACGGTTTCATGGCTCACGGCCAAGAGCGCCGACCATTCGATGCCTGCACTCGAGCCAAGCGTGACTAATGTGACCAATGTGACCACAGTCAACGCCAACTGGAGCCAACAGGTCGGCGCCGCCAAACTGGCTTGGAACAGATTGAGCGAAAGCGAGCTGCTCAAGTCCGAAGGCAACGAACATAAATTAGCCGTCATGGTGGAAGAGCACTATTTCATCAGCAATGCCGAAGCGAGTAAGCGGGTAAGGACGTTCCTCGGCAAACAGACATCCTGGTGTGCAATCCCCGACATCCATGCGGCAAAGCGTGGGGCATCTGATCACGGCTGACAATCATATCCGATGCATTTCCCTCTCGTTGCAAAACCAGCAGCGTACAGATTACGGAAGGTCTGAATAAGTCACCACTTCGTCTTCGCCACACTGCCTATTTCTTGCCAAACCCCAGCTCTCAACAGCGGAGCTGGAAAAAACCTGCGGTTTTTGCCCCCTGACTCAGGGGCCATCGCCGCTCCGCACTTGTTCAGAGGTTCCTTAATGGAGTGCGCCATGTACAAGAAACTCAGCACGTTGACACTGGCAGCGGCGATCGGGTTGTCCATGGTCATGATGGGCGCCGCCGTCGCTGACGACAACGCTTCTCATCAAGTCTCTGACACTGCTCAGGAGGCGCAGATCAGTTCAAACATCGCGCTGAGCCCGTATTTACGCGCCAGCGAACTACACGTCTCGGCACAGCAAGGCATGGTCACCCTGACTGGCACGGTTACTGAGGAAGTCAACAAGGACTTGGCCAAACAAATTGCGCTTGCTGTCAACGGTGTGAAGGAAGTCGACAATCAGATTGTTGTGGTGAGCGAGGACAACGCGCCCGCGACTTTAGCGGACGACGGGCATACCGAAGTCGTGGACTATGAAAGTAATGAAAGCACTGCGGGAAAAATCCGGGCCGACGTGACGCAGGAAGGCCATGGCATTGCCGATGGCTGGATCACGACCAAGGTCAAGTCCAGCTTCATGTACTCGCGCAGGGTCAACGCTTCCGATATCACCGTGAATACCCATGCTGGCGTTGTGTCGCTGAGAGGACGCGTGAACAGCGATGGCGAACGCGCGCGCGCGATCGAGCTGGCGCAGAACGTGCGCGGCGTCAGGAGAGTCAGCGCGGAAGAGCTCTCAACCGCGAGCGGCGACATATCGCTCGTGCAAGGCCGCTGATCGCTACCTTGTGCATGCCCAGACCGCGCATGCCCTCATCATGGCTGCTCGCGGCTGAATCTATGTGCGAAACCGCACTGACGACCCGATCGTTGTTCGCCAATCTGTTTTGTCGCGCGCGAGTTGACTCTCGCGCGGCGAAAATTAACGGCAACGCATCGGATAACTGGATGAAGGATTTTACCGGATACGCCAACTTCGGGTACGCCAAGTTCGGGTACGGCAAGTGCAGGCTTGTCGACACGTTGCTTGAATTTGACCACGGGTCGGAACGTCGTCACCAAAAAAGCGTCCGGATGCAAGCTCAGCAAATTTACCGGGTGTGCTCATGGACTTGAGCAGCGGATCACCATTTTGGGTGATCAAGAATGGGCTGCTGCATGCCTTTCCACGACTGCACCAGCCGATCGAGTGCGACGCACTAGTCGTCGGCGCCGGCATCACCGGAGCGTTGATCGCAGACCACGTGACGCGCGCCGGCATGAGCGTGTGTGTGATAGATAGCCGTGAAGCTGGCTGGGGCAGCACGTCTGCCAGCACTGCCCTGTTGCAGTACGAGATCGACACTGAGATGCAAGAGCTGCGCGAACGTTTTGGCGAAAGCGATGCGCTGCTGGCATACAAATCCTGCGAGCGTGCCGTCGGCAGCTTGCGCACACTCGCAAAAACCCTGCGCGGCATCGACTTCCAGCCGATGCAGAGTCTGTACATCGCCAGCCGCTGGTATCACAAACGCCGGCTGGAAAGAGAAGGCGCGCTGCGCCAGGCCAACGGTTTCAAGTTGCAGATTCTGGATCGCGCGGCACTCAGCACGCGCTTCGGCATCGATGCGCCCGTCGGACTGTTGACTTCAGTCGCTGCCGAAACCGACCCGTACCAATTTGCGCATCGCCTGCTTGGTCGCGTGCAGTCGCGCGGTGGACGTGTGCACGCGCGCACTGCGCTGGCGCGTTTCGAACCGGTTCGCGGCGGCATTCGCGTAACCACGGACCAAGGAATACCCATTCGTTGCAAGCAGCTGATTTTCGCCGCCGGTTATGAGTGCCAGAACTGGCTGGAGCAGCGCGTAGCCAGCAATCGCAGCAGTTATGCGTTTGTCAGTGAGCCGATTCCGGGAGCGTTGGGGCCGTTACAAAATACCTTGGTGTGGGAATCGGCGCGCCCATATCTTTACGCCCGCCGTACCGCCGACAGGCGTGTGCTGGTAGGTGGCGAGGACGATAACTTCGACATTCCGCTACGCCGCGACGCGCGTGTCGCGGGCAAGGCCAACAAGTTGCTCAATCGCATTAACAAAATGTTTCCGGAACTGCCGATCAAAATCGCGTTTGCCTGGGCCGGCACCTTCGCCGAGACCGAGGACGGCTTACCCTTTTTCGGAACCCACGAGCAACACGGTCCACGCGTGCACTTCGCCATGGCCTACGGCGGCAATGGCATCACCTATAGCCTGATCGGCGCGGAGCTGCTTCGCGATGCCTTGTTGGGGAGGCGGCATCCATGCGCCGCATTGTTCAACTTCGACCGCCTGAAACGCAATTGAAGATCTCGTGAAGCGCGACAGGCGACGCCGGCCGATGACGCGTTCCACTGCACGTGCACGCTGTGCTCGCGCCGGCGCCGGGTCTAAATCGCAAGTGAATGCCTAACTGCGCGTTGGTTCGTTGAGTTACAGCCCGACTGCGATCACCTGTGTTCGACAGCGCACTGACGCAGCTGCCAGCGAGCGCGATTATTCGCTCACGTGTCCAGACTGTTTCGGCTGCCAACCAAAATTGATCGACGACCGCACTCAGTCGATTTTCGAACTCACTCGACGAACGAACTGATCCGACGAACGAACTGACCCGACGAACGAACGCAATCGACGAACGA
>JAWXCG010000083.1:0-6686 GCA_034440555.1 Pseudomonadota bacterium
GGCACCGCCAGCAGCGCCTGGAATGCGACAAATACCGGATGCGTGCATGCCACTGCTGCATCGGCAATCGCGTAGGGCAACACGGTATCGCGGTTGCCGGGCGCGCCGGACGTACTTTGCCAGCTCGGCGCTCTGGACGCGCCGAATACGGAAGGCAGCAGCGCAAGGTAGCGCTGAATGTCCGGCGCCATCACCACGATGTCGCCAGGCTGCAAATCGGGACGTTGCTTCAACTCCATCAACAGTGCATCACGCAGCACTTCCAATTCGCGCAGCGGCGTGTGGCAGGCGTGGATGCGCAGGCTGCGATCGGCCATCGCCGCGGCGTGCAGCATGCTGGCTGGCGTCAACAGCGTGGCATCGTGCAGGCGACGCACGCTCTCCTGCACCTGGGCCAACAACGGCCGCGCCGCATCGCCGGTCTGCAGGTCTTCCCAGTGTCGCGTATCGACCCGGACTGCGTCCTCGCCTTCGTTCAAGGCCAGAACAAAGTGCTGACCCATGCGACCCCAGTTGGCGAGCAGTGGATGATCCAGTTGCAACAGTGCCTGCTGCAAATCACCATCGACCGGTTGCTGTGCCAATGCGCGCAGTTGCGCACGCTCACCGCGCAACCCGCCCCAGTATTCGCGGCACGGATCCGGGACATACAGCGCGACTGGACGTTGATGTGCAATCGCGCGCAGTACGTGCAGCTCAACCGGCGCCAGATGACTCAGGCCGAACACATGCAAAGGTTCAGTGATGGTCGCGCTTTGTTGAATCCGCAACTGCGCAACAAGTTCGCTCAGTCGCTCGGCACGATGCGGCACTCCGATCTGATTGCGCAGCAATCGCCACAGTGGCCCCTGGAAGCTTGCCGGACCCGCCGCTCGGCCCTGTTGCCAAGCCTGCAGCCAGTCCGGCCGATACACCATGTACTGCGTATATAGTCGGGCCAGACGGTCCGACAGCTGCAGGCGGCGGCGCGCTGCATCGCCGCTGTGCACATGATCGGATTGCAAGTAACCGGAAATCTCGTCGTGATCGATCTTGCCCAGCGCTTGGTGAATGCGCCAGCGCAGGTGCTCGCGACGATACGGCGACAATGCGATCGCGCCTTCGCCGAGCAACGACTGCGCCAGTTCATCGAGCCAGTCACTGACCAGCAATACGCGCGTATTGGCGACGATCCCGCGCGCTCCGCGCCGTTGCGCCAACGCGCCAACCAGCCAGTGCTTCATGCCCGGATGCGCGGCGATGATGGTTTGCGGTGTCAGTACATTCTGTGGCGGAAAATCGCGCAGCAGCATTTCCAGCGGCGTCAGCAAAGCCTCCAGGCGGCTGGCGCGATAGACCAGAACGCCGGGCAGGTCCGGTCCGGTCCGGTCGTCTCCGGGCATTTCCTGCATGGAATCCAGCGCGGCCATTATCAATGCAGTCCCGATTGCTGCTGCGCACGCGGATCGGCCCGCAGCGATTTGCAATCATCGCATCACGCGCGCCTGTCTGGCGCATTCATCGAACGCGCAGCGGCACCAGGCTACATCGTGGTGACGCGCCGGATGCGTTTGTGCGGTAAAGCCAGACTGGCCTGCCCACTGCGCATGCGCACGCTCAACGTCACCGCCTCGGCACCGCTGCTGGCGACCGCACCGACGTAGCTACGCCCATTGCTGAGCTCTACACGGACGTAGATTCCCAGATGCTTGCCCAGTTCGCGACTCGGCAATTCGATGCCTGCAGACAGTGGTGCTGGCCCAGGCGGCGCTTCGGTGGTCGTCACGCCTGCCGGCGCAGCCACAAGCGCTGTCCCCGCAGTGGTAACTATCGGCGCCGACGCAGGGTCGAGCAAGCCACTGGCAGCGACTGCCGCCGGGTCCCCTGCTGGCATAGCCGTAGGCTCAGCGAGCGGGCTGATCGGTATCGCGCTGCCGCCGTTCTCCATCTGCAACACCTGGTACACCGACGCATAGTCGCCATCTTCGGGCAGCGGCTTGATCGGGATTCCGGTTGGCTGATACGGCACACGCGGAAATCCTTCGACGTGGACGCTTGCGTTGATCGCCTCCAGCAGCGCCACGCCGCGCTTGTTGTTGATGTCTTCCCAGGCCACGCCCTCGCCGTAGTTGGACTGCCACACCAACTCTTTGCCACCTTCTGCATAACGCTTGTATGCAAGCCACATGGCACGCGGAAACTGGTTCCCTTTGGTCGCCATCAGGCGCTCGACAACGGCGATGTGGCGCTCGATGAATTCGGCCTCGGTGATCCCCGCCTGCTGTGCGCAGTAGCGATTGCGCGCCTTGTTGAACCCGTGGTCACGAAACGACCAGCGCACGTCCATGGTGCGCCATTCCTCAGCCGGCGTGTCGAGAAAGTCGTCGGCCTGGGGCAGCTCGAAACGGCGTTCGATGATGGCGTGCGAAGTTTCTGGCGAACCGAACTCAAGCGTCTGCACCAGTATCTGCTCGCCCTCGGTGCGGAACAGCAGGCTGATATTGCCGGCAGGTTCTGCCATCTTGAATTTGTCGGCGAATTCGTTTCGATGCCACCACCAGTCCTCACTGCAGCCGGCGGCTTCGAAGGCGGCACCGCTATACGCACCGACCCAGCTCACGTCCGGCAATACCGCCTGCATGCCGACATCGCCCCAATCGATCCGCTCGAACAGGATGCTCAGCTGTCCGGTAGGGGGATACTGATTGTCGTGGTCAGCCTTCAATTTGGACTTGCCACCGAAAATCGACCAGCCCAGATTGAAACTTGGAATCTGCCGGCGCAGCAGCCAGAAGAAGCCCGGCGTTTGCATGGTCACCTGCGGAATGCGGATCACCGTACTCGGCTCGGATTCGCCCGGCGTGATCGTAAGGTCGGTTGACTGCAGACGACCGCCAAGCGAATACGAGGAGTTTTTGAATGCGCCCTCGCCCCAGCCGGAAAATGCGTCGAGAAATGAAAACGTCGCGTTCTTGATTTGCAGCTTCACCATCAGATGCATACTGACCAACAGCGTCGCCACAAAAATCGGCGTCCAGTACCACGGCAAAGTCTTCCCGAACAGTCCGATTTCCAGCAGGCTGAGCGCTGATTTTTTCTTTGTTGTCTCTTCGGCCATCTGATGCCCCCTCAGGAAGGTCTGAATAAGTCACTACTTCGTCTTCGCCACACAGCTTGTTGCTTGCCAAACCCGAAAAAACCTGCGGTTTTTCGCCCTCTGACTCAGGGGGCTCGCGACTCCGGAGTGTTCAGAGGCTCCCTCAATCGGCATCGCGCTGCAGCGCTGGCACCGTTCTGGTGGCGGCGTACGCGACACTTGACTGCGTTGTGGTTGGTACCTTAGCAGTCCGCGGTGCGGCCAGCCGCTTACCCGGTCACATTGCCACCTAGATGATCAGCGTGACGCGACCTGGAGCTGAGTTGAGGCAGGGCAACCTGCCCTGAAAAGCACGACACTGCGCTCGTCCTGCAGCCCAAAAAAGTGCGCAGCGAACCTGCGGTGAGGAACGCGCACCTGCTTGGCTGTGTGTGCCCAAGCAACGCATTTTTTCCAGAGTAATGCCGAGAACGCCGGCTTTAATCGTATCGTGGTTGCAATCGCCCTCGCCGCTGGCCTCAGCTTCCGACCGTTGGCAATGACGGCTGCCGACACGCTCGCCTGGCTCAACAGTCAACCCGCCGATCGTCAGCAGAAGATGCGGGCGGGAATCAACACCGAGCGCGAGCAGGAAGTGCAGAAGGCGTGGAGGGCGAAAGCTTGGTCGATGTGTCTCGCGGTGAGATATGGGGGACCGCCAAGAGCCTTCTTCATCGCCGTTGTGCGGCGCTCCTGTCATGCTGCGCCCGACTCTAATGGAATTATCTTATGGATCTCGAAACCAGCATCACCTGTTCCAACTGCGCGAACGTCATGAAGGTCAAGGTGAAGGAAATGGTGCCCGGCAAGAAGAAGCGCTGTCCGAAGTGCAGCACTGAAATCGTTTTTTCCAAAGAGGATGGCCGCAATTCGCAGCAGGCGCTCGCCGAACTCAACAAGAGCATGAAGAATCGATTCCGCTGATTGTCCGCTACGGGCGCGTGCGTTGGACGCCCTGCGCGACGCCAGTGATGCACAGATCGGTTCACGGTTTTCTGTGGTCACGTTGGTCATTTTCGGGGCGCCAGCTTGCTCTCGATCGCGCACTCCGTTGATTCGTTGGTCTGATCGCGCCTGGCCCAGACCGCGCAGGATGACCAGCGCCACTGGCAGCAAGGCGCCATGGATGCCGCCGCGCGCGCATTGCGCTACGGTTCGACAAACCCCCTGTACGTGCCACATCGCAGCTGTCATACCAGTTCCGCTAGCATGCCCGCCTTACGCAGGAGAGTGAGATGAGCGCGAAAACCAAAGCACCCGAGTCGATCCAGGATTGGCAGGCATTGCATCAGCAATGGTGGTCCTCGTTGCTGGAGGGCGCAAAGCAGTACACGCCGCCGGCCGGATTCAATGCGGCTGATCCGCTGAAAGGTTTTGGCGAGGTGTTTGGTCACCAGCAAGGCGGACAGAACAACGCCGCAGTCGAGCGTTTCCTCGGCGGCAGCAAGCAATTTCTGGAATGGGTGCAAGGACTGTCTGCGCAGATTGCAGCGCGCGGAGGCATTCCGGGCAAGGTCGACGACTGGTCGGCTCTGTTCAAGCAATCGGCCGGTCCCATGTTCGAGGGCAATAACCCATTTCTGCATCTGTTTCAGGGACTGGGCAGTGATGGTGCGCGCGGCCTGGAGCAGTTCATGGCCGGTATGCCGAATCCTGCCGATGCCTTCAAGGGTGAAATGAAGAGCATGCTGGCCATGCCGGTTTTTGGCCACACCCGCGAGCAACAGGAACGTGCACAACAGTTAGGCACGGCGTACATGGAATACCAGGAGGCGATGGCCGCCTACAACGCGCAGATGCTGCGCGCCAGCAAGCTCAGCTACGAGAAGCTTGAACTCAAGCTCGCCGAACGTGAGGAACCAGGCCGTCAGTTGGTGTCGCTGCGTGCGGTCTATGACCTGTGGATCGACGCCGCCGAAGACGCTTACGCGGAAGTGGCGCTGAGCGCTGAGTTCCGTAGCGCGTACGGCAACCTGGTCAACCGGCAGATGCGAATGCGTCAGCTGATGCAGGCCGAAGTCGAACGCCAGACCGCACAATTCGGCATGCCGACACGCACCGAGCTCAACTCGGTGCATCAGCGCATGCAGGACATGCGTCGGCGCATGCGCGAGCTGGAGGACCGGTTCGAGACTGCGGATTCAACCGCAGCGCCAGCGGCGAGGACTGTTGCGCCGACGTCCGCCGCCCGGCGCAAAGCCGTACCATCGAAACAGAAACGGAAAGTCGTTGCGCTGCCGGTGAAAACCGCTGCCACGAAAGTTGCGAAGAAGACTCAGAAGAAGGTCGCGAAGAAAATTGCGATGAAGGTCGCGATCAAGGTAAAACCCGCAGCGACTAAATCGGTGAAACCCGGCAAATCGCGCACGAGCAAGAGCAGCAACTCCGCCAATAAATCCACCTCTGCCCGTCGTCAACTCAACCGTCTCGCCTGAGGAACGCCAACATGCTCGGACCGATCCGACTGCAACCCGACCAGGTCGCCCAAGAACTCGCCAAGTTTGGCGAGAAACTTGCCCGCGGCGCGCAGACACTGCGCGCGCTGCCCGAAGTGCACTACGGTGTCAGCGCCAAGGAAGCGGTATACAGTGAAGACAAGATGGTGCTGTATCGCTTTACCTCAGAACATGGCGCGTCGGTACCCAGAGCCACTGAAAAAATACCGCTGCTGATTGTCTATGCTCTGGTCAACCGGCCGTACATGGTTGATCTCCAGGACGATCGCTCGATCGTCAAGAGCCTGCTCGCCGCCGGCCACGACGTGTATCTGATCGACTGGGGCTATCCAGATCCCAGTGATCGCTATCTGGGCCTGGACGACTACATCAATGGCTACATCCGCCGCTGCGTGAATGTGGTGCGCAAGCGCTGCGCGGTGCCGGCGATCAACCTGCTGGGCATTTGTCAGGGCGGCGCCTTCAGCATCTGCTACACCAGTCTTTATCCAGAAACCGTGCACAACCTGATCACGATGGTAACGCCGGTGGATTTCCAGACTCCGGACAATATGCTCTCGCACTGGATTCAGGAGATGGATGTCGATGCCTTCATCGATACTCTGGGCAACGTGCCGGCCGAGCTGATGAACTGGTGTTATCTGACGCTCAAGCCGTTCCGTCTGCTGCAGCAGAAGTACGTGGGACTGACCGACATCCTCGACAATCCGGTCGAGCTCGAAAACTTCCTGCGTATGGAAAAGTGGATCTTCGATTCGCCCGATCAGGCCGGCGAAGCCTTCCGCCAATTCATCAAGGATTTCTACCAGGGCAACAAACTGCTCAAGGGCGGCTTGCAGATCGGCGGCAAGAAGATCGATCCAAAACGCATCACCATGCCAGTACTCAACATCTTCGCCGAGCAGGACCATTTGGTGCCGCCCAATGCCTCACGTGCGCTCAAAGGCATCATCGGCAGTCGCGACTACACCGAGCTAAGCTTCAAGGGCGGGCACATCGGCATTTATGTCAGTGGTCGCGCGCAACGCGAGGTGCCACCGGCAATCAGTGCGTGGATGAAGCATAGACGCTGATTTTCTGAGGCGGCTGAATTGTGGGAGCGGCCGCTCCCACAA
>JAWXCG010000084.1:0-5200 GCA_034440555.1 Pseudomonadota bacterium
GAGCGGGACTCATCTTCATCTTGCTTCGGGTTTACTCCGCTACGGCGCAACGGCGCTATCAAAAGAAGCTGGCAAAACTCGACAGGGATGGCTTGCTGCAGAAATCCGACTATGAAGCACGCAGGGTTTTGTTGGTGCTTGGTGTGGATGGTCATGACGCACATTTTTTTGTCGAGTTGCCCGACGGCGGCGTGTTGCATCTCGATGGCGAAGCTCTGTTTGAGCTTCCAGGCAGTGGACAAAATGATCGATCGCCAGCCTTTCCAAGCACCCGGTTTCGCATTAGCCGCAACAAGGAGAGCGGTCACATAGTCAGCGTGGAGAATCTCGGCGAGGGGATTGATCCGGAATGGATTGAGCAAGTCGCAGATGATGCCCTTGAGCGGCTTGGTTCGCTCGAAGACGGCGCTGTGATCAGCGACCGCACATTGGAGCAGATCAGGTCCAATCTGGACTTTGCCAGTGCTGGTCCGCAAGGATTCGCGGAGCAAAAACCGTGGGTTGCGCAGGTGACCTGGAACGGTTGGAGGTTCGAAGAGCCTCGGGCACCGAGCGATCGTTCGATCGGTCTGGGCGTGCGGATTGTTCTGGCCATTTTCGCCACCCTGTTTGGTGTGGTGATGATCCTGATTGCACCCGGGGCAGAGAATGCGGTCGCCTCCTATGGATTTGGCGGCTTCTGTCTGAGTATTGCAATGGCCTGTGTCCTGCGCGGACGGATGGCGAAATTCTTCGGGAGTCTGGTTGGCACTGCGGTGCTCGTCTTTACGCTGTTCGCTCTTGGGGACGTGCTTTTTGGCGACCCATCCGCCTTCGGCAATGGCGACCGGCCATCCGTATGGAGCGCGGTGATCTGGCTTGTCGTTTTCGGATCGCCGGCCGCGGCGTACGTGTGGCACGCGCGGTTTGGATTTAACAGCGCGCGCGCCAGCTGCTGCTATTCATTCGATCGATCCCCTGGTGCTGGAGGCCCGTCGCAAAGCTCGAACCTCGCTCGACACAATGCGGCAGGTCTTCGAAGCATCGCACTTCGAAGTTGCGGTGAATTTCCCGTTCCAGACGCATGGAAATCCGACCGAACACCTTTGGGGACAGTTGTTGGAGCTGGGCCAGGACGAGATGAAGGTATCTTTGGCAACGCCGCCGCTATGGCAACAAGGCGCGATTCCCGAATCGCATTCGTTGCCGCTGAGCGAGCTTGCGGACTGGCACGTTACACTCGATGACGGTTCGATACGCGGCAGCTTCAGCACGCAGGCGCAAATAGCCAAGCTAAGGCGAGAAGGCGAACCAGTTCCGCGTCACCTCGCCGATCTCGAGCCGCGTTTCGTCGATTCGTAAACCGACGGAACGCTCAAATCCATTGAACACCGCAGCTGTTCAATCTGCGGCGCGCGCCCCGCCTAGCATCGGTCTACTCAAATCCATTGCGGAAGATGTCATCGGATAACGACAAGGTTGCGCGCAACAGGACGTCGAGCGAACTGTTGCTGCGCCAGGTTGCAAACGAGCCGCCGACCAACTCCAGCGAGCGGCGCGAGATGGGCGCTACGCTGTGGGTGCCAAGGCCAATGTTGCCTTCGTCGATCCAGACGACATAGAAACCGTCGCTGTCGACCGCGGTGGGTGTAATCGGCAGGTTCTGCCAGGTGTCCTGAATCACTTGGCCTGCGGGCACGATGACTTCGCGCAGCATTGTGCCGGGCAGCCCACCGGGGCCGTCGTTGTCGACCAGCCGCAACTTGTATCCGGTCGCGACGAAACTATCGATCCAGGCCGAAATCGACGTGGCGACGAGGCCTGAAACGGGCGGCACGAACAACACGGCCATGCCCTCGGTATCAATACCGCCAACGGTGTTGGTCCAATTCTGGCCGCCGTCGGCGCTTGCGCTGCCGACGTAGTCAAACACGATGGCATTGCCGGTGGTAGCCACCGCGGCAATTTCGGTCTGCCGAAGATTGTTGCCGGGATTGATATCACCGCCGCCGCTGACGTCGACCTGGAATGCATAGTGCGCTTCGGGCAGGGTCGCGTCGGGAACAAAGGTGACGGGTGTGCTGGCACCGCCGGCAAGCGCGGGAATGGAAACATTCTGATCGTAGATTGTGGCGGCGGCGCTGGTGATTACCCGGCCGCGTGCGGTGACTGCCGATGTTGTAGAGCTGTCACCGTCGTTGGTCACCGTGGCATTGAGGGTCAACGGCGTGTTGGCGGCCACGAAGATTCCGGCGCTGGCGGCGTTCTGAACCGCATTCGGGGTTGGATCGATTACCGAAATCAACGGCGGGTTGGGGTAGGTAAACTCGATCGCCGAATTGGCCGCAGGCAGTGCGTCCAGAAACAAGCCCAGCCCAAACCCGCCCTGGGGACTCTCGATGCCGCCGACCAGATCATTGCAGGCTGCAGTCAGCGCCGGTGCTGTCAGGTTCATGTACTGATAGGTAATGCGCCGCGTTACCGCATCCAATATGACCTGAAACGTGTTGCTGCCGAAGAACCCCGGTGCAGCCGCCTGCCAGTAAGGCACATTGAGAAAACTCACAATAACGCGCTGGTTGAGCGTGTCGATCAGATAGCGAACTTCGCCAGTGCCTCCCGGCGCATTGAAGATCAGATCGGACATGAACGGTGCGAGGTAGTTGTCACCCGCACCCCCGGCAGTCGGCAGCGCCGGAAAACAACTGGCGATGTTGGACACTGAGGAATCAAAAGCAATCCAGCCGTTGGAGCCAATCTTGATCTGCTGGGCATCGGCCCAGTAAAAGCGAAATGGAAACGGCAAGGGGATTGCTGCCACCGAGTTATCGTCGGTGAGCCCGGTCACCAGCGTGCCGGTTGCAGAAATATCAATCCAGCTGAAGACCGGCCCGCCCGGATCTGCGCTGTTGAGCCAGGTATAGCCAAAACCATCGGGACCGCCGGGCATGCGCAGCAGCGGTAGGGCAGCAGGATCCGGTGACGATGAGCGAGCGGCGATGGCCGGTGAAATCGAAACCGCCAGCACAACGACCACAAGTACGAATTGCAGCACAAGCTTGAAGCGAAAATTGGTCATGATCTAACTCCCAATACGGTTGTCCCCCGGTACGGTTGTTCGATGCCAGGACCAGCGATCTGCTGCAGGCACACACTGAATTTGCAGAACAGACTGCAAGATTCGGCACTTGCCTCAGCCCTGCGCGGCGTATTATGCGCTCAAATTTGCGCACGGAATACTTCGCTTAAAGCGTCCGTCAGTTGCGCAGTATGAGCGGCCCTACACGCGCCGCGCCGCACCTGCATTTCGTGCTGGCCGGGGGTATTGCCGACCCAGTGCGCCGACTGATATTCGCTGGGGCACATTGTAAAAACAGCTGAACGCGCCCCAGTCACGCGGGTTCCAATTCGACAATGGCGCTATGAGTCACCCTCCACTCTTCCCGATTTCGGCGCTGCTGCCCGATGCGATTGCGAGTTTGCAGGCAACGCCGCGCTGGTCCTGGATGCATTGCCGAATGCGGGCAGACCACGCAGCTACCGTTGGTTTTGCTGCAGGCGCCGTGGATGCGGGGTCGCATCCTGATGCTGGAGCCGCGGCAGATCGCGGCGCGATCGGCGGCGATGTTCGTGGTTGCGCAATTGGACTCGGAGGTGAATGGCACTTACTTAAAGTTGTGGGAACGCAGGAAGGCGCGACAAATACCCTGAGAATTTCAATCTTCGCGGTGCCCCGGAAGGCACGGTCGGCCTGACCAGGCCTCCCACACCGGCTCAACAGCCTTAAGTAAGTGCCATTCGACGAAGAGGTCGGTGGGCGTGACCCCTGTTTTCGAAATCGACGCGCACGTCTTGCCGTCGCACATCACTCGACAGTGGTTAAGAGACAGTTCCTGATGGAGCGGGAGCAATGACTGTCCAGGGTTGCGATGGGCCGAGCCCGGCCCCGGAACAAAATCCGATCGCGAAGCGTAGCAGCTTCGTTGACTACGTTTTCGTACTGCACAGCCGCTGACTTCGTGGTAGAAAGCCGCACATTGCCAACCCTGCTGGGAGGCGCAGCGCGCGCCGGGGCCGTGCAATGCCGTATCCACTTGAAGTGTCACTTCGCCGGGGAATTTACATGCTCATGCAGCGTTTCAGCTGTTTTTCGACCGCGCTATCTGCGCGCTCCAGCCTTACCAGGTCGATTCGAACCATCGCGATGACGTTTGGGTTTCTTGGGGCGAGCAGCGCTGCTATTGCTGCTCCCGATGTGATCGGCACTTGCGATACCGTCTCGGCAGTAGAGGTGGAGGCGACGGCCGGGACACTCGGTCCGACTGGCTATACCACGCTGAAACTAGCATTCGACGCAATCAACGCTGGCACCCATCAAGGCGCGATCAACGTTGAAGTCTGTCTAAGCACCACCGAGGGCACGACCCCGGCAACGCTCAACAGCAGTGGCGCGGGCGCGGCGGCGTATACCGCAGTCGGAGTTCGTCCGCTGGTGGATGGCCTGACGATTACCGGCAATCCGGCGACGGGCTTTGGCGTCATTCAGCTCAAGGGTGCGGATAACGTCACCATTGATGGCGACAACCCGAATACCGCAGGCACCAACCGCGACCTGACCATCAACAACACCAACACTACGACGGCGATTGCGGGCTCAGTCATTCGAATTGCGACCTCAACGGTGGCATCCACTGTGATCAGCGCCGACAACAACACCATTCGAAACCTGGTGCTCAATGGCAATGTCACCAACGGCAATGCTGCAGCGATCACCTTAGCGACCAGTTCCTCGAACTCAAGTTTTGTCATCTATGCGGGCGGCAATGGCGGTGCATCGGCAACGGATGCGCCTACCGCCATTACTTCAGTTACGGCAAACACGGCCATCAGCGGCACCACGATCAACAATCTGGTGATCAGCAACAACGCGATTAATCAGGCGGCGCGGGCCATCGTATTCAACGGCGCAGCCGCCTCGGTTGCGACAACTCTGACGATCAGCGACAACCTGATTGGTGCAGCCGGCAGTTTGGTCGGTGCCCCGCCCTTCACGGCCCCGGCGTCCACTGTTTACACCAAGGGCATCTGGATCAATGGTGCCAACGGCATCAGCGTCAGTGGTAACAGCTTGCGCAATATTCTCTCGTTCGTAGCCACCACCATGACCGGCGTGGAATTGGTTGGTGCGATTGGTGCCTCTGTGAACATCAGCAACAACACC
>JAWXCG010000085.1:0-5045 GCA_034440555.1 Pseudomonadota bacterium
AGGCCGGTGCCGCTCCGCAAGGTATTTGCAGCGACACAACAACACGGCGCAGCTTCGTGCAGAACCTGATGGGGCGCAGCGTTAGCGTGCTGGAAACCGATGCCTTGTTTCGTCTCGGCAATGTCGCTGTCGCAGCAAGCAGCATCGGTACGGTTGCGGTCGAGCCGCTCGGCGCTCAGGTCTTGCTCGGCAAGACGATTTTCTACAACGCCTCCGATCCGCGCATGAGCGCGGAGGGCTATATCAGCTGCGCCACCTGTCATCTCGATGGCAGCCACGACGGACGTGTCTGGGATTTCACCGGTCGCGGTGAAGGCTTGCGCAACACGACCACCTTGCAGGGCCGCGGCGGAATGGCACACGGCAACGTGCATTGGAGCGCCAACTTTGACGAGATTCAGGACTTTGAAGGCGATATGCGATTGTTCTTCGGTGGCAGCGGCTTCATGAGCAACAGCGATTACTCCGCAACTGCCGCACCATTGGGGGCCGCCAAGGCAGGGCGCAGCGCGCAGCTGGATGCACTTGCGGCATATGTAGGTTCGCTAAGTGCCAACAGCGTGCCGCGCAGCCCGCATCGCAATAGCGACGGCAGCATGACTGCAGCGGCAATCGCGGGTGCATCCGTGTTCTCCACTTTGGGATGCGCTGGTTGCCATACCTCGCCTCGATTCACCGACAGCAGCGTCGGTGCGGGCCCGTTGCACAACGTCGGCACACTGCGCGAAACCTCTGGTGGCCGGCTCGGCGGGGCTCTCAACGGCATCGACACATCTACGCTGTACGGTCTCTGGCAGACCGCGCCCTATTTCCATGATGGTTCGGCTGCATCACTCGACGAGGTGTTCCGTGTCGCCGGAGGAACGCGCCTTACCGCGGAATCCGGGGCATTGTCGGGCGGTGCGGGACTGGTCGCCAACTTTGTCGATCTCAACAACGACAACAGCGTGCGCGGCCAGGCCTTTGTGCTACTCGCCGCAAGCGGACAGCGTCTGACCTTCAGCGGTGTCGACGGCGCCGGTGGTGGTCTGGGTGCAATTGAGTTGCGCTACAGCAACTCGTCAAATGTGGCGCAGGTGAATGTGCTGGTGAATGGCGTATCACACGCCCTGTTGTTGTCGCCCGCCGGCAATGATCCCCCCTGGCGCAGAACCAACTGGAACACCGCCAGACTCGAAGATGTGCCGCTGAACCCCGGTGCCAGCAACACCATCGCCGTTGAGGCAGCCGCGTGGTACGTGGCAGTCGACGAGATTCTGATCAGCAACGCCGCCGACCTGAGCGCCGCCGCGCCGCATCGCATTGCCCTGACTGCTTCGGTCGTTGATCGCGACGCGCTGCGCGCCTATTTGCTACAACTTGATCGACCGGTTGTTGCGCCTGGCGATCTGTTGTTTGGCAATAGTTTCGAAGACCTGCCCTGAGGCTGTCGAGGCCAAGAGCGCGCCGGCACGCGGTAGGAGCGCACCTAGGCGCGAATTGACGTTGCCTAGTGTTTATCGCGGCCGGGTACGCTCCTACACAGGGAGGTGCGTTCGCTCCCACTCGATGCTACTAGCTCTCAAATCCATCGCTAAACAAATCATCCGGCAACGCTTCAATAGCGCCGGCATCAAACGGCCCCGCAAAATTCGGCTTGGGCAAATCCTGTGGCCGCGCGCGTCCAAAAATATCGGCCTCATTGGTGCCAGTAGCGGCGCAGCGGTCAATCGCTGACGAACTTGGCAGCAGCGAAAAATCTGGATTACTACCCGTGGTATCAACAAATCCAGGATCGATGGTCGCGTCCGCGGCGCCGCTCTGCGCCTCGTGCCCAAACACGCAGCTGCGGGTTACCGTTGCTCCGACCAGCAAACGCAGCAACTGCACACCGTCATTCCACAGAATGCTGTTGCGCAGTTCGACTGTGCTTGCGCTGCCATTGGCGCGAATGCTCGACAACGCCTGCTCGATCCCCGGAAACTGCGCGCTGGCGCGAAAATTCCCAGCCATGGTGAGGTAGCGAAGTTGAGCGCTTGCCGAGGAAGTGAGTTCAATCGTCGAGGTACCGTTGTCAACGCCATACAAAACGTTGCGCGCAATCAGTACACTGCGCAGATCAGCGCTGCTGGTGCTGCCACTGACATGCAATGCCGATCCGTTGTTGGCGAAATTGTCGAAAATATGCGCTTGGCGCACATCTACATTGCCCCCTGTGTCGGCATAGATTGCACCCCCGATCAACGTGGCATTCTCGCCCTCGGTAATTCCTCTGGTGCCGAAAATTCCAGGACAACTGGCTCCAGCACAGGACAAACCCGGGCCGCCTCGCAAGATCAGATTCGACGTGTCCTGCACAGCGAAGCCACCGCCGCGGCCATCCGCACGATGGTCTTCGATACGAATCCAGTCACCAACGAAATTGCTGCTGCCGGTCAGAAATACCGCGCCGCCGCGGTCACTGGCCCGGTTGCCAGTGGCGCGTCCGGCGAACGAGCCAACTGGCAACGAACGCCAGAACACGGACGAGCCACTGGTCGCGTACAACCCGCCACCGTTGTCGGCGGCTACGTTCTGGAACAAGGTGACAAAGCCATCTCCGTTGCCAACGAAATCCGGACGCGCCTCGATCAGCAGCTCGCAGTCATTGAGGTAAATACCTCCGCCATTGCTGGACGATGTATTGGCACGAATGCGTGCGTCGTTGAGCGTGACAACCGCCCCACCGCTGCAATAGATGCCACCGCCCAGGCCGGTCGCGGGCCCTAGATTGACGGCGCGATTGCCGTCGAGGGACAGTGATTCGACAACGCCGACGATGGTGTTCTCATCCAGAGTCAGGCTTGCAAAGGCGCCTTGAATATAGATTCCGCCACCCGTAGTTGACTCGTTGTCGCTGACCATGCTCTCGAACATCGAAACCGCCAGGCGGCCGACGATGCTCACTCCGCCGCCTCGGTCATTGAGCGCGTCATCGCTGCCGCCGCCACGAATGATCAGCCCGCGGAACGCGACATTGTAGGCGCTGGCGCCCGCCGAATTGATTCGAACCACCGAACCCAAACCGGTTCCACTGAGCGTCTGCCGCAGACCGGCCTGGGGCACGTTGCTGCCGCATGACGGCCAGCGCCCATCGACAATGACATTGCGATCGACAATCGTCAGAGACTGATTGTTGAAACCGCGCGTCAGTCGAATAATGGTGTTGTCATCGGTCTGCGTGGAAGCCGCGTCAATCGCATCCTGCAGATCAGTGAAATCGCAGCTCTGGCCGCTGCCAACGGTGACAATCGTCTGTATGCCTCCTGCCTGCACGGTATTGGCCGCAATCGACGCGCCCAGCGCCAGACAAAACAATCCGGATCTGCCAATGATTCGCAATGAAACCAGCATGACACTACTCCGCTCTGACACCGCCACGCGGCGCTTGTCCTCTCATACGGAAAACGTGGTCAGTGACGACAATGAGCGCAGTGCGGGAAGTCGCGTTGTACGCGCAGCCGAAATTTGCTGGCGACCCGGTCAACCACCAGATCTCCCCACAACGCTTTGCGCGCCCACATATGGAACTCAGGGAAGGCCGAGCGGTCGTCAAAATTGTTCGCGGTGGAGAAAGCGCAAACAGCGCGGAGGCGACGCTGCGTTTGATCGGGCTCACCCGGTCCGAGGGCTTCGCTGCCGGTTGAGGGCGAAGACGTTCGGTCCGGACTGCCGTGCAGCATATGCGGAAATCGTGTGGCGGATTGTGCGTCGATTTCTCGCCTTGATAGTCGGCCAAACTCTGATCGAGTCCCCGTTTCAAACTTCTCATTAAATTTTTTCGCTGCTACGGACCCCATGACTTTCATGGCGCAGCCAACACAAAACAGACGCTGCCAGGGACAAACGATGGTTCGGTATGCACATCCCTAATCGGCGAATCCGATCGCGCTTGCAGGCTGTGCAATGGGTGCCACACTGCAGGGCCTGGCGTCGGGACAATGCCTAATGGCTTGCGCGCGTTGTCGCAACCCAATTATTTTTACTGTGGAGGTCATCGTGATCGTTGCAAGGCTCTTGGGTATCGTCCTATTGATTTGCGTTGTCATTGGCAGCAGCATCGCGACTGCTGATGCGGTCGCGGTGCCGCACGGCCAACTGCCACGCAACGTGTTGCCCACGCACTATGCGTTGGCATTGCGCGTCGACCCGCGCCAGGACGAGTTTACTGGCGAGGTACGCATCAAAATACGCGTCACCGAGTCCACTACGCGGTTTTGGATGCATGCCAAAGGCCTGGATATCACGCATGCAAGCTATCAGCCGGACGCGGGTGCAGCACTGCCGCTGAAGACCGTCTCCGCCGATGTGTCCGGAGTGATGCGCGTAGACGCCGACACTCCCCTCAGTGCTGGGATGGGTGAACTGCGTTTCAAGTATCGCGCGCGCTACGGCACACAACTCGACGGCACCTACAAGGTCACGCTCGAAACCGATAGCTACGTGATGACGCAGATGGAATCGATCAGCGCGCGCACCAGCTTCCCCTGCTTTGATGAGCCTTCGTTCAAGACGCCGTGGGATATCGAATTGACGGTGCCCAACACGGACCAGGCCGTGGCCAATACGCGAATGCTGTCGACGAAAAAACTTCGCGGAGGCTGGAAGCGACTGCGTTTTGCCACCACCGAACTGTTGCCCACTTATCTCATCGCCTACGCGGTCGGTCCCTGGGACATTGTGACCGCCGCACCGGTGCCAGCCAATGCTCAGCGCAAAACGCCTTTGCCGCTGCGTGGTATCGCGGTGAAGGGCCGAGGCAAAGAGCTGACCTATGCCCTGGAAACAACACCGGAAATCGTTACAGCGCTGGAAGCGTACTTCGACAGCGCTTTTCCATTCGACAAACTCGACCTGCTCGCAGCACCCGACTTCGGCTCGGGGGCAATGGAAAACGCTGGCCTGATCATCTTCAAGGACAGCTTCCTGCTGATCAACAAGGAGTCGCCAACCAATATTCGTCAAGGTTATTTTGAAACCAACGTGCACGAACTGGCACACCAATGGTTCGGTGATCTGGTCACCAT
>JAWXCG010000086.1:0-6909 GCA_034440555.1 Pseudomonadota bacterium
CTTTGCACAAGCATGCTCCATTCAATAACGAGGCCTCGTTCGCCGCACCGCACCAGGCGTTTGCTTCGTTTGATATCGTGGCTACGCAGAACAATACGATCGTCACTATCTATTCGCCCACGCCCGTCGACGGGCACCCTGCCTTGCAGCAGTTCTCGATTACGCTGAACCGCGGCCAGACCTATTCCGGCGGCTGGACCGGTGCCAATTGGCAGTTACCCGCCACGCATCCAGCCGGCGCGGTGGTGATTGCCGACAAACCCATCGCGGTATCGATCAAGGATGACTCCGACCACAACCCATCGGGCGGCTGCTTTGACCTGATCGGCGACCAGATCGTGCCGGTCAGCATGCTGGGCGAGGATTACATCGCGATCAAGGGCTCGCTCAACAACAGCGGCGACGAGAGCGTGGTGCTGATTGCCACGCAAAACAACACCCAGGTATTTCTGGATGGCGCGATGCTGCCGGTGGTCACCTTGTTCGCTGGTGAGTACTACCGGGTTGACATGGACTATTTGGCGACGAGTTCGAACAATTCGCTCTATGTGCACACCAGCAAGCCGCTTTACGCGATGCATGTCACTGGCTTCGGCTGCGAGTCGGCAATGGCTCAAATGCCGCCGCTGTATCGCGGTGGATCGCGACAGGTCGACGTTGGCCGCTCCGACGCACAAACCTTTTTTTTGTTCTTGTTGGTGCCGAGCAATGCCGTGAATGGCTTCAGCACAGTTGGCATTGGCACCGCCACCATCAATCCGCTGAGTTTCGTGGCGGTGCCAGGTACCGGCGGCGCATGGAGCGCCGCGCGCATTCAGTACAACACAACGCAATTTCCGGTGGACGCTGCGCTAAGGATCAGCAATTCGTTGGGGCACTTCGCGCTCGGCGTGGTCAACGGCGGCGCCAGTTCTGGTGCAAAGTACACCTATTATTCAAACTTTCGCGCCGCGGGTGGCTTCACGGTCGCCAATGTGCCCTCGTCAGCTACGCTGCCGGAGCCCGGTGCTGCGATCAGTTTTACGCTGACGATCCATAACGACAGCGCCGCAGCGGCAACGCTCTTTACGTTGGTCGATGACCAGCACGGTAACTTGCACGCTCAAGGTAATTGCCTGCTGCCGCAGCTCATCGCGCCGGGCTCGTCGTACGTGTGCAACTATCCAGCGAATATCTCCGGAAATGCTGGGCAGGTAGTGAGCAATACCGTAACCGCCAGCGGTAATCAGTTTGATGTTCCGTTGATGGCGAGCGGCGCAGCCAGCGTTACCTTGACGGATGTTTTGCCGGTTGCGTCAATGCAGAAAACGGCAATCCGACCTCGCTCGACGTCCCCGGCGGTATGGTCACGTTCACTGCGCGTGTCGGTAACGCCAGCGCTGCCGAGTCCGCGACGCTGAGCGCCTTGCTCGATGATGTGCACGGCAATCTTTCCGGGCAGGGAAATTGTGTGCTGCCGCAGAGCATCGCGGTAGGCGCGTTCTACGAGTGCACGTTCACTGCGTTTGTCGGTGGCCTTGCTGGTTCGGTGGAAGTGGACACCATCACCGCGACGCTGTCCGACGACGAGGCCAACCTCGCCAACGCCCAGGGCTCGGCCAGCGTGATGATCGGCTTCGGCATCTTCCAGGATGGATTCGAGGAATAGCAAGATGTCGCGTGCGGCTTACTCGAATCCATTCGCAAACATCGCATCCGCACAGTCCACCGCCTGTGCATCGACCACGATATGAAACGAGGCGTTGTTGGTCATAGTGGCCGCGTCCTGATTGAAGATGGACCAGCGCGCGATCGGTGGCGGCGCGTAATACAGCCCCACATTGTGGTTATTGGTGATGGTGGATGTGGCGTCGTGCGTGACGTGGAAGCGCGCGCAACGGTGGTTGTTGAGCAGCGGGTGATCGAGATAGGTCAGGTTGCCAAAAATGTTTCCGGCGGTGGCGCGGTGGCGGTATGCGTTGTTGTGGGCGTCTGAAAGTACACGTTGAAGCCGCCGTTGGCCGGCATCAGCAGACCGTCGAGCCGCTCCACGCGCCAGGAGCTGCCGAGGTAGTTCAACGCCAGCGGCGTCGCCACGTCGCTGACCGTCGCCCCGCTTCCAGGATTGCGCGTTACCAGCAGGATGTAGTCGGCGTGATTATTCAGATCAGCGTTGTTGAGCGTTGTCAGCGAGCCGGTGGTATTGCCTGCGGTGTTGAGGTGCTCATAGCGACCCGAACCTGCGCCCGGCGCGAACAGGTTGAAAGCGGCGCTGGCGCTGAAGTTGAGCAGGTCTTCCTGGCGCAACTGCCAGCGTGCCGTTCCAGTGTTGTAGCGCAGGCTGACCGGATGGTCGTTGTATACACTGCCAAACCCGTTCGGGTTCCAGTTGCCAACCACGTGTGGCGCAGCCTGCGCAAAACCATTCAACAGCAGGTTGTCGACGGTCGCCGTGCTGCCCGGCGCCACGCTGGGAACGCGATGCAACAAGGTCTCGTCGCCGGCTTCGAGCGCGCCGATGTCCAGGACATTGGACTTGCTGACATTGTTGGCGCGCTTGAATCGACGCAGACCGTCGCCATCGGTATCCGGCAAGCTATAGGCAAGGTTGACGGCGGCCAGTGCAGTGCTCACCAGCTGATCGATTGCGGGCGAGCCCGGGAGCAGGTGCGGGTCGCCTGGCACCGACCTGAGCTGCGGATCAGCGAACACCGAAGTTGCGCTTAGCCCGGGTGTCGTCGCTGTTTCCGAACTCTGGAAAAACAGATTGTCGCGGTCGCTGATGGCGGTTACGCCAGTGCGCTGCAGTCCGGCCGAAGTCAGATAAGCAAACAGATTGCCACCGATTTCGCCGTTCGCCGTCACCGAAGCATCGGCGTAAACGTCGATGCCGCTGTGTGCATCAACCACCGTGTTGTGCAGCGCTCTGAGCGACAAGCTGCCATCGTAGACATCGATCTTGATCCCGTCGGCAAAGCGCGTTCCTGCCACCACACTGCGCACCACATTGTTCAGCACCAGCCCGGACAATGTTCCGCCGGTCACCGAGATCAGGCTGCCCTGACGCAGATAAATGCTTCCCGCGCGGCCACCGAACACGTGATTGCCCAGCACCTCGGTATGGTGCGAGCGATCCAGGGTGTTGACCAGAATTCCAATCGAGGTGTTGCCGGTTGCCACAACGCGATTGCCATAAATGCGACCAGTGCTCATGCCGCTGCCGCTGTCGAGTACCTGCATCGCTGCACGTAAGGCGCCGTCGAAGGTATTCCAGAAATAGTTCAATTCGTTCTGTGAGATTTCGTACTGCAGTGTCGTTGTCGTGCTCGAATTCTTGACCACACTGATTTCGGCAACGCCCGAAAAAGACTCGAGTACACGGTTGTTGCGGATGCGCGCGGTGGCTGTGCTGCCGCCATTGATGTTCAGCGCGATGTAGCCACGCTGCAGCTCAAAGCCCTCGACTTCCCAAGTCCAGACGCCGGCTGCGTTGACCGTGCCACTGATCGCTCTATCGGCGGCGAGGATCGGGCGGTAGCCGTTGGCAGCGCGCAGCACGAACGGTTTGTTGATGATGACCGTTTCGTCGATTACCGAGTTGGTTGCCACCAGAATGGTATCGGACGCGGCACTACCCTCGACGCAGGCCTGCAACGTGGTGTTGCAGGGTGCTGTGCCGGACGGCCAGCTGCGAACAAAGGCCTGCGCCTCGCCCACGCTCAGCAATGCGATCAGCAGAAAAGCCGAAAGGAAACGGGGCATGGCGCACTCCAGCAGGATGGTATTCCTGATATTCGCAGAACGGCGACCGCAACGGACAGCCTGAAACGCAGCCAGACCGCGCCGAACCGGTGACAGCGAATGCGCCTAAGGTAATTCGGGCAGGGTGTAAGCCAGATCGTAGCCGTGCACGCCATTGGCGACGGTGATGGTCAGGCTCCCAACCAGGCCCTGCAACGCTTCGGTCCCCGAGTCGGGCACTACGGTGACGGCCATCTGACCGACGCCGCGCGTCATCGTGCCGTTGTGCTGCAGCGCAAAGCTGCCGCTGCGACCCTGCAGCGTAGCAGTGACGACTTCGATCGACACGTACGCCGCGGAGCCCTCAACCGTTGAGCGAATCATCAGCATCTGGCCTTTGCTGCTGCCGTTCAGGTCACCATGGAAACGCTTGTCATTGCTCATTCTGCCGATGGGTGAATCGGGGCCGTGTGCGTCAGATGGCAAAGGCAGCAGTTTCACGTCGAAGGTGCCGGCGGCGTGTTGGGTCATTGCGCTTTGCTCCAGATGGCGTGCAGGTTTGGTGGGTTGTTGTGAATCTGCGTTGGCCTGCGCAGCCAGGCACAACGCCAGGACGCAGAGCAGACCGGCGATAGGTTTTTGCACCAGCATAGGGCGAGCTCCGTCATTGGCATCAAGTGATTGGTTCGGTGCAATGGATCAGTAGACTAACCCGACCCATCCACTGTGCGGCGATTGCAGCGGAGTTTGCGCGAAGATGATTGTAAAAACGCGACAGTTGACTAACCAGGCGGCCGCAGAGGGTGATTCGGTCACTGTGTTGGCCGGCGTCGGTCCGGCGCGTGGCGTGCTGCGAAGCGCCGTTGGGCCAGGGAATTTTCGCCACGAACGGCACGCCTCGGCACCGCCGCTGTGCGCTTTCGTCGAGCACTACTGGATGGTGCACTGGGACCTGCGCCCACATGCGCCACAGTTGCGCGAAACCTTGCCGCATCCCTCGGTGCACCTGTTGATCGAGCACGGTCACTCGCGCATCGCCGGCGTCGCCACTGGCCGCTTCTCGCGTCTGCTCGAAGGCCAGGGCTGTGTGTTCGGTGTGAAATTCAGACCCGGTGGCTTTCGGCCGTTCCTGCGGAAGTCTTTGTCCACCATCACCGATCGCGTGCTGGCGCTGACGGATGTGTTCGCGCAGGGTAGCGATCAGCTGGAGCACGAACTACTTTCGCAAGCGGACTGCGTCGGCATGATCGACGTCGCGTCACGATTCCTGAGTGCGCATCTACCCCCGGTCGATGCCGATGCCACCCTGGTTGCGCAGATCGTGCGCGCGACGATGGACGACCGCAGCATCACCGCCGTGGACCAACTTGTGCAGCGTTTCGGTATCGACAAGCGCGCACTGCAACGACTGTTCGCGCAATACGTTGGTGCCAGCCCGAAATGGGTGATCAACCGCTATCGCCTGCACGAGGCGCTCGAACAACTGCGCGCAGGTCGGCCCGCGGACTGGCCAGCGCTGGCGCTATCGCTCGGCTACTTCGACCAGTCCCATTTCATCCGCGACTTCAAGTGTCTGGTCGGAAAGACGCCGACCCAATACAGCAACGCGCTGTCGCCAGTTACGGCAGCAGGTGAGGCCGCATCACCTCCACCATCCACGCCATGAATGCCTGAACGCGTCGCGGCAAGTGCCGGCGATGGGCGCTATCGAAACCGAATTCGGCGGCGGCGCGGTACACGACAACGCCGAGCTCAATAGCAGCATCACAGCGCAAACCGCGCTCGGTCGCGTCGGCCTACCCGACGATATCGGCGGCGTCATCGCTGCGCTATTGTCCGATGCAACCGCTGGATCAATGGGCAGCGTATCGAAGTGTCGGGTGGCGTGTTTCTTTGATTTGACGCGCGTACAGATCTCAGCCGAGCTGTGACGACTGCAACACGTTATTCGAAACCATCGCGCATGATGAGGCTACTGTCGTCTCGCTCGACAGCGCCAATGTCGGGCGCCGCACCCACATAGGCATCGTTGATACCGGCAATGATTACACCGCTATCGACAGCAACACTGTTGGCAGTGGGGCGAAAATCTCCGGCGTATGGGGCTTCCAGGCTGGGCGCGGCGGCGCGGCCATTGAGCTCTTGAAACAGTCCTGACTGCAGCGCGGCGAGCGATGCGTAGGTTGTTCCCTGCCAACGCACGAAGCGCGTGGGATCGGTGCTGTAGAGCAGGTCGTAGTCGAGATCGAGCGCGATCATGTTGACTTTTTCCAGCACGTAGCGAGTGCCGGCGATGATGTTGTTGCGACTGCGCAGATTGGTGCTGGTGCCTGGAGTCAACAGCGTGATGGCGTTGGTGGCAGGCGCATTGGTCAACAAGGTGTTGTGATAGATCAGCAGTGGACCGATCGGCGTGGGAAAGCCACTGTTGATTTTGAACGCGCTCGAGGTATAGCCATCGAGCAGGCTGGTGCGGGTGTTGCCGGTGTCGAGCGCGGTATTGCGCACCACGAATGTGGGCCCGGGCGCAGCGGGCGCGAGCGCAAAGGCCATATGCGAATCGCGGATGCTGTTTTCGAAGATGTGAATGTTCGCGCAGTAGCCCTCGGGCTCCAATGCGTCGTCGTTATGGTCGCGAAAGCTATTGCGATAGACATCGACTTCGGTGGTGATGCCGTCGGGCGGTATCGCGCTGCCGCAGGGGCCGATGCCGTTGAACAGCCCGGAGAATGCGTTGCGACGTACAACATGGCCGCGGTCGGGGTTGTCGGTGAGGGTGATGCCGTTGTTCTCGGCACTACTGCCCTTGGTCAGGTCCCAGGGCCAGTTTTTGATCGATGTATCGCTAAAGACATTGTCTTCGATACGATGTCGTGCACCGCCTTTGATCCACACTCCGGCTGAGCCGAACTGGTGAATGCGACTGTTGCGCACCACGCAATCATTGCTGAAACGCAGGTACACGCCCTTGCCGAAATCGCCCGCGCCATAGTGGCGGATCTCAAAATTTTCGATGCGCACGTGACTCCGCCCATCAATGAAAAATCCGTCCTCGAGGCGCGCCACGTGCAGCGTATGCGCGCTCGGCGCGCTCGCATCAGAAAACTTGACATGCAAATCCGTGCCGTCGAAATAAAAACCGCCCGGCGCTCCCGCCGCCAGCCCCTGCAGCTCGACCAGCGTATCGTA
>JAWXCG010000087.1:0-10122 GCA_034440555.1 Pseudomonadota bacterium
ACGGCCTACGACAAGCCAACGCTCGGCGGGGACCCGCAGAGCCTGGTGGGTAAGCACGTACGTATCCGCTTCAAGGTGAAGTGTGCGGGCGCCGGCGCCGCTGGCACGGTACCGGCGTTCGGGCCCATGCTGGAGTGCTGTGGCTACACGGCCACGGTGAGCGCCGGCGTGAGCGTTGCCTATGCCTCGGAAGACACGGGCATCAGCTCCGGCACGCTGCACTTCAAGGCCGATGGTGTGTTGCACACTGTTGTTTATTGCAAGGGCTCTCTGGTGATCACGGGCCAGACCAAGCAATACGGACACATGGAGTTCGAGTTCATGGGCCTGTACGTGGCGCCCACGGCCGCCGGCGCGATCACCCCGGTGTACACCGCGTTCCAAGTGCCGGTGCCGTTTCGCGCCAGCACGGCGAGCGTGACGTGGAATGCAGTGGCCCTGGGTACGCATGAAATCAAAGTGACTGGAGGTCAGAAGATCGACTTCTACGAGCATTCCGAAGCCGAGAGCATCGAGCTGGAGGATCGCAAGGCGATGTGCGATCTGAAATTCGAGGAGCCAGCGATCGGAACGACGGACATCTTTGCTCTGTGCACCGCAGAAACGAAGGCCGCTCTGGTTTATCAGCTCGGCACCGTCGCCGGGAACATCTTCAGGGTGAACGCGCCGCTGTTCCAACCACTGAAGCCAAAGCGTGGCGACGTGAAGGGCAACTCCAGCATCGAGGTGTCTGGCCAGCTGATTGCAGATGGCACAACGCCCGACCACACCATCACCGTTCTGTAACCCGCGCGGCACGCCCAACAAGGCGTGTCGCCGCCAATTTCCAACCACGCGCCGGGCCGCTTTGCCGGCGCGCTTTTAAACCCACGCACCGGAGTGCATGACCATGAGTCTGATTGTCGACGACGTAACACAAACCTTTGAGCGCGAAGTACTCGTGCAGTTTGCTCAACCTAACGGCACTGTGAAGCAAGGCAGTTTCACTGCCGAGTTTTTGCGCCTGACGCAAGAGGAGCTGGACGACATTCCAGAAGATGAGCGCAACAGCGACCTGGTGCGCCGAGTACTGAAAGCGGTGAAGGGGATTGGCCGCACGCCCAGCGATCAGCTTTCGCCCGAAGAATCGCTCAAGTTTGTCTTGAATTCCGCGGAGTGCGTGAACGCGGCGGCAATGGTTTTTTTTCGTGTTTCGCGTCCGGAGCGCTACGACGAGAAAACCTCGAGGACGCAACGGAAGCGTGGCTAAACGTTCGCTCCTCGGTGTCGGAAGACGCCGAGGACTGGGCGGCGGAGCTCGAAGCAGATTGGGACCCCGAACCGGCCCATTTGGAGGATTTGCGCGCAATTGCAGATGACGACAGCGAAACGGTTTACCTCTGGTCAGAGAACAAGCCGGCGTTCGAAGTGTTTGTGCAGTGCAAGTGGCAGGTAGTGATCAATCCGGACGGCAAAAAGGAATTCATGGGCATCACCGCACAAGAGTTGCAAGCCGCGTGCTGGCTATGCGCCATCACTGATGCGCAACGCGCTGATGCGGTGCAAGGCGTGCGGACCTGCGAAGACACCGCACTGCCCTACTTAAACAGGGACCGTTGATCGATGGACCTGACAATCGTCCTCAAGGGTGACAACTCCGGGCTCACTGGCACGCTGAAGGCCAGCGAGCAGGACATTCGCAATTTGGGACGCGCGATGGGCACTACTAAGGCCGAGTCGCGAGCGCTTGAGCGTGCTCTGGATGGTATTGGAACGGGTGGAGAGCGCGCCAACAGGCAGACCCGATCGCTGGCGGCCGGATTTGGCACACTGCGATCTACTTTGACGACGTTGGGTGTTGGCCTGTTCGTCAAAGAGCTGTATCAGGCCTCCAATTCTCTGGATTCATTTGATCGCGGTTTGACTGCGGTGTTTAACAGCCAACGCAATGCCCGTGAGGAATTGGCCTTCGTACGCGCCGAAGCCGACCGCCTGGGCCAGAGCTTCAGGCTGCTTTCCGAAGGCTACGTGCAGATCACCGCATCAAGCAAGGGCACCGCACTCGCCGGCCAGGCGAGTCGCGAAATCTTCATCGCGGTAGCCGAGGCCTCGCGTGTTTTCAATCTGAGCCAAGAGAAGACAGCGGGCACCATCAGCGCGATCAGTCAGATCATCAGCAAGAACGTGGTCAGTATGGAAGAGCTGCGTCAGCAGCTGGGCGACCGCCTGCCGGGTGCGATGCAGATTGCTGCCCGCAGCATGCACATGACCACCGCTGAATTCATCGATCTGGTCTCGCAAGGGAAAATTGCGGCCAATGAATTTTTGCCTGCGTTTGCCGCCGGGCTACGCGAATCGGCCAAGGCCGGCATTGAGCTGTCCGCCAGCAGTCCTGCAGCTTCCGTAGAACGACTGAAAAACGTGTTATTCGACATGGCCGCTACGGTGGGCCGGTCCGGCTTCATGGAAGGTTTGTCGGCACAGGTGCAGAAGCTGACCATCGCGCTGAAGGACTTTGTCGACAGCGGCTCGGCACAGACGGTGGGCGCGGCACTGGGACTGATGATCCGCAACATAGACCTGTTGGTGATCGGCATCACTACGCTGTACGGCGCGCGCGGCATCATCGCGTTGGTGACCGGCTTCCGTACTCTGGCCACGACCATATCGCTCACCGCTGCGCCCCTGGCTGCATTTGCGAGCGGGACCACTGTCGCAACCACCGGGATGGCGCTGATGTCCTCCACGGGCCGCGCGTTGTTCGCAATGGTAGGCGGCTGGCCCGTGGTTTTGGCTGCGGCAGCTGTGGGCTTCATCGCGGTTGGATCGGCGTTGCGCCAATCGTGGGAGGAACAAGAGCGCGTTTTGGTGGCGGCGGCGGAACGACGTCGTCAGATCGAGGCCGACAATGCCGCTGCTGGCATACAGGCGCGACAGGAGAACGCGCGACTGATCGAAGCGGACATCGCGTCGCTCGAGCGCTCGATGTCGCGCGAAAAGGGCCGACCGATCTATAAGCAGATGGCCGAAGAGCTGAAAGCACTGAACGCCGAGCTGCTCTCAGCGAAGGGCGGTGCTGACGCATATGCCGCGTCGGTCAGTGGCCAGCGCACTGCGGTGGATGACCTAGTGAAAAAACTAAGCGCGCAAAACGGCGAGATGCAGCTGCAGGCCATCCGAATCAAGGAAGGTGAGGCAGGCGTGGCCAAGCACCTTGCCTCGCAGCTCAACTGGAAAAACGCCACCAACGAACAACGAAAAGCGATGCGCGATGCGCTGACTCAAATGGGCGCGAACGAAGCCGCGCTCAAAACCCTTGAGGGTGCTACCAAGCGTGAAGCCAAGGAGACGAAAGACAGCGTCCGCGCGCACGCCGAATACCAGCGCACGATGCAGCAATTACTGCAGACCATCGACCCGCTGGCCGCCCTGCAGGAAGAACAGATCGACCTGCAGCGCGAGTTGAATAAGTGGCGCACAGCAGGTGCGATATCAGAAACCGAACTGTCCAAGGCCATGAGGTTAGTCAACCGTGCGTTTATCGAGCGCAAGCGCGATATGAACGGGCAGGAGAAAGCTGAGGAAGACATGATCGAACGGCGGCAGCAGGCGCAGCTGCAGTACGAGGACTATCTCAACAGCCTGAAGCAAGAGATCGCGCTGCTCAAGGTGTCTGAACCTGAGCGCGCAGCGATGGCCGATGCGTTCGAAGTCGAAGCGATCGCCGCGACTCGAGCGGCGGCGGGTATCAAGACGAACGCCACCGAGTTGCGCGCGCTGCTGGCCGAGCGCAGACAGCTACTGGCCGACGATGCGACGGCGGCTGAATGGCAGAATATCTGGGTGCAGCGCATCGACGGCGTGAGCAATGCATGGGGCGATTTTCTAGCCTCTGGCCTCAGTGACTTCAAGAGCTTTGGCGAATCGCTCGAGCGTGAATCCGACAATTTTTTGGCCAGCCTCGCGAAGCAGTTTCTGAATACGAGCCTGAAGGTAGGCGGTGGCGGATTCAGCGGGGGCGTGCAGCAACTCGGGCAGAATCTCAACACCAATTCTATGTATGGCCCTGGCGGACAGGGAGGCAGCGTTCAGGGCTGGGCAGCAGCTGCCGGATCTGCCTACGCTGGCTGGCGCAATGCAGCGGACGGTGGCAACAAAGGCGACACTATCCTGTCGTTCACGCAGGCCGGCGCGCAGGTTGGTGGATGGTGGGGCGCAATCGTCGGGCTAATTGTGGGCATCTTGGTCGCGGTATTCAAGAAGGTTAAGCCGGAGGATATTCGTGTAGGCGGTGCCCATGCCAGCGTGCGCAACCCGGAAGAGAACTTCACCACGGCGTTTGGCCCGGCCCGCATTGGCACGCGCAGAATCAACCTCGACGAAACCGTCAAAGCGATCACCGAGTTTGACAAGGCGATTTTCGACCTGGTCAGCTCATTCGCCGGCGCCGACGCCCGCATCAACGACATTCGCGGCAATCTAGCGACCTGGTCTGTTGATCTGCGCGGTGATGCTGCAACGGGAGAAAACCTGCTGAAGCTGCGCTTCAAGGCGATATTGCAGGCATTCGAACAGCCGATTCAGGACTTTGCGCTGGCTGGCCAGACCTTGGAAGACCAGGTCGAACGATTGAGCGTTGCGCTAACCGCCGAGTCGGCGTTCGTGAAAGCTGGCCTGGAAATTTCGTTCGGCGAATTCCTGACGATCGTCGATGAGCTGGCGATCGCTGGCGAGAAAGCGACGGACACGATCCAGCGCATTATCGGCTCGGTGCGACTGCTCGATTCATTCCTCGACGTGACGGGCATCCAGTTGGGCATGACCGCTCAGGAGTTCGCTCGCTTCGCTACGCAGATCAGTGAGGCCGCTGGTAGCCTCGAGCGCGCTGGTCAGCTGATGGAAGGCTTTGTGCGACGGTTCTACAGCGCCGCCGAAGTGAGCGCATCACAAATCGCCAACCTGCGCGCATCAACAATGGAAGAACTGTCGCAAATCGGTGTGGACGGTATCCCGACCATGCAGGCGTTCCGCACGGCTTTTGAAGCCAGCCTGCCCAACATGACACCAGAGCAAGTAGTGCAATGGCTGGAGGCCGCGAATGCTCTGGCCGATTTCAACGACGCCCTGATGGCGATGCGCGACGCTCTGTCGCAGTCGCAACAAGCAGCGCGCGATTTCAACGTGACGATGGCGCAACGGCTCAATAGCACCGGGAGCCAGATCAGCATCGGCGCCATGTACGAAGGCAACCTTCCAACGCTACGCGCAGCCGTCGAGACTGAAGAGAACGTCGACCGCGCGCTGGCCAATCTTGATCGATTCATCAACGAGGTGGACAGTTGGCTGAGCGCTGCGATTGCGGATGTATCAGCAGCTGCAGATCGAGCGCGCGCCAATGTTCAAGCGCAGATGGATGCGCTCGACGCGGAGTCGAACGCGATCTATGCGGCAGGCGACGCACGCGCTGCCGCGGCGCAAGCGGCAGACCAAGCCGCTAACGCGGCGCAGCAGTCCGCGATGGAAGCCCGCCGCGCGGCGCTGCAGGCCGAACTGGCCATCGCCCAGCGGTTTGCTTCGGTGCTGCAGCAGGCGCAGCAGTTAATCGATCAGATGCGTTTGACCGGTATCAGCCCGTTGCCGACCTCGGTGCGTGGCGACATGCTCGAGGGCGACATTGCAAGCCTGCGCAGCCGCTATGCCAGCGCGACTGGGGAACAACGCGCGGACTTGGCTGGTCAGTTGGTGTCGTTGCTGCAGCAGCGTATGCAATTCGCCGGCGAGATCTACCAGCGCCCATCCGCCGAGTATCAAAACGCCTACAACCGGACGATGCTCGAGCTGTCGTCGATTCGCGATGAAGCCCAAACCGAGGCGCAACGCGCAATCTCTTTGCAGGAACAATTGAACGGGCTGCAGGAAGGCACCACGGTGGCTGTGAATACGTCCAGCGACCGCATGGCGTACCTGTCAGCACAGGAAACCGCACGTCTGGCCGAGATCGAAACGCAGCGTGCGCTGCTCGATGCCGAGATGCGCGTGATCGACATCAAGGAAGCTGCGGATATCGCATCGCTGAATCAAAAGGCCAACGCCTATTACACGTGGGCACAGACCATTGGCAACGAGCTTTTTGCACAGCGGCACGCGGATATGTTGCTGCAGATCGACGAACTGACCGGCGGTGTTGAGCCTTTGACCAGCATCAACACCATTGCTGGCAATCAGCTGGTAGTGCTGGAAGACATTCGGCTGATCCTGCGTCGCGGGCTGACCCCTGCAGATTTGCCGACGCCACCGCGGCCACCAGTTGACCCGGGTGGTGGAGGTGGCAACCCGAACCCGCCACTTTTCCCAACGCGGCCACGCAGCATCGACGGCGCGGGCGAGTCGACATTCGTTTTCCAGACCACGATCGCCGCCGGCGTTGAGGGCAAGAAGGCCGGCGAGATGTTCATGGCTCACGTGCGCCAGAACGCGCCTATCATCAAAGAGATGCTGAAAACCTCATGACTGAACGCCTGCAATTGAGCTATGACAGCCTGGTGCGTTTCGTCGATGCGAACGCCTTGGTGCACCGCTATGCGACGCGCCCGATGACCTACGCCGGAGAATGGTACGAGGGCGTGCTGGCCACAGAGGCGGAGACGCAGGACAGCTTTAATGGGGGAGTTTCTGCCGGCGATAGCGTCACTCTGTTAATCAATCAAGCCAGCGGAACGGCCCTGCGTGCGGTGGTGGCCACTAGTGGGCTCACTGGTGTAAGCATCGTCGTGCGCTTGATCGGCACCGCGACCACCACCAGCGGGGTGACCAGCTACGAACACGCCAAGACCTTGACGATTGGCACCGCTGAGCTATCGGCGGAGGGCGTAACGATCAACGCCCAAGATATTGAGGACACGCGTCTGGAGGCGCTATACCCGACGCTAACTTGGACAACGGACAAGTTTCGCGATATCGCTGATTCGGACGCTGGCTTGCTGATTCCTTATGCCGTGGGGACGGCGCTGAAAGTGCGCGCCGTGTGCATCTCCTCGGACGACACGAACTTGTACTATTTTCACGGCGTCTGCGACGCGCCGTTGTTGACGCTGCCAATTATTGCTGTGAACACGGGCGCGAAAACCTTTACGGTGGTCGGGGACTACACCTCGAACATCAGCGCCGGGACGGTGCTGTTCGCGTCGACGAGCAGCGCAAACGCTGGCCGCTTTAAAGTAGTCAGCGCGGCATTTGGTGGCGTCAACACAGTGGTGACGGTCAGCGAGACCATCGGCAGCGCAACGGTGAGCGGCAACCTGCTCGTGCCGCCGACCGTGCTGGCTGTTTATCGAGATGGGAGACTGGTCGCGTCGAGCGAGTACGAGGTCCACATGACGTGGCCAGTTTTGACGCAAATGCCAGACCCGGATTTTGACGGAAGCCCGGTCGATTGGTCTGGCGTCAACGCCGGCACCGGCACCGGGTCGCTAGTGGCAGGTGTGGGCCGGTTAACTGGCGATGGCGCTTCGATAAACTACGGCCGCCTAGTCTCGAGCTCGATAACGGCGGAATGCCTTCGCGGTGCATTTACAATCGCCACAATAACTTTGGTGACACCTGGGAAGGTTCGTCTAAACAACTTTTCTCTTGGTCTTGATGGAACTGCCGTCGTCAGCGGGCAGGGAACACACACCGCTCTCGTGAGGCAGTGGAGTTCGGACGGACGCCGCCGAATCGATCTGAGCAATTTTAATACTGGTTATAGTGGCACCGTCGACGTCGACAACATCGCACTCAACACCACGGACCGCCTGCTGATGGTGCGGTTTATCAAGGAGCAAGTTGCTCCGACTGGACAGCGCTACGTGATCGAATGCGACGTGCGCGGCGTTGACACGCGCAACGCGGCCACGGAGATCGCTCGACTTTTGGTTGCCGCTGGGGTCACAACCGACAGCACCAGCTTCGCGACCGTCGCCGCCGCCGCCACCACCGCAAAGATGTGGGCAGACATTGGCTATGGCCGCACGGGTCGAAACGGCGGCAATGGCGAAGCGCGCATGTTCAGAGCGTGGCTGTACGAACTGCTGCGATTGACCCGATCGACGCTCTACCGCACGGTGAGCGGCAGCTACGCAATTGCTCAAGACACCAGCGGTTCGCTGCCTGTATCGAAAGACCCAGCAACCGGCGGTCGATTCGTTGTTGGGAAATTTCGACGCGGGGATCGCCCGTCAAAAGTCGTGTTGAACTATCGGCCAAGCGGGCCTGACCCAAGCAAGCTGGAAGGCAAGAAAGAGCTCGTGATCACGGGCGGCAACACGGGCAAAACTGAGTCTGTGGACATGCCGATCATCCGCGACCACGAAACTGCGGATCGCTTCCTGACCTACATGGCTAAGCGGTTCGAGTTCGACGCAACTGCCGATGTCGATTGGTGGGGCGAGACCAACAAGCTGCTGATCGGAGGGTTGTTAGTTTTGGCTGATGCCACTGTGTATCCGGGATCACGCAACTGGATGATATGGAAGCTGCAGGCGGTGCCAGGCGGCGCCAAGTTGGACCTTCGCGAGTACGACGCTTCCATTTACAGCTATTCCACCGGTGTGGATCCTTCAGACCCCGTAGCCGACTATCAGCCCGACTATTCGCAAACGTTGCCGCTCGCGCCATCGGCACTGAAGATCACTGCCGGCGCGACCATGCTATCAACAGGAGGCACGACGCTCGCTTGCGTGACAGTTGAAGCGGTGCCGCCCACTGTGAACTGGATCGACGTGGTTTTTGCCGTCGTACACGACACGACCGGCGAAGTGTTTCAGGTGAGCGGCACCGATATTGGCAGCGGCAAACGCGGCACCAACTTCCCAAATTTGCGCCCTGGTGAGGTCTATCAGCTCAAAGCGTGGGCGGTGAATTCGTTTGGCGTTGTCGGGGTTACGCAGGGCACTTTCGATGCCACTGCCATCGGCGGGGGGGGCGCGGTAACCACCTTCACCTCACCCGGCTATGCCACGCTTCCATCGAACGTGAGCAGCTGTACCGCAATACAGGGCATGGGTCGATTGATCAACGTCACTTGGACGCTGTTGTCGACCGCAAACCTTGCGCGCTACGTGCTGGAAAAGAAGGTGGGCGCAGGTGCATTTGCAGAGCTGGCGCGGCTGAGCTTAAACAACTTTACCGACCCCGGCGTGGTGATAGGCACGGCGTATCAGTACCGCGTGAAAGGTATCGACACGCATGGCAACCTTTCGTCGAGCTACGCGACCAGCGGCACGGTAACTCCGGTCGGCAACGTGGTCGGCGGGATCAGCGGCAACGACATCGGATCGCAGACAATTGCCACCTACAACCGGTCCAATGTGACCACCGTTACGGGGACACACAATTGGACCACTGCGACGTTGATGGATCAGATTACTGTCACGCATTCTCTGGGCCGCCAACCGGTGGCAATGGTCTACTCACGCGGTATTTCGACGGTCCAAGATGCATGGGTAGAGCCTAGAAACAACGGCACTACGCAGATCACCATAATGGCGCACAAGCAGTGGAATATTACGACAGGCAACAACAGCGTGGCGGGTGATCCGCATACGCATCAACTTGTGGTTTTAACCACGGGACAGCTTCTCTGGGGCGTTGACTACTGGTGAACACATGTATTGCCGACTGATCCTAATTGATGAGAATTTCCAGACGCTGCGTTGCTACGACGCGCAGCATGGCGAAGCGCACGCAGCGCACATGTTGCTTGCCGAATTAGCGCTTGCCGAGCAAGCCGGGTTTTCGAATTGCACCGTAGTGCAGTGGTTTCCCATCGAGGGTGGCCGTGGTGTCAAGCACGTGATCGGACGGCCTGATGCGGTAGCCGTTGAAACACGCTCGCGTCCCGATGGGCAGGTGGAAATCATCGGCGTCAACCGTTTCGAGCCAGACGTCGATCAGCCCATGAGTGCCGCTGTGCGATTGCGCCCTGCGCGTCGTGTCGATGCAGGCGTGCGGGTTTTGGTTGGCCCTTCGCAAATCGCCGGCACACGCGCAAAACTGTGCGGTCGCTCGGTTGAACTCGCGTGCTTGGCGGGCAACTGGGCGAGCGTGCATTTTCCGGAGGTTCGTCGCCAAGCACGCCGCCTCGAGCGAGCAGAGCTGCGGGCA
>JAWXCG010000088.1:0-22541 GCA_034440555.1 Pseudomonadota bacterium
CGCATGTTGTGGCCCTCGTTGTTCCATCTGCATTGCGATGGACTGTTGCCGGTTGGCCTGCGCATGATCGGCAGCTCGCGCGCCGACCTTGCGTCGGCGGAGTTTCGCGCACTGCTCGAAACCGGGATCCGCAAGTACAGCAATCAGCCGACGATCGACGCCGACGCGCTGGAGCGCTTTCTCGCCACGGTCGAATACGTAGCGGTGGATGTCAGTGATCCTGCTGCGTTCCAGCGGCTCGCGCTCGAGATCGATCGCCATCCCGCGGCGGAAGTGCTGTGCTACGTTTCGACCTCGCCCGCGCTGTACAAGACCGTCGCGCGCAATTTGCATGCGGTCGGATTGTCGCGTCCCAATACGCGACTGATGCTGGAAAAACCTATCGGCCATGACCTCGCATCGAGCCGCGACATTCTCGATTGCGTCGGCGCAATATTTGCTGAAGAACAGGTGTTTCGCGTCGATCACTATCTCGGCAAGGAAACCGTGCAAAACCTGCTGGCACTGCGTTTCGCCAATAGCCTGTTTGAACCGATCTGGAACGCGCAGTGCATCGATCACGTGCAGATCACCATCGCCGAGACCGTCGGCGTGGAAGGGCGCTGGTCGTATTACGACGATGCCGGCGCACTGCGCGACATGGTGCAGAACCACATCCTGCAAACGCTCGCGTTGGTCGCGATGGAGCCACCTGCCACGCTCGATGCCGCGGCGGTGCGCAACGAAAAAGTCAAGGTGATGCAAAGCCTGCGCCCGATTACAGCGGCCACGGTGCAGCAACACACCGTTGCCGGCCAATACGTAGCCGGAGTTTCGGCCGACGCGCGCGTGCCCGGCTATCTACAGGAAGAAGGCGCCATTGCCGGAAGTCGCAACGAGACCTATGTCGCGATCCAGGCACACATCGACAACTGGCGCTGGAAAGGCGTGCCGTTTTTCCTGCGCACCGGCAAGCGCATGGAAACGCGTTACAGCGAGATCATGGTGCAGTTCCGCGAGGTGCCGCACAATATTTTTGAAGGGGCCCAGGGCGCGTTGTCGCCCAATCGTCTGGTCATTCGCCTGCAACCACAGGAGACCATCACCCTCGAGTTGATGAGCAAGCGACCCGGATTGAATCAGGTGCAGTTGCAACCGGTGGCACTGAATCTGTCGCTCACTGAAACCTTTCACAAGGAACGTCGGCGCATTGCCTATGAGCGTCTGCTGCTCGATGCCCTGCACGGCAACAGCACGCTGTTTGTCCGGCGCGATGAGCTCGAAGCCGCCTGGGCCTGGATCGACGGTATCCATGTCGCGTGGAACCAAGTGGCAATGGTGCCAAAAACCTATCCGGCGGGCACGCCCGGTCCAGTCGCGGCAGATCGCATGCTGGAGCAGGCGGGGACGCGACGGCATGGCTGAAGCGCCGACCGAGAGCTGGAACCTGTTCGTCACGCGCGATGCAATGATTGAGGCGCTGACCGAATCACTTGCCGCCGATTTTCGCAACGCCGTTGCGAAAAGCGGACAGATGCTGCTGGGGGCTTCTGGTGGTTCGACACCCAAGCCGGTGTATGAGCGCCTCGCCGCAATCGATTTGCCTTGGTCGGCCCTGACGGTGTTGATCGTCGACGAGCGTTACGTGCCGCTCGACGACGAATTCAGCAATCAGCGCATGATTGCCGCCAGCTTGCTGCACCGGCACGCAGAGGCCAGCTGTGTCGGACTGTGGTCGAGCGCAGCGACACTCGATTCGGCGGCGCGCCTCGCTGCCGAGCGTGTACGCGCGCTCCCACGGCCGCTGGACACAGTCTTGCTCGGGATGGGTGAGGACGGACATTTCGCATCCTGCTTTCCAGGCGCCGACAAATTTGCCGCAGCCATCGATCCTGATGGCGAGGCTGTCGTCCTGCCGATCACGCCGATACCAGCGGCGGTGCAGCCCAACATCGAACGCCTGACCCTGAGCTGGGCATACATCCGCCGTGCCACGCGCATAGTGCTCGCCATCACTGGCGCGCGCAAACGCGAAGTGCTGCTGCAGGCCATGCGTGACGAAGATCCGTGTCAGTTGCCAGTGGCGGCACTGTTCAAGCCCGACATGCCAGTAATCGAGATCTATTGGAGTGCATGAGCTGCATGCCAAACTGCGCCGACCTTCGACTATTCTATTGTGGCATCGGGCATTGCAATCGAATGCAGCACGACGCTTGCTGCGATTGCCCTAGAGTTGCTTCCTTCCCGGTTATCTAGAAAGCCATGACACTGAACCGCACCATTGCCGATGTCACCGCCGAAATCGTAACGCGCAGCGCGACCATGCGAGCCGACTACGTGCAACGTATGCGCGCCGCACGCCCGGATGGCACGGCGCGGGGTCGACTTTCCTGTGCCAATCTTGCACACGTGATTGCGGCCGCGGGCGAAGACAAGCCGCCACTGAAATCGATGGGCTGGCCCAACCTTGGCATCGTCAGTGCCTACAACGACATGCTGTCGGCGCATCAGCCCTACGAAAATTATCCGGCGCAGATCCGCAACGCCGCGCGCAAGGTGCGCGCTACCGCGCAGTTCGCGGGCGGTGTACCGGCGATGTGCGATGGCGTTACCCAAGGCCAGCCGGGGATGGAGCTGTCGCTGTTCAGTCGCGATGTGATCGCCATGGCCACTGCAGTATCGTTGAGCCACGATTCCTTCGATGCAGGGCTCATGCTCGGCATCTGCGACAAGATTGTGCCCGGCCTGTTCATCGGTGCGGCAGCATTCGCGCATTTACCGATCGTGTTCGTGCCATCGGGCCCAATGCCGTCGGGCTTGCCCAACAAGCAAAAGGCAGAGGTGCGCCAGCGCTATGCCGAAGGCCGCGCGACCCGTGCCGAACTGATGGAGGCTGAGACCGCGTCGTATCACAGCGCTGGCACCTGCACGTTCTACGGCACCGCCAACTCCAATCAGATGTTGATGGAGCTCATGGGTCTGCACGTGCCCGGAAGCGCGTTCGTGCAGGCCAATACGCCGCTGCGTAACGCGCTCACCGAGGCCGCAGTCGTGCGCGCAGCGGCCAGCACAGCGCTCGCCGGAGATGCTTATCGGCCGATGCTCGACGTGATCGATGCACGGGCGTTGGTCAATGCCGTCGTCGGTCTTATGGCGACCGGTGGCTCAACCAATCACACGCTGCATCTGGTCGCGATGGCGCGCGCCGTTGGCTATGTGATGACTTGGGAAGACATGGCACGGATATCGGCGGTAACACCGCTGCTAACGCGCATCTATCCGAACGGATCGGCCGACGTGAACCATTTTCACGTCGCCGGTGGCATGAGTTTTCTGGTGCACGAATTGCTCAGAGGCGGACTGGTGCATGCCGACGTACGCACCATCTGGGGCGAAAGCCTCGCCGACTATGCGCGCGAGCCGCTGCTGATCGACGGCAAGTTGCAATGGCGCGATGCTCCGGCCGAATCCGGCGATCTTGATGTGTTGCGTCCGATCGAAGCGCCATTTACCGCGGACGGCGGCCTGCGCCTGCTTACCGGCAATCTCGGCAAGGGCATCATCAAAGTCTCGGCGGTCAAGCCCGAGCACCAGATTGTCGAAGCGCCAGCGCGGGTGTTCGAATCGCAGGATGCCTTTGCGGCAGCGTTCAAGGCGGGTGAACTGCACAACGACATGATCGCCGTGCTGCGCTTTCAGGGCCCGGGCGCCAACGGCATGCCCGAACTGCATCGTCTGACACCCGCGTTGTCGAGCTTGCAGGACAAGGGATTCAAAGTCGCATTGCTCACCGATGGCCGCATGTCTGGTGCTTCCGGCAAGGTGCCGGCGGCAATCCACGTCACTCCAGGCGCCGAACGTGGCGGTCCGCTCGCACGCGTGCGCGATGGCGATGTGATTCGCCTGGATGCCAGCACTGGTGAGCTCGGCGTGCGTGTTGATGCTGCGGAACTCGCCGCGCGCGAACCCGCGCGCTGCGATCGGAGCGCAAGTCACCACGGCTTCGGTCGCGAATTGTTCGCCCATTTCCGTTCCATCGTCAGCACGCCGGACAATGGCGCCTGCGTATTGTTCGATGCAGAGTTGTCAGAGCAAAATTCTGCAGGCCAGGCGACATGAGTGCAGCACTGGATCGCTTCATGCAGATTTCGCCGGTAGTCCCAGTGGTAGTTATCGACGACGTGCAACACGCAGTGCCGTTGGCGCACACGCTGCTTGAAGCCGGCGTTGCGGTTATCGAAGTCACCTTGCGCAGCGATGCCGCCCTCGCCAGCATCGCTGCGATTGCGCGCGAAGTGCCCGCAATCACACTGGCCGTTGGCACCGTACTCAATGCGCAGCAACTGCAGTCTGCGTGTGACGCTGGCGCCACGCTCGCCATTTCACCCGGTATCGATCGCGAGTTGATCGATGCTGCCGCGCGCCTTGGTATTCCGCTGCTGCCGGGCATCGCCACCGCTTCGGAGCTCATGCTCGGTTTGAACGCCGGACTCACCCGTTTCAAACTATTCCCGGCGACCGCCATCAACGGACTGGAGCTTGCCAAAGGTTTTGTTGGTCCGTTTCCGCAGGCGCGCTTTTGTCCCACCGGCGGTATCAGCCTCGAAGCCGCTCCGCTCTATCTCGCGCAACCCAATATCCTGTGCATAGGCGCATCCTGGCTCGCCTCCAGCGCCGATATTCGTGCGGCGCGCTGGGACAGTATTCGCCGCAATGCGCAAAAAGCGATCAACCTGCGTCGCTAGACCGGACACGGCACGAACTTGACCCGCCGCCATGGCAACGCATAGCGCTTGGTGTCGACAGCGCCAAACCGGGCATTGCCATGCTCGCCCATCCTGCAGTCGAAGACACTTATCGGCAGGAGTTTGCGCTGGGCACTGCTGAAGACATTGGCGAGGTGCTGAGCATCACCGCATCTGCGACAGCTCCGGCCGCCAACAGCGTGAACACCTGCCTGCAAACGGAAGATAGCTCTCCGATCATTCCCGACTTGCTTGAGCACAAGTTCTACCAGCCGGGCGTCGGCTTCATCGTGGAAATCAAGCCCGATACCGGACAACGCCTGGAGCTGGTGGAAATCCGCGAGTAACCACGACCGCAGGCGCAGGCATGGCCTGATAGCTGAATTCGGCGAGAACCACTGACGCTCCATTGCGCCGAGCGCCAAGCAGGCGCGACCCGATTGGCCCGCGGCCAATCGGGGTCGCGCCGACGTTGGAAAGCTGATCTACAAAGTACAGCCGTAGGCTTGTAACGCCGGTGCCGAAGCGGCGCGCGTCTGTGCGCAGATCTGTGGCAGGGAGTCTCGCGTGGCGGAGTTTTCGGCCATGCTCTTCCAGGCATTTTTCCACTGATCGATGCCGAGCTTCATTTGTGCGCTTGCCGCAGCGGGAACCTTGTCGGCCAAGCACTGCTCGTAAGCATTCAGAAAATTATCGCAGTCGGCGATGCCGGTAATCGTCGCGGCGGCGGTATCCGCCCTGTCGGATGACGATTTGGAACACCCGGCCAACGCCGCGGAGAGCAGGAGCAAGCCAGAAACAGTGCGGATCAACGACATCGGAGGATTCCTTGGTCAGTGTTGCGGCGAAAACTATTTGTCGCCACAGGTAATAACGCCGAATCCGCGCAATAACGAACAATCGACGCTCGAATTGCCTGAGGAATGCTCCGAACCGCACGCCTCAGGGCGTAAAGCCCATTCTGATTTTCTGCAAGCGCAGCGTGTTGCCCGCGCAAAAATTGATCTCACCCGGAGTCGAGTAGCGCGTGCGCAATGTATACGAGCAGGCATCAGTGTCTATGCTGTTGTTGGCACCGATCGCTGTCACCTGCGAGAAATTGCCGCTGTTGGCAGATGCGGTGATCTCCGCGATCACCGAGGTGAATACGCTACCCGCCACATTGTTGGGTGTGCAGCGCTCAATCAGGCTGACCGTCATATTGTTGGTGGCGTTGGTGTCGAAGCCCCAGATGCGCATACTGGTGACGGTGGTGCCGTGCGGCAGCATCAGCACAATATCGCCAAACGCGTTGCTTGATCCGAGTTCGCACCAGCGGCCATCGGCGGTGTCGTTGAAAAATACTTCGTTGCTGGCGCCACGCTGATCGCGCGGGCTTAGGGTCAGGCTCTGCGTCATGCCTTCGATCTGCTCGGCGTGCGGCGAATCAATCGCAGCGCCGGCGTCGAGCGTGCGGTACATCATGCCGTCGTAGCTGGAATCGAGGCCGAGGTTGGCAGCTTCGATGGGCGTTAATGGGACCAGTGCGCCCGGTTCGCCAGCGCCCAGGGTCACTGCAATCAATAGGGTGATGATGCTGTTCATGTTGGCGTCCTAGTTTTCAAAACTGTTGCGGAAAATGGCATCGACCACCGGCAACACCACCACGTCGTAGCGAACGCGCACGCGGGCGATGCTCAACGTGTTGCCCGGGCAATTGTCCAGTCCGAACTGGGCGCGTAGCATGTAGATGCAGGTTTGTTGATCGTCGACACGGCGATTGAGGGTTGCGGCGTCAAAGTAGTTGCCACCGTTGCCGGTTGAGTCGACGCTGGCAATGTTGGTCGTGGCCGGCGTGGAAGGAGAAAACTCTGACTGGCAGTAGCGGATCAGGGTCACGTTGGCGTCGCTACTGGACAAGTCTCCGCCCCAGATTGCCAACTGTTTGATATCCAGATCGACTGGAGGCAGTGGCAATTGCGCAAGGAACAAGTTGACGCCGCCACCCTGCGAGCAGGTCAGGTTTCCGGCACTGGATTCGCTGAACGGTGTGTTGCCGAAAATCGGGATGAAGTCACGTGCATCGACTGTGACTTGATCGGCCTGCGCCAGCGACGCGCAACCCAGTGCGAGCCACAACGCGCCGGTGCACATCGCGGAGCTGACCGCGCGCCTTGAGCGCTGTGGTTGGATAGAAGATTTCATATTGATTCCTGGGTTGGGAGTAAGGGCGGTCTGCAATGCAGATCACTGAATCCACTGCACGCGCACTTTGTCCAACGACAGGTCCGGTGCGCAGCCATTGGCGACGCTGTTCAACTGCACGCGCAGGCTGTAGGCACAAAGCACGTTGTCGACGGTGGCTGAGCCCGGAATACCCACCGACTGTGTCAGCCGACCCGGCGTGCCGGAGGTAAGCACCGATCCGAGCACTGTGGTGGTCACATTTCCGGCTGCGGCGATGGGCTGACAACGTTCGACCAGGGCGACGTTCAGGTCATTCTCGTTCGCATCCGAGGCGTAAATCCTGACGAATTGCAGCTGCGCCGCATTGGGCAGCTGAATCTGTGCCTCGGCTAGCGAGGTGGTGCTATCGATTTGGCAGATCAACGTCGCGTGAACAGGAACAATAAACTTCACAGCGCTACTCCGCGGTCGAAACTCGCTGCCGGCAACGCTGGTGTAGAAAGTTGCGGCACCGCCCTTCGCCTTGAGCTGATCGCCGTTGTCCAGCAGCGGTTCGTGCATCAATTTGAAGAATGCACCGGAGTCGGGGTCTTCGCCCATGGCGCGTACCTCGGCATCGCTCATCGGCACGCGCAGTTCTTTTGCCAGAATCGTGCCGCTCAGGCACAGCCCGAGCGCGATGCTCATCGCGATTACCACGCGTGGCGCGGTCCTTGCCGATTTATCACTCGGTTTGGCCCAGGTCGGTGCGGGCGAAGCTGTCGAATACATGAAGTTGGTCCTTGTCCGCAACCCATTGTGGGTCGTGTCAGACAAGGCATACGCGGTCTCGTTGGGGCAGAGATCACGCTGGCCCAACTAAATCGGAGGATAGAGCGCGAAGCAGTGGTGTTCGACACGCTGGCGCGGCCGCGAAGGCTGCAAGTTGCTGCTCTTCCAACGACGCCAAAATGTAAGCCGAGTGCGGAGCAAGTGGGCGAGCAGAAAACCTGGGGTCAACGCCGCCCGGGTCAAGGGGTGCTGTGAATCACGCGTAGCCAACGAAACTATGCGTTCGAAGGTTTTCTTTTTGTGCGTTCGTTCAGTGGGCGATTGGTATGGATGGCGCTGCCTTCGCGCGGCGTGGACAAATCGAGTCTCGGCTCTTTCGGATCGAAACGGCCTTGCACCCAGCCTTCCACCAGCATCAGCTCCAATGCCTGCAACAACAGTCGCATGCCGGCCGCAGGCTGCATCTCGCTCGCCATATTCTGGCTCGACTTTTCAAGGCGCGGTAATAGCTTGCTCAGTTTGGTCTCGACCTTCAACGCATCAACCAGCTGCTTGAACAGTCCTACTACGGGCAGGCGCCGGGACCCGCGCACAAAACACTTGACCGCATGGATCTTGCCTTCGGCATACGCCGGAATATCAATTAACCTGGCGTCTGCAAGGTTCAACGCGAAGCGATTGACGCGCGACAGGCGCCACTCACTCACATCATCCAGCAGGCGCGCGGCCACTTGTCGTGTGCCGGCCAGATCCAGACCGCCGATGCCGACTTGGCCCAGGACGTCATGGGTAAAACCGCCGGTGCCCAACCACTGAAACGCCTTCTGTGGAGTCAGATCCAGACCGGCATCGGCGGCGATTTCCCGGGTGTAGTCCTGCAGGTCGGTAAAGTTGCCATTCGCCGAATACCAGAAGTCGGCGAAGCGGATGTGTTGCGTGATGCGCGTGCGCTGATTCTCGTCATAGCTATGGCGCAGCCAGGCGGAGTCGTGTTCGCCGCGCTCCAAGGCGAGAATGGTGTACGCGGCCTCGCGGCCGGAAGTCTGGGTCAATGTCATGCCTGCCGCCAGAATGGGATCGGCGAAGCCGGCAGCCTCACCGACCAGAAACCAGTTGCCCCCGGTGACGCGATCGGCGACGTAAGACCAGTCCTTGGTTGCGCTCACTTTCCCGGTGCGGGTCGCGCGCGCGGTCAGTTCGGCGATCAGCGGCTCCTGTTCCAGCGCCCATAGATACAGATCTTCCGGCCGCTTTCCAGATTCAGAATAGAAACCGCGTGGGCACACATAGCCGATCGAAGTACGCGTTGGCCCGAGTGGAATGAACCAGATCCAGCCGCTGCCAATCGAGAGCACCAACACCCGCGTGGCGTCGCCAGGAAAGCGTTCAGCCCACTCGGCGTTTTCCCAGTAGTCCCAGAACGCGATATTTTGCAGGCGCGATGGCGCGTTGACCTGGACCCCGAGCGCACGCCTCAAGATGGCAGTGTTGCCGGAGGCATCGACGAAATGACGCGCGTTCACCCGGCGGCCATCGTCCAACATCAGGTGCTGTACGCGGTCGCCGTCGTGTGCGACATCTTTTACCGCGACTCCGGCATGCACCGTGCAGCCCAGATTCTGCGCATGATCAAGCAGTATCTGGTCATAGCGTGCGCGGTCGACCTGAAATGCCAGCCGCCGGGCCTGCGCAGAAAACTCCCGGGGACGGGGTTCTTCACGGTATTCGGCGAGTGGCATGAACTCGAAGTCCCACAGATGCTTACTATGCCCCCAGCGAAAAGTTGCGCCAATCTTGATCGGGAAATTGGCAGCTTCCACCGCTTCCCAGCAACCCAGTTCACGCAGGATCAGGCCGATGGGTGGCAACTGACTCTCGCCAATGTGGTCGCGCGGGAAAAGCTCGCGCTCAAATACGTGCACGTTCAATTCAGCTGCGTATTTGGCCAGCATGCCGGCACAGGTGCTGCCACCTGGCCCGCCGCCGATGATTGCTACGTCGCAATGAATATCCATGACTTGGCCGTCCTCGCCTAGCGCGCCGAATCGACTCGACGACAGCACTGCCTCACAAATGCGAAGGGCACCCTTACGGATGCCCCTCGCCCATCATTTCAGCGGTAGCAACAGTGCTTGATCAGGCGTTGCGTTGACGCACCAGCAGCAGTCCAATTCCGAACAGACCGAGTGCCAGCAACCAGCGTGCCTCGCTACCCATGGTGGGAACAGCGGTGACAAATGCGCCTGCGGTTCCGCTCAGCGGGAAGCTGAAGACTTCGCCACCCGAACCGGTGCAATTGAGCGTGCTGGTGAACGTACCCGCGACAGTGCTGCTGAACGATACCGTCAGGTTCGCGTTGCCAGTTGCCGGGACCGTGAGCGGGTTCGGTGCGACGGTGAATTCAGGCGCTGCCGGGGCAGTGCAGGTTACCGTCGCTGCGGCCGCGCCAGGGTTCTGGAAGTTGATCACTGTTGTTGTCGCGGCACCACCCAGTGTAAACGTAGGCACGGTGATCGTGCTACCTGACACCGGCGTGGATGTCACCGGCACTGCAGACGCAGTTCCGCTCAACGGGAAGGTAAAGGTTTCCGCACCGGAACCGGTGCAGTTGAGCGTTCCGTTGAAGGGTCCGGCTGCAGCGCTGCTGAACGACACTGTCACGCTGGCATTTCCCATTCCAGGAACCGACAACGGGATCGGTGCCACCGTGAACTCGGGCGCTGCGGGTGCCGTGCAGGTCACGGTGCCAGCCGCTGCGTTTGGATTCTGGAAATTGATCGTTGACGTGGTCGCAGCACCGCCCAGGGTGAACGCCGCCATTGCGATGGCGGTTCCTGATGTCGGCGTGGAGGTTATCGGCGATCCGGTGGTTCCGCTCAACGGGAAGGTAAACGCCTCACCGCCGGAACCCGCGCAATTGAGTGTGCCGTTGAATGTGTTCGCTACTGCGCTGCTGTAGGTCACAGTCACATTTGCGTTGCCCGTGGCAGGCAACGGAAGCGGAATCGGCGCAACGGTGAACTGGGTTGCGGCGGGTGCCGTGCAGGTAATGGTTCCCGCCACTGCGTTCGGATTCTGGAAGTTGATCGTGGTCGTGGTTGCCGCGCCGGCCAGGGGTTGCGTAGGCAGAGTCACCGTAGTGCCCGAAGTCGGAGTCGAGGTGAACGGTTGCGGTGGTGGTCCCGCAGCAATCGTCATCGACGTGGCCGAAACCGAGCCGGTATCGGCCGCACCGCTGTCGGTGAAGCTGAGCGTCCAGGTGCCATTGATCTGCGCTGGCGTCAAAGCGGCGAACGGAGCCAGGAACGGCGTGCCCGTGCCGCTGTTGGGCCCGCTGGTGAAATAGGTTCCAGCGGGAACCGGATTGGTCGCGCCGGCGGTCCAGAAATTGGTACTGCCGACAGCTGCGGGATCGACGAAAACGTAGGGGCCGCCCACGTCCGAGGCAAGTCCAAAACCGGTTCCAGTAAATCCTGGACGAACAAACAACGTAGCCGACGGACTGCCGCCCGGCGCGAGCAGGGTGACGGTCAAATCGCCGACCCAGGTGTGAACGGGGCTAAAGGTAATCGACACGCTCAGGTTGGTCAGCGCACCGGCGGCACCGGAAACAGCAAAAGTGGTGTTCAAGCCCGCGGCGGGCGCGTTGTCAGGAATGGCCCCTAGACCCGCACCTGGAAAGGTTTGCGCCAACACGAAAGACGGCCCTACCAAGGCCAGTCCAACACCCAAGGTCATGGCAACGGCCTTGCGTAGGCGCGCCGGCAACATTCTATTCATCATCATCCCCATCTCTCCCGTCTGATATTTGTGTGTTTAAAAATCCAAACCGCGCACGCACTCCCCCGTGTTCGGAGGCCTACTCTACCCCACTTTTCCCACTCAAGGCAGTGATTCTTGGTCGAAGTCAAGTCAGCCGATTGGGCGCGCGGAACTGCAGCTAACCCCATTGGCACCCTTGGCCCGTTCTGATTGACTGCAACGCAGATGTTGCAGCGCCCATTCGACCAGGAGTCCTGTCGTGAACCCTTGCGCCAAGTGTTTGAACTTGCTGTTGCTGTGCGTCGCGTCGCCATGGGCTGGCGCGCAGGGCATCACTGCCGTGCCCCAGCCGCCAACCATCTGGATCGCGCCTGACCAGGGTGCGCAGCCGATTCGGTTGTCGGCACTCGATATCCAGGTGCGCATGCGCGGCTTCGTCGCACACACGACACTGGATCTCACCTTCAACAATCCGAATGCACGTGTACTCGAAGGCGAGTTCGTGTTTCCGCTGGCGGCCGGCCAAACCATCGCGGGCTATGCGCTGGAGGTGAATGGCGCGATGCGCGAAGGAGTTGTCGTCGACAAGCAGACAGCGCGCGTTGCTTTCGAGGAAACGACGCGACAGCAGATTGATCCTGGCCTGGCTGAGCTTGCCGCGGGTAATGTCTTCAGAACCCGGCTGTACCCGATTCCCGCGCAGGGCAACAAGCGTGTGCGCCTTCATATCGAATCGACTCTCGCCGATCTCGGCTCGGCATGGCGATACAGCCTGCCGTTGAGTTTTACCGACCCGGTCGCACTGCTGCACGTTCGCGCCGAGTCGCAGCTGGGCGCGACTGCCCCGCTGGTTGATGCCGTCGCTGGCGACCCCGCGCTCAAGTTCGAACGCGCCGAATCGGCATGGGTTGCCGAGCTCACGCGTGAAAACGTGCGTCCGCAGAAAGAGCTGGCCTTCCGTATTCCCAAGAGTGGCAGCAGCGACAGCAGTCAAGTCGAGGCGGCGGATCCGCTCGACCCGGCCTGGCGCAGTGTCATCGCCAAGATCGACAGCGGCTTGCCCACGGCTGCTGCGCCCACTTCCCAACCGCGGCGCATTGCGCTCTTCGTCGACGCTTCGGCGAGCGCGCGAGATCGAGACCGGGTGCGCGAGGCCGCCGCGTTGAGTGCCTACCTGCACACGCTCAATGCAACCGATATCGCGCTCGTGGCATTTCGCAATGATGCCGATTCGGTGCAAAACCTGACTGTGCGCAAGGGTGATGCCGCTGCCGTCCTCGCTGCCATTGCCGCGCTTGCGCTCGATGGCGGCAGCAGCTATGGCGCCATCGATTTACGCTCACTGGGTGCGATCGACCAAGTGTTGATCATCGGCGATGGACTCAGCAACTTCGGCAGCGCCGACGCCAGACTGATTGCCGACAACGGCCGCACTCCGCCTGTTTTTGTGATGCACGCCACGCAACGAGCCGACCACGCGCGCCTGGCGCGGCTCGCCTACACGGGTGGCGGACGAGTGATTGATCTGACTTCACAAACGCCGGCGCAGGCCGTGCAGATTCTTCAGCAGCAGGCATGGCGTCTGCTCAGCAGCGAGGTCACCGCGGGCGAGTGTCGCGAGCTTTCACCGGCGGCACCGGCACGCGTGGGCGCGAGCCTGACGCTGTCCGCACGTTGCCGCGGCCGGGCGCAGCTGTTGCTTCGTTTCGGACACGGCCAGGGTCGGGAAGTGGTGCGCACGCTTGAGATCGGTCGAGCCGCGACCGCCACTGGCGCAGTGGCCGACAGCGTGCATCGACTATGGGCACAGGCCTTGATCGACCAGCTCAACGCATCGGCGAAACCCGATGCCGCCGCAGTCAGCGCGCTGGCCAAGCGCTATAGCGTCGTCACCCGGGATACCTCGCTGCTGGTGCTTGATCGCATTGAGGATTACGTACGCTATCGCGTCGAACCCAAGGAAGCGGAACTGCGTGCCGAATATCGCCGCCAGCTCGCGCATCAACCCAAGGCAATCTCCGATCCTGGTCTTCAAGTACGCCTGACTGCACTCGCGCAGCGCTGGCAGGAATTTCGTAATTACCATGCGGCGAACTATCCCGGAGTCGAGAGTGTGATTGGATTGATGGCCACTACAGAGTTGTCGGCCTGGGGCAATGCCAGCGACAAAAGTTGGGCCGCGGGCCGCGCCGAAGCGCAGGCGCTGAAGACCAGCGCGACCGAACTTGCCAGCCGCTGGCTGCATGACGGCGCCGAACCCCAAGCTCGCGCCAGCTGGGAGCGTGAAGCGGCGCGGCTGGTATTTGCAGTTGAAGGATTGCGCGCTCGTCGCGAAAAGATGCCGGCGGCTCAGGTATTCGACAAGTTGGAGATTCGTCAGATCAATGGCAGCACAAACGCCGCGGACGCGCTCGGCAGCGATGATCGTGATCTGGCGCGGCCCATTGCGGAATCCGCTGCAGAGCCGATGATGGCGCAATCCGCATCAGCAGCGGCGTCCGATGAAAGCGGTTCCCAGCCAGCGGACCTGGACTCCTTAGTGACCGCAAACGGCGCATCGGCAATGCCAAGTCGGCGAGCCCTGGCCGAGGACAAGGAAAAGGCCGCCGGAAAGCCGCAAGCATCCAACCTCACGGTAAGCATCGAGCTCGCTGGCTGGAATCCCGATACACCTTATCTCGCTGCGATTCGCGCCGCCGACGATCCGTATATCGCGTATCTCAAAGAGCGCGAAATAAACGGCAAGGCGCCCGCGTTTTATCTCGATGTGGCCGATTATCTGCGTGACGAAGCCAAGTCGGCACGACTCGCATTGCGCGTGTTATCCAACCTTGCCGAACTGGATACCGAGAACACCGCGCTCACCCGCGTGCTCGCTTATCGTCTGGCGCAATGGGACTTGTATGCGCTCGCCGTGCCGCAGTTCGAGCTGGCGCTTGAGCAGCGCGGTGAAGAGCCACAGAGCTATCGCGACCTGGCGTTGGCGCTTTCACGCGCGCCCCAACCTGATGCCCAGCGCGCTGTCGCGTTGTTTTGGAAAGTCGCCAGCAGCGAATGGAATGGCCGCTTCCCGGATATAGAACTGATCGCTTTGCATGAACTCAACAACGCGCTGGCCGGCACCGCCAGCGCTGCAGCAATCGATCTGGCCAAGCTCGGTATTGACCAGCGTTTTCTCGATCCCGTTGCCGTGGGCTTGCGTGTGGTGTTGAACTGGGATGCGGACAACACAGACATCGACCTTTGGGTGACCGACCCGAGCGGCGACAAGGCCTACTACAGCACGCCGCACACGCGTACCGGCGGCCATGTGAGTCGCGACTTCACCGGCGGTTACGGACCGGAAGTTTTCAGCATACGCCGACCGCTGCCGGGCACCTATATTGTGCACGCCAATTACTTTGGCGATCGCCGCCAGAGCCTCACTGGACCGGTCACGATCCAGCTCGAATTCCAGACGCGCTTTGGTAGCCTCGATGGCAAGCGCGCAGCCGTCACGCGTCGGCTCGAAGGTGGCAGCGAAACCATCGAGATCGGGCGCTTCAAGGTCGGGCAGTAAGCAATAATTTCGATGTGGGCCCGCGTAATGGCTGTGGCCGCGGCGCCCGCATCGATCGATCTTATGTGGCCTCGCTGTCGCCTATGCCGGTCACAGCGTCAACACCAGCTTGGTGCCCGCGACAAGCAGCACTATCGCCAGGAAACGTTTGATTATCATCGGGTCAAAGCGCTGACTGCCGAAGTAAGAGCCGATGCTGCCGCCAATGCCGGCGGCCACAACCAACGCCAAAGCGAAGGTCGGAAACTGCTTGGTGCTACTCAGATTGCCGAGCAAGCCCGCGCTGGAGTTGAGCAGGATGAACAGTGCGGACACCGCCGCTGCCTGTTTGGTGCTGGCCCAGTGTTTGAAAAGCAGTAACGGAGTCAGAAAAATGCCGCCGCCGGTACCGGTGAGGCCAGACAAGAGCCCGATGCCGGCACCCGACAAAATTGCAACGAGTCGCGGCGGCTTGGTCGGGTCTTGCTCAGTGGGAGGGCGCAACAAGAAACGCGCAGCAGAGAAAAGCAAAATAACCCCGATCAGGATCTTGAAGATATCTGCCGGCAAGTTGAAATAGCCGCCGAGAAAGGCGAGCGGTGCCGATAGCAAAGCAAACGGCCAGAACAGGCGCCAGGAAAAATGGCCGGCACGCCAGAACTGCACAGTGCAGATCGAAGCGACCAGGATATTGAGCGTGAGTGCCGTCGGCTTGATCGCCTCAGGTGCAACGCTGAATAACGACAGCACAGCGATATACCCGGAAGCCCCGGCATGGCCGACCGTCGAGTAGAGAAACGCAATGACGAAGATGCACAGCGTGATGAGCGTCAAGTGATCAGGCGTCACACGAGCATCCTATGGCGATGGGTTCCGCGATGGGGTCGGACACGTGCTGGTGCGGGCCAGTACCATCGCCTGAAAACGTCGCTGCGAGAATTCGTGGCGCTCGTCCCCGAGGCTGCGCGTTCCCGGTTGAGTCTCGGTTGTGGTCACAGTTGCTCCGCGGCCGCGATGGCTTCAATCTCCAGCAGCCACGATGCATCGTGGCTGCCGGCGATGATGATTGTCAATGCGGGCGTTCGATCGCCCAGCAGGTCGACGCGCAGCCCGACACTTTGCGCGATGAGTTTTCGATCGGCGAGAAAGAAGGTGAACTTGAGCAGGTTATCTAATGACATTCCCACCGCCTTGAGCTGCGCCTGCACATTCGCCCACGTGATACGGATTGCACCCGACATTGTCGAATCCGGTTTGAACCGCCAATCCCAGTTTCTTGCGCTGATGTAGGACAATCAGCCGCAGCCGACCGTGCCTTGATCGAGGTGGCTAGTGTGGTGTTGCACCCTATGCGACACATAAAATCGCGTCCTCGACCCCGTGGCTTCGTTGCGAATTTTGCCAAGGCCACCAGCCTTGGCGGCAATTCGCGCCTCGCCACGGGGCCGAACCCATCCATTTTATTTGCGCCGCATAGTGTGCAACACCACACGAGCGCATCAGGAGCCGTGCATGTCCCGCGACCCACGTTATGACATTTTGTTTGAGCCGATTCGCATCGGCCCGGTGACCGCCAAGAATCGTTTTTTCCAGGTGCCGCACTGCAATGGCATGGGCCATGCGATGCCGCAGGCACATGCGGCAATGCGCGAGACCAAGGCCGAGGGCGGCTGGGCGGTGGTATCAACCGAGGAATGCGAGATCCATCCCAGTGGCGATGTGTCGCCCTACGTCGAGGCGCGCCTGTGGGATGACCATGACATTCCGGCGCTGGCACTGATGTGCGACAAGGTGCACGCGCATGGGGCGTTGGCGGCGGTCGAGTTGACACACAACGGCCCGACCGCATCAAACCTGTACTCGCGGGAAGTATTGATCGCGCCATCGCATCAACCGAGCAAGTACGGCTATCCCACTCAGGCGCGCGCCATGAACAAGCGCGATATCGCCGAGTATCGCCGCTGGCACCGCCAGGCAGCACTGCGCGCGCGCCGCGCCGGCTTCGACATCATCTACGTCTATGCGGCGCATGATCTGAGTCTGGCAATGCACTTTCTGCAGAAGCGCCGCAACCAGCGCAGCGACGAATACGGCGGCTCTCTGGAAAACCGAGTGCGCCTGTTCCGCGAAGTGATCGAAGACACCAAAGACGCGGTCGGTGACACCTGCGCAGTGGCGGTTAGGTTCGCCACCGAAGAACTGCTCGGGGATGGCGGTGTGACGCTCGCCGAGGCCAAGGAAATCGTGCACATGTTGGCCGATCTGCCGGACCTGTGGGATGTCAATGTCGCCGCCTGGTACAACGACTCGGTGCCGTCGCGGTTTGCGCGCGAGGGGGCACAGGAGCCGTTTATCGACTTCGTCAAGAAAGTGACGACGCGGCCGGTCGTCGGTGTCGGTCGCTTCACTTCGCCCGACACCATGGTCTCGCAACTGCGCCGCGGCATTCTGGACATCATCGGCGCAGCGCGGCCGTCGATCGCCGATCCGTTCCTGCCAAAAAAGATTGAAGAGGGGCGCGTCGACGATATCCGTGAATGCATCGGCTGCAACATCTGCGTGACCGGAGACATGACTATCACCCCGATCCGCTGCACGCAAAATCCGACCATGGGTGAGGAGTGGCGCAAGGGTTGGCATCCCGAACATATTCCGGCAAAAGGTTCCGACAGTCGCATCCTGATCGTCGGTGCCGGCCCGGCCGGGCTGGAGGCGGCGCGGGCGCTGGGTCAGCGCGGTTACGAGGTGCATCTGGCCGAGGCGCTCAAGGAATTGGGTGGACGCGTTACGCGTGAAGCACGGCTGCCGGGATTAGCGGAGTGGGGTCGTGTGCGCGACTGGCGCATCGGGCAGATCAACAAGTTGACCAACGTCAGTATTTACCGCGACAACCTCTTGGCAGCGCAGGATCTCATCGACTTCGGCGCTACCCACGTGGTGCTGGCTACTGGCTGTCACTGGCGCCGAGATGGCTATGGCCGCAGCAATGCGGCAGCGATCACGGGCTTCGAATCGACGCAAGTATTCACGCCTGACGATGTGATCTCAGGCGAGTTCGCAACGCGCGCGCCTGCCGGCCCGGTGGTTTTGTTCGATGACGATTACTTTTACCTCGGCAGCGTCATCGCAGAAAAACTGCGAGTTGAGGGTCGCGAAGTGTTTTACGTGACGCCGGACGACACGGTGGCATCGTGGAGCGCCAACACGCTTGACTATCGCCATATCCAGTGGCGTTTGCATGTGCTCAACGTGGAACAGATCGTTGCCCACAATATCGTCGGATTCGACCACGGCCGCGTTGCGCTGGAACACGTCTGGTCCGGCAAGACGCGCGCGCTCGAATGCGCTGCCCTGATCACCATCACCGCGCGCCTGCCAAACGAATCGCTTTTGCTCGAGCTGCAATCGCGTGAAGCCGAATGGGCCGATGCCGGCATCCACAGCGTGCGCGCGATCGGTGATGCCGAAGCCCCCGGCCTGATTGCCCATGCGGTTTATTCCGGCCATCGTTATGCACGCGAGCTGGACGCGCCGGCGCGCGGCGACGTGCCGTTCCGCCGCCATTTCCACGTGTCTGATGAAGCGCCTCCGGGCGCGTGAGAATTATTGTTTCTCGGCGCATCAAGACGGTGAAATAGCATCACTCCGGTGATGTTGCTGCGCTTGAGCCGGCCTACTCAAATCCATTGTTGAACATTGCCAGCGTGTCTACATGCGGCTTTACGCTCCACACCGGGTCGTCATTCCAGAGCGTCAAGATCTCGTTCCAGTTCGACGCGCCGGTCATGCGCTGATAGGCCAGCAGCGCGCCGGGAACACCACGGTTTACGGCATAGGCAATGGCTGGTTGCAGATTGCCCCAGTAGCTCGTCGCTTCCGGATAGTAGGCGCCGCGCAGCGTGGTTTCCGCTGCCGGCACATTCGCCATTGCGGTGGTCGCCTGATAGATCGCGCCCCAATTCGCGTACCAGGGACCACTGCCACCGCTCCAATCGACCAAATCCGCGGGTGCGACGGCGACGTTGTATTGCGCCGCGTCGCGATAGTTGTATTGATCACCACTGCCCTGCGCGCCGAGGCGGCCGATGATGCTGCGAGATTTCCACGCAACAAATGCGTCCAGCTGAGCGCGTGCATCGACGGGCAGCGCAAACTCGAAGTCGGCGATCATGCCCCAGGCGGCGGTGAGAAAATCCTCCATCCACGCCGCATGCATGTAGATGCCATCGCCCGCGGTGTAGTCACTGTAAGGTGCACAAAACCCCTGAGGATTGGCGGGCTGGGTGATGTTCGCAGCATGGTAGGCGCGCACATTGGCCTCGATGCTCGCCAACAGTTCGGTGCGCAGCGGATCCGCGTCTGGAGTGATGCAGCAGGCCTGCGCCAGCGTCCTCAATGCCCAGGCCGCGCCGCGCGTCGTGTTGGCGCCGGTGTCGGTGCGCAACACGCCACCGGGTCCGCGCAGGACATCGGTCTGCTTGAGGAAATTCAATGTTGCTGCGAACTGCTGCTCTTCAACGAAATAGTGTCGCCCTGTCAGCAAGTACGCCAAGTGCCCAACCGAATGGTGATGAGAGGTTGCCCAAGTTGCCGGGCTCAGTCCGGATGCCAACGGCGTGTAGCTGTTGGTGCTGCTGGAGCCGACGCTGCTCACGCCACTGTTGTCTCCTTCCAGCACCAGATGCAGATGCTGTGAGAAGGCCAGCGGCCGGTTACTGATTTCGTCGCGATAGTGGGTGCCATAGCGACCGGCGCAATAGGCATTGATTTGCACTGCGGCAGCTGCGCGCGGATCGGCCGCGCTGCTCAGGTAGGCCACGTCCCATTCCGGAAGAATACCGATGGAAGGATGGTAGCCCGCGCTGCCCATGGCCGGTGAGTGATCGGCCTGCGCCAACGGAGTGTAGGTTGTGGTGAGTCGACCGAACAGCGGGCTGGTCGTTGCAGTCGTCGCGTGGTACGCCGGCACCAGCCGCGTCGACTGCAGGTAGGCAGTGTGATGGCGAACGCCTATCGCAGCGGACTGGTCGAGCCAATGCACCAGGATAGAACCGCTGGCGAGCACGGCGCGGCAATGGTGTGGCAACGTGAGCAGGGATTGAAAGCGCGTCACGCCGCCCATGCTGAAGCTTGCCGTACCAGCGCGCTGACCCGGAGCGGAAACCTTCAGATAGCCGTTTTCGATCCACGGCAGGATCTCGACCGCACCGCCTTGCCACAGTCGAACCTCGAACCATGCACTTAGATGCGCGTCGCTGCCAATCGGCGCGTAGTAGAGCCACGACGCGCATTCGGCGGCACTGAAGAGTGTCATCGCGCGTCCCGCAGTCCAGCGCCCCGCAACCAGTTGGCTCGCGACACCGATGAGCGGTACCAGGTTCACCGTGCCAAAGCCGGCAAAGCCGATCGAAGCGCTGACGCCGCTGGCCAACAGGTCGGCTTCGGTCAGTGCGGTTCCTGTGGCAGCGACACCGCTTCCCAGCGTGACCACGCGCTCCGTGTTTGCGGCCAGCGTGACGCGGCCGGCAAGCAGGGCAAATTTGACGCTGCCATCAGGCCAGCGGTTTTGCACCACTGCTTGGAAATTGGTGATATCCGCAACGATTGTGCTGCCTGTTGGGACGGTTCCTCGCGCAAACGCCTGCCCGACACAAAACGGCGCGAGGGTTCGCGCCTGCGTCGAACTGAAAGTGAGCGTCGGCAGCGTTGTGCCCGTTGCGTCGAGCGGCGCTTGCGGCCAGGTTACGGCGAAGTCTGGTGTTGCCAGACTTCCGGTCGATTCTCCGGCAGACACCCAGGCTGAGGCAAGACACGCACCCGGCACTGCGACAAGAAAATCACGCCGACTGAAGCCGCCAACACGATCGGCGGTGGATTTGCTGTTGCAGGTTTTTTTCATGGTTGACTCCGGACTCGTTGGTGCCGCGCCTGCTCACCGCGGACGTGAAGCAATGGTTGGTGTGACATCAGTTCTCAGACCCATGCGCAAACAGATCGACGTCACTCGGACGCTGCCACCCGCAGAGGCGGATGCTATCTGCACGCGTTCAGTCCAATCCGAGAACCGGCCTGCGGTTCGACCCTGTCGAGTGGGCTATTTCACTGCGTTTTGAATTTCACGAGCTGTGTTTCATTGCGCACACAGCGGTGCGCGCATGCGCAGAACGGGCGAATCCGCCCGCGACGCGCATCCATCGATCGTAGTCGACAGGCTTTTGGCCAGGGCAAACCCCAACTTGCGCATTCGGCGAATACTGCCGAACATGGACTGGTTCGCAGCGAATTGCAATGGCAATCCGCGACGACGGTGAAGGCAAACGCCGGGTCGAAACCTGCGGCGGCGTGGCATCGGCAAAGTCATCGGCACTGGGATGAACACAATGATCAACCACAGGCAATGCAGGGCCCCCGTGCTGTCAGCGCTACTTTTTGGCACCGCGGTTGCGCTGGCGTGCACCGTCAATGAACCCCAAGCGCATCATCACCACGCAGCGCCCGAAGCGCGCGCAAAAGCCATCACGCCACTGTGGATCGGCCCAGCGTTTTCCGGTTCGTGGTACACGCCTTCACGCAGTGGTGAGGGCTTCATCGTGCAGGTGCTCGACAATGGATCAGTGGTCGCGATCTGGTTCACTTTCCCGCCGGAAGGCAGCGCCGCGCAGCAAGCCTGGATCTTTGCGCAGGGCGGCATGATCGACGGCAACCGGGTGCGCTTCGATCAGGTGTTCACTACCCGCGGTCCACGATTTGGCGCGGGGTTTGATCCGGCCGCACGGGTGCTGCAACCCTGGGGCACGCTGGAGCTGACGTTCAGCGACTGCAATACGGGCGAAGTCAGCTACGCCGGCCCGACGCAATGGGGGTCGGCGACGCGCGCCATGCAGAGACTGACCAGCATTGACGAGCTCGGCTGTGGTTCAAAGCAACGCCTCACCAGCAGCGGCGCGCGATCCCTGGCTGGCCTGCGGCAACGCAGTGCAGCCTGGTACGACCCGACGCACAGCGGCGAAGGCTGGTTCGTGGAAGAGCTGCCAGATGGTCGAGCCGTCAGCTACTGGTTTACCTACGACGAAAACGGAGAACAGGCCTGGACCGTTGGAGTCGCCAAACACAGCGGTGAGCGCATCGATATCGCTACCAGCGTGCGACCGCTTGGCACGCATTTCGGAGCCGATTTTGATCCACTCGAAATTCAACAACAATCCTGGGGCAGTTACACCCTGGCGTTCGATGACTGCAGTATCAGCACGTTGAACTACGCATCTACTCTGCCGGCTTTTGGCAGCGGCAGCCTGCGTCCGCAGCGTTTGACCCGGCTTGCCGGTTCGGTGTGTATCGACGGCACGCCGAGCGCGCCAACGTCTGGCAGTTGGACCTCGGGCGCTGCGATGCCGGACCCGCAATCGGAACTTGCCGCGGCAAACTGGAACGGCCGTTTCTACGTTGCTGGCGGCTTTGGCGCTGCGCGCGGCTTCAAGCGCTACGATCCTGTCGGCAATTCCTGGGCCGTGCTGACCGACATCCCGGGCGGTCGTGATCACGCGCTTGCGGTCGTCCTCGGCGCGGACCTTTTCGTGACC
>JAWXCG010000089.1:0-10135 GCA_034440555.1 Pseudomonadota bacterium
ATCGCCAAGCGACACTTCCCGCGCGTGCTGTACCGGTTGCCGCTGCGACCCGCTGATCCGGACGTCATACAACTGGCCGAGCGCGTCGGCACCTTCAACGCCCTGCCACCGGCGAGCAACATCGAAAAGAATCGCGAACCCAAATTCGGTCGCTTCCAGGGCGACATCACCTCGCTCGCGCTCGATCCCGAGCGCCGCTACGCCCTGTTGCTGAGTTACCGTGATCTGTATTTTTACCGGCGCGCCGCCGGCGAATCCCTGCTGCAGTCACTTGCCCGAAAACCCAGGCGCAAGCACCTGCCGCCAATACCACAAGCCGAGGCAATCGCATTGGATGCCGACGACGGATACGCCATCGTGGTTTCCGAGCGGCTACTGGCACCGATTTATCGTGTAGCGATCCCGTAGGCAACCTCTAGAACCCCCTGCGCGATCCGATTGCTGCGTTGCGCGGTGCTCGGAATCCTCATGTACCCGCATACACTGCGGTTCCGATGCACATGGATGTGCGAGTGTCGCGTTAGCCAGGATGCCGGAAGCAACCCAGCTCCGTTCGCCTTGCACTCGAAGTGCGCGGCGCTGGACGACGGCGCCAGCGCCACCGCTCAAGACTTCTACCGTGACGGCGTGCGCATCGCCATCGTGCGCTGCTGGTGGCTGTGGCGAGTCGTGATTACTCTTCCGAAGCAGTCACGCGAGGCCAACCGAGAACGATCAGCGCAAGGACTTCACGCTGTCGGAAAGAGTGGCGATCGCTAGGGCGCTTGAGGCGGAGATGGAAGAGCGCCGCGGGAGGCCGTCAGCCAGCGGGAAGGAAAACATGGTGATATCTACACAATTTTATGGGGTAGCAACCCGAGAAATCGCTGCGAAAAAATCCGGCATTGGCGCGTACCAGAAATACAACCAAGCGAAGGTCGTCGAAGCCAAAGGCGCCCCCGAACTGATCAAGGCCGTCTGCGCAAAATTGCGCGCTCGGTCGCCATGTCGAAACCGGATTCGCGAACATGCGGCAAAAATATCCCTGATGTTCGCGGAGGTCGTCGGCGAATGTCACCATGTTTGCCAATAAAATCAGCGGGCTCAAAATTGCGCCGCTTGAAGTCCTCCGCCCTGTTTCGGCATTTCAAATGCGGAAACTCAAGGGTCGCATTTGAGATGCGACCCTTGGCACGAGCGTCTCAGCGGTCCGCACGGCTCGCCTGATTTCCGCAGCGATCGCCATGCATTAGAGGTTGCGCGGATCGCGTTCCAACTCGGCAATTTGGCCTCGCGCGGATTGGATTCATTGCACTGTGCCGCGGATGTCTTGTGTATCCATGCAGACATGGTGTCGGCGATGCGCTACACAGTCCCGCAAATACACGCGAAATCGGCGCATCTTTCCGAACGACGACTCGGCCTTGAAGTCGCTGTTCCTGGCGATCCGGGAGGCGTCGAAGAACTGGAAGTCGATCCATCATTGGAAACCCGCACTGCAGAGCTTTCAAGTGATGTTCGGCGAAGAGCGCGTGCCGCTGGCCGCGCTGTGACAAACCTCAGTTACACAGTTGGCTTGACAGACCCGCTGCTCTTAGAGACTCGCGAAAAGCATGCGAGCGATCCGCCAACGCTTTGGTTTGTGGCTGTCACGAACAAGGCGCGATTACTCAAGATTTGCTTTGTGGATAGAGACGGAAACCAAAATATCCGGACCTGCTATCAGGCAAATGCTTCGGAATTACACATCTATCGAACACTAGGGAAGCCTCATGACTTCTAACACTTTCAGCTACGAACCCAGTACAGAAATCACTGAACAGTGGGAATCTGGCCAGCTTGGGCAGAGCCTGGATCACGCCATAGTCGCCAGTCCATCAGCAAGCGCGTCAGTCGACGATTCGTTGGGCCTGCAACTGATTTCAATTCGCCTGCAGCGCTCGCTGCTTGAGCGGTTGAAGTTGATTGCCAACTATCGAGGCGTTGCCTATCAGCCCCTGATTCGAGATCAGCTGAATCGTTTTGCCGAATACGAACTCAAGGACATCATCCGCGAGATCGCCACGCAGGATAAGCAGCGCGATGAGAACAATCAGGCGATCGTGCAGGAGTTTGTGGAGCAGCAGCAGTCACGCAAGCAAGCCTGATATGCCGCTCGCTCCAAGAAAGACAGGCCCCGTCAAGTACGGGGCTTTTTCGTTCTGGCGTCCTGCAATCCTTGGCGTGCAAGCGGCAGTGAAGCAGTTGCAGACGACTCTGGCCAGACAACAGCCGTAGCAAGCGCCGAAGCACATTCGCATGATGTTTTCAGCGCGATTGTTACCCAACTGTTACCCAATGCCAGAAATGGAAAAGGCTTGCGAGGCACAAACCGTCGCAAGCCCTTGATTTCAGTGGTGCCGGAAATAGGAATCGAACCTACGACCTACGCATTACGAATGCGCCGCTCTACCAACTGAGCTATTCCGGCGATGTCTGGGAGACGCATGTTGCTGTGGGCTGACCGCACCAGAGCAACTGAAGCCGTACATTGTAGGTTGGACGGTTGGAGGCTGCAAGTTGGGGTTGAGCAACAAAATGGTGGTGTGAGACATCAGAGCAGAGCTTCGCGGCTGAAGCCGTTCCTACGGGCGCGGCGCATCGGTTGCTTTGGTGAGCCTTAGTCGACCAGGATGAGGCGTAGTTCTTTGGGCAGGGCGAAGACGACGTTTTCGGGCTCGCCTTCGAGTTCGCGCACGGATTCGGCGCCGAGTTGGCGCAGGCGTTCGACCACGCCTTGCACCAGGCTTTCCGGTGCCGATGCGCCGGCGGTGACTCCGATGCTTTTGCGGCCTTGCAGCCATGCGGGGTCGATGTCTGCGGCGCCGTCGATGAGGAAGGCCGATACACCCTGCTTCTCGGCCAGCTCACGCAGGCGGTTCGAGTTGGAACTGTTGGGCGAGCCGACTACCAGTACCAAATCGCAGTTTCGGCCGAGGCGTTTGACGGCGTCCTGGCGGTTCTGTGTGGCGTAGCAAATGTCATCGTGACGCGGGCCTTCGATCCTCGGGAAGCGGTTGCGCAGCGCATCGATCACCGATTGCGTGTCATCCACCGAGAGCGTGGTCTGAGTCACGAATGCCAGATCGGCGTCGCTCGCCAACGGCAATCCGGCGACATCGCCCGGGGTCTCAATCAGAAAGATGCGGCCTTTGGCCCCAGCCTGCGCCCACTGGCCGAGCGTGCCTTCGACTTCGGGATGGCCAGCGTGGCCGATCATCACCACATCGCGTCCGGCCTTGCAGTGTCTGGCAACTTCGATATGCACCTTGGTGACCAGTGGGCAGGTCGCATCAAACACTTTCAGCCCGCGTCCACGCGCTTCCTCACGCACCGCTTTGGAAACGCCATGCGCGGAAAAAATCACCGTCGCTCCATCTGGCACTTCGTCCAGTTCTTCGACAAAGACGGCACCGCGCGAACGCAGATTTTCAACCACGAAGCGATTGTGTACGACTTCATGGCGCACATAGATCGGCGCACCCAGCGCGTCAATGGCGCGCTCGACAATCTCGATGGCGCGATCAACACCGGCACAGAACCCACGCGGATTGGCGAGTACTACATCCATCGTCGTCTAGTCCTTCAAAACCAGGGGCGCGTTGGCATTGCGCTCGTGCTTCCAGCCCCAAATGAGCAAAACGGCGGCACCGACGCAGATCGAGGAATCGGCGATGTTGAACGTCGGAAAGTGCCAGTCCTTCCAATACACATCGATGAAATCCACCACGTAACCAAAACGGATGCGGTCGATGACGTTGCCCAGCGCCCCAGCGATCACCAGCGAGAATGCGAGCTTGGTGGCGACATCGGTGCGCGGCAGGCGCGTCATCATCCAGGTGAACACACACGCCACGATCAGCGCGAATGCCGATAGGCCATAGCGTTGCAGCCCTTCGCCATCGTTGAGAATACTGAAGGCCACGCCGTAGTTGTGCGCCAGCGTCCACTGGAAGCCAGTGAACACTTCGATGGATTCACGCAAGTTCATCGACGCGGTGGCGATCGCCTTGGTCCATTGGTCGAGCGCGACAATGACTGCCGTCAAGCCGAGCCAACGCAGCGCAGAGATTCCGGAACGATCAGAAGAAAGCACGGACTTCTCCTGCTCCGGCAATGTTGCTCACGCAGCGCGAACACAGTTCGGGATGCTCGGCCTGCTGGCCCACGTCGGCACGGTGGTGCCAGCACCGCGTGCATTTTTTGTGCGCGGTCGCGGCGACACTTAGCTTGAGCGAGTAACCATTGGCGTTGACGGCGATGGCATCGGCGGGCGCCTCAGCCAACGGTGCAATGCGCACGTCTGAGGTAATGAAGTAGAAACGCAATTCCGCCGCTACACCTAGCAAACGCTCACTGCTCGACTTATCTGCGTACAGCGCGACTTCAGCCTGCAACGAGCCACCGAGTTTGCCTTCGTTGCGTAGCTCCTCTGTACGCTTCTGGACGACTGAGCGCAGTTCGGCCAGCGACTCGATCAACGCGTCTTCGTCCTTCGACAATTTCAAGCCATCGAACAGTGCGTCAATGTCTTTCCAGGTCGAGAAGAACACCGAGTCGTGCAGACGTCCCGGCATCGCTGCCCAGATTTCTTCACTGGTAAAACTCGTCATTGGTGCCAACGCGCGCACCAGCACCTCAAGAGCCGCATACATTGCAGTCTGCGCGGAACGGCGCGCCGGCGCGTTTTCCTGCAGCGTGTAGAGACGGTCCTTGGTCATATCCAGATAGGCGGCGCCCATATCCACGGTGCAGAAACGCATCAATTCCTGCACCAACGCGGCATAAGCGTAGCTGTCCGAACTCGCGGAGCGTTCGGCACCGGCTTCCTGACCGTAGACGCGTCGCGCGAGTTGCATCAGGCGTTCGGACTGGCGCATCGCCCAACGATCCAGCAGCAGCATCCGCTCGCGTGGCACAGCGTCGCGCGCCGGTTCAAAGCCAGCCAGATTGCCGAGCAGGAATCGCGCGGTGTTGCGCAGGCGCCGGTAGGTATCCGCAACGCGCTTGAGAATTTCATCGGAAACCGACATCTCGTTGTGATAGTCGGTGGACGCGATCCACAGACGTAAAACATCCGCACCCAGAGTGCCCACGACCTTTTGTGGTGCAACCACGTTGCCCACCGATTTGGACATCTTGCGTCCCTGCGCATCGACCGCAAAACCGTGCGTGATCACCTCGGAAAATGGCGCCTTGCGATCCAGCGCGACCGAGGTCATCAGCGAGGACTGAAACCAGCCGCGATGCTGATCCGAGCCTTCCAGATACATGGTGCCGACGCGCTCGCCACGCAACTCCTCGCGCTGATTCAGCACGCAGGCATGGGTGACGCCCGAGTCGAACCAGACATCCAGAATATCGGTGACCTTTTCGTACTGGTCGGCTTCAGCGCCGAGCAATGCAGCGGAATCCAGTTCGTACCAGGCATCGACACCTTCTTTCTCGACCCGCTCGGCGACAGCGCGCAGCAACTCGACGCTGCGCGGATGCGGCTCACCCTTCGTCTTGTCAATGAAGATGGCAATGGGCACGCCCCAGGTGCGCTGGCGCGAGATGCACCAGTCCGGGCGATTTTTCACCATCAACGAGATGCGCTCCTCACCCCAGTCGGGCATCCAGCTCACCTGTTTGATCGCCTCAAGCGCATCAGCGCGCAGGCCAGCCTGCTCCATGCTGATAAACCACTGCGGTGTAGTGCGAAACGCCACCGGTGTCTTGTGTCGCCAGCAATGCGGATAGCTATGCGTGATTTTTTTGACGGCGAGCAGCACTCCCCGCTCGTGCAGCAACGCGATAATGAAGTCGTTCGCTTTCCATACGTGCTGGCCCTCGACCAGTTCGGTGCCGGGCACGAACACGCCGTTGCTGCCGACCGGATTGAGCACACCGATACCGTATTTCTGGCCAACGACGAAATCTTCCTGGCCATGACCGGGGGCGGTGTGCACGGCGCCGGTGCCGGATTCCGCCGTGACATGATCACCGAGAATCACCGGCACCTGGCGATCATAGAAACAGTGGCGCAACATCTGTCGTTCCAGCTCCGCACCTTTGGCACGACCCAGAATGATCGGCGCATCAATGCCGTAACGCTTGGCGACTTCTTCGACCAAGGCTTCGGCCACCACGATCAGCACACGTCGATCGGCGCGCGGTAGGGCCTCGATCAGCGCGTAGTCAAATTCTGCATGCAAGGTAACGGCGAGGTTGGCCGGAAGCGTCCATGGCGTGGTGGTCCAAATCGGCACCGACACAATCGCGTCGAGCGGATTGACACCGAACACATTCGCCATCGCGTTGGGATCCACGGCATCAAAAGCGACATCGATTGCCGGCGAAGCCTTGTCGGCGTATTCGATCTCTGCTTCGGCCAGCGCCGAGCCACAATCGAAGCACCAGTGCACTGGCTTTACACCGCGCGCCAGATGACCGTTTTCGACGATGCGTGCCAAGGTGCGCAGCATGTCGGCTTCGAAGCGGAAATCCATGGTGCGATAGGGCTGATCCCAGACACCGAGAATGCCCAGGCGCTTGAAGTCGGCGCGTTGGCCGTCGATCTGCTGGCTGGCGTATTCGCGGCATTTGGCGCGAAAGGTGCGTGCATCCACTTTCTGCCCGACCTTGCCAATGTCCTTCTCGACCGCCAGTTCGATCGGCAGACCATGGCAATCCCAGCCCGGCACGAACTCACTACGAAAGCCACCGAGCAATTTAGATTTGACCACGATGTCTTTCAGCGTCTTGTTGACCGCATGGCCGATGTGGATCTGGCCGTTTGCATAGGGCGGACCATCATGCAGCACATAACTCAGCCGCGCCGCCGTATGCTTCTGCAAACGTGGATAGAGGTCGCCCGCTTCCCAGCGAGCCAAAATCTGCGGCTCGCGTGTCGGCAGGTCACCGCGCATCGGAAAGTCGGTTTCCGGCAGGTGGATGGTGTGTTTGTAATCCTTGCCAGTTGTTTCTGGGTTCTGCGTATCCGCGCTCACTACTGTGTAACTCCCACATTCGTTGCAGGCGCCAATAGGGCGCGAGCCTGTGCCGCATCGATGTCCATCTGCACCACGAGTGCGTTGAGGTTGTCGAACTTTTCCTCGTCGCGCAACTTGCCGACAAATGCTACTTCCAGCCTCTGTCCATACAGATCGCCATTAAAGTCAAACAGATGCGCCTCGAGCAAGAGCTCGCGTCCGGCAATTGTCGGGCGCGTGCCGAGGCTGGCAACACTGGGCCAATCACGCAACCCTGCCCCGCTCACCCGCACCGCATAGATCCCATGCACTGGCGGTATGCGCTTACCCAGCGGCAGATTGGCCGTGGGATAACCCAGTGTGCGGCCCAGTTTAAGCCCATGCACGACGCAACCGCTGATCGAAAAATCGCGCCCCAGCATGGCCTTGGCGGCGCCCAGATCGGCACTCTGCAAAGCCTGGCGAATGCGCGAACTGCTCACGCGCCCGAGTGCGTGTTCCATGCCATCGATAGCATGTGCTGCAAACCCGTTCACGGCGCCTAGTTGCCGCAGCAGCGTAACGTCACCCAGGCGTCCATGTCCGAAACGAAAATCCGGTCCGATCCAAATCTCGCATGCGGCCAAACGATCGACCAGCAGGCGTTGCACAAAATCCTCGGCTGAAGTATCCGCCAGCACGCGGTTGAATCGCAGCAGCCCGACACTATGCATTCCTGCATCGCGCAATCGCTCGAATTTCTGCCGCGCCGAACTCAGCCGCGCAATGGGTCCACCACGTTGGAAAAACTCGCGTGGCAGCGGCTCAAAGCTGATCGCGACGGCGTCCGCGCTCAGCGCATCGGCGCGTTGACGCACTTGCGCCAGCAACCGTTGATGGCCGATATGCACACCGTCGAACGCGCCAATGCACACCACTGAGCGGCGCGAACCCAGGCGCGGGCCGCTCGCATCGCGAAAGAGTAAGGTCATGATCCGCAACAGTATAGCCCGGTTGCTTTGGTCGCCACCAACACAACAGGGGATTGGCTGTTGCACGGTTCACCGCCAGTGACCTGTGCTGCTGCCTTCGAATAGGCGATGAGTGTCCCTACTCTGGCAACGCAGGCGACTTACAACGATTTGCGCAACGCGCCGGGGTCAATTTTCGAACCCGTTGTTGAATACCGGATCCGGCAAGGTGATCACGCAGGGACCCGGCACCATGGCCTGGGTGATCGTCACATCATCGACATACCAGCCGCCCGGACTGGGGTTGGTCGCTGCATTGCTCCGATACAGCCAGCGCAGACGCACGCTCTGGCCGGCGTATGCGCTGAGGTTCACACTGGTCTGAGCGAATGCCAGCCCGTTCGAGCCAGTCACCGCGCCCGCGCCTGGGGCGATCCCACACAGAGTCTCGGTGCCGGAGATAGTGTCTGGATAACCGCCCAGTGGAGTCAAGCGCGCCCATGTGCCGCCGCCGTCGGTGGATATTTCGACCACGCCGCCGTCTTGCCCGGCCTGCGTAGAAAATGCCTGCCAAAAGGACAGCGTCGGCGATCCACCTGATTGCAGCGAAATGCTGGGCGAAACCAAAGACACACACAGGTTGTTGGCGCGGGTCGACCAAAAGCTGAAGTTACCCGTGCGTTTGCGGTCGGAGGCCGGATGCCATCCGGCGTGTTTCGGGCTGGCGACGGACTTGCCTGGCATGGTTGTCGGGCTGGAGCCCTCGTCGAACCCTGGGTCACCCGGCTCGGCGCCTGCGCTGAAGGTCCCAGGCACTACTGGCCCGCTGACCCGCGCGCTCGCCGTGCGCTGGTTGGTTTCTGCGGCACCACTGACGACGTCGCGTGCGCGCACCACATAGTGGTACTCGCCACCGCTGCTCAGCCCGACATCACTGTATTGAACCGAGCTGAGTGCGTCCGCGATGCGATTGGTGTTGCCCGGTGCGAAGCTGGCATTGGTATCACGATAAACCTCAAAGTTGGCGCCACTACCGCACGCCCCCGTGGCCACCGGCCATGACAGATCAATGCGACATTGCGCGTGACCGCTATTGATCGCCGCGGCGATCCCGTCAAACACCGGCGGCGCGGTGCATGCGCCCGTTGAACTGGCGCTGACACAGGCAGAGGCAACCGAAGTACAGACGGCACCGTTGCGTTCGCTGACGCGATAGCCATAAGTGGTCTGGCCGGAAGCGGTGGTGTCATTGAATGCAGCCGTCGGATGCTCGGCGGCGAGGGTTTGAAACGCACCATCGCAACCGCCTTGCGCGCGCTCGACCTGGAAGTTTGCGCCAGGCTGGCCTGATCCGGTCCAGGCCAGATCGATGCGGTTGGTGCCGTTGCCGCTCGCGCTCAATGCGTTCGGCGTCGCCGGCGGTGTGCACAAGCGCGGTTGCAGCACGTAAAAACCTTCGTCGATTCCGCTGGCGATCACCACGCCACTGCGCTCGAACCGGTAGTTGTTCCAGTTGCCATTGAATTGCGGAGATTGCGCGGCCGGATAGGTGTCGAAAAACGCCACCTCTGTCAGCACCGGAGGTGAGCTCGTCAGGTTGTCCAGACGCAGGATACGCAGTCCGGCTTCGTAGTTGGATTCGAACACATAGTTGCCGTGCACATACAAGTTGTGGTCAATCACCGGCAACGCATGCTGGTGGAATCCAACCAGGGTGGGCGCATCCAGATTGGATACGTTCCAGACATAGGTACGCGCGTTATGTCCGACCTGGGTCTCGTCCAGTTCGTCATTGACCAGCAGATAACGATGGTCTTCGGTCAGCCAGCCTTGATGGGTAAATCGCGAGCCCGCGTACGGATTGCTCGACAAGGTGATCGGCGCGGCCTTGTTGGTCACGTCCACGATCGCCACGTTGCCACTGGAACCATTGAAATTGAAACAGATTTCCTTGCCCTGATGGGCAGTATCCGGGCCGTGATAAATCCAGCATTGGGCTTCGTGCGAGTAGCCGCCGGTGACAACACAGCCGGCAAACACCGGATTGAGCGGATTGCGGATATCGATGATGTGCAGCGCGCCGGTAGCGGTCGGCGCCGGACAGGTATTGCTTCCGGCGATGAAAGCGAAGCCGGATTCTTCGGTGATCGCAATCGTATGGCCGTTGGCAAAATTGGCGTAATGCGCATCTTC
>JAWXCG010000090.1:0-2742 GCA_034440555.1 Pseudomonadota bacterium
CGGTGCGAGCCGAGGATGGGCTGGGCAACGCCAGCGCGACCATCATGATCACCGTCATCGCCACAGGGGTCATCGATGTGGTACCCGTGCCTGCTGGCAATGGATTGGGTTGGCTGTTGCTGATCGTGATGATCCTGATCATCCGCATGTCTGCGGCAAAACGGTTTAACGCAGCATTGGCCGCGGCACCGACCCGGCTTGGCCATACGCCGGAGCGCGCGCTATGAGAGGGAATCTTGTCATGACCAAAGGGAACGGATCGATGGGCGCAACGCATTGCAACCGGTTGCTCGATCGGGCGATCACATCGTCGCGTTGGCGCGCCGTGTTGCTGGCTTTGGTGTGCGCAGGCAGCGCACTCGTCGTCGCTGCAAGCACCACACCGCGCGATGCCGAGCAGGCGGCGCGCGATGCCATGATGCGCGGTGAAGATCCCGGCGCATTCGTCGCGCAACTGACATCGCAGCGGGCTCTTGCAAAGACCGATCACGACCTTCTTTCTTCGAAAGCACCCGCGTCAGCGCCGAGTGGTTTGCGCTCGCTCAACGAGGCACTGATTCGCTCCACCAACAAGGCGCTCACTATTGGACAGCGTTCTGCACTGATGCGCCGCGCCCTGGGCGAAGTGGTGCTGATGCGCAGCGAACTTGAAGCGGACGGCGTGCGCGCAAAGTCCATCGGCGTGGCGTCCGCGCTCACACGCTGGCAAGCGGCAGATAGCGCTCAGGGCGTCAAGCTGCGCGCGATTGAATCCGCACTGAAGGCCGCGCTGGTCGAATCCGGGGACAAAGCAGCCACTGCGTCGCTGGATGCACTTCGCGTCGCATTGCGCGACAGCCAGCCCGAGCACATCACGCGCATCCTGGGTACGCGCGCGTTGCCAGTTTCGCCGCCGGATTTCGCACCGCGTCCGCTGCCCGTTACCATCGCCACGGCGCCGAGCTTTGCCAGTAGCACAGCCATCCCAGGTGGTTCCGCGGATCTGACCGCTACGGCCGATACCGCAATCAGTCCAGCCATCGCCGAGAAGGCGCTGAGTCTGCAATACGAACCGGTGCGCATCCACGACTTCGTGCGCAGCCAGATTCGCACCGAGTGGTACGCGGGCGCACAGAAGGGCGCCAATGAAACCTTGCGCAGCGGCGCTGGCAACGACGCCGATCAGGCCAGTCTGTTGATTGCACTGCTGCGCGCCAGTTCGATGCCGGCACGCTACGTCAAGGGCATAGTCGAGCTCAAACTCACCCAGCTTGGGCCCATGCTGGGTGTGACTTCCGCCGCCGATATTGGCCGCGCGCTCACCGCTGCCGGCATCGCGCACGAACCGGTCATTCACGGCGCGGCGGTAGATGCGTTCCGCATCGAGCACCTCTTTGTCAGTGCGTACCTGCCCTATGGCAACTATCGCGGCAGCCATGTCGATGCCGGTGGCAAGGCCTGGATTCCGCTCGCGCCGGCCATCAAGGAATACACCTTCACTGCATCCGGCGACGTGCTGGCCCGCGCCGGTATTGGCGCAAACAACTTCATCAGCGAATGGCTCGCCGCCGCGCAGACTAGCCTGCCGCTCGATGGATTGCGCCAGCGCGCGCAGGCTTGGCTTGCCACGCAGGCCGGTCAACCGCTGCTCGACACACAACTGCAGCGTCATGTGGTTGCTACGCGTCCGCTCGGCGTATTGCCGGCCAACTTGCCGGCCAAGCTGATCGACACCGTGTACGAGGCGACCGGGCTTGCCGACGCCGATCAGCAATGGTTGCGCGTTCGCTTGCGCGCAACCAGTGACGCCAATAGTGCAGTGGCACTGGAGCAGAAGTTTCGTGTCAGCGAACTCCTCGGTCGTCGTCTGACTCTGTCTTATCAGCCCGCGAGCGAAGACGACCAGAACATCATCAATGGTTTCGGTTCATTCCCATTGACGCCTGCCTATCTGGTTCGTGTGCGCGCACGCTTGCTGCTGCGCGGGGAGCCCAATGCGCACAGCGTGCTCGACTGGACACCAGGCACCGCGCATCGCCTCGAGTTGATTAGCGAAACTCCAGCGGGCGAAGTGGTCACCAGTCAGCAGTTGATTGCCGGTAGTTACACCGCGCTTACCCTTGGCGCCCAGGCCGGTGCCACTCCAGTTTCATTGCTCGATGTACCGCATCCCAATGACAGCGAATTTGTCGCTGCGCAGCGTCTGGCCAGTCTGGGCCTGCGCTATGCCAACAGCTGGGATCAAGCCGAGAACGAGCTCGCCAATCTTGTTGGCGTGTTGCCGATACGGCCTGCGCCCAGCATTGGGCTCACGCTGGTTGAGTACCAAGTCCAAACTCTTCTCAATTTGCCATCGCGCCTCATCCTTAAAGGCGTGAGTTTTGATGCCGCGCAGCGCCCGACACAGCCAATCGCGACCAGCGCACTACGCAATCGCGAAGCCGAGTTTCTGCGTTACACCAGCCTGCACGGCAGCGCGCTTGAGCACTGGATTTTCGAAAACGATTGGGGCGTGCCGTCCATCTCGGCCGACAAGGGCTTGCAGCTGGCCGCACAGAACGGCATCGCGCGCGTTACTCAGACCGGCGGCACGTTGCCTGCGGCGGTCGCACTCAGCGCCAACATCCGCGATGAAATCAATCAACAACTCGCCCGTGGCTGGCGCGTCGACGTCGCCGCGAGTGAAGTCACGCTCAATCTTTGGTCCGGCGCCGTGTGGCATGCAGAAGATCCCGCAACCGGTGCCAGTGGCTGGTTTATCGC
>JAWXCG010000091.1:0-3373 GCA_034440555.1 Pseudomonadota bacterium
GCACCACCTGCGCCGCCGGTCAGACCTGCGCCCCAGAGGCTGGTGCTGCAGGCAAACGCTTGTGAGCCAGCGAACAGGGCGAGGCCTGCGAGAGCAACGGATAAATGAGACTTGCGGATCATGGACATCCTCCGATTACTAAAGAAAATCACGCCATAGAGTACGGGCAGGCGTGAATGAGACCCCAACGGACGCGGACGTTAGCACCAATTCCTTACACAAATAAAGCACTTGCTCCAATTTTTCGGAGCTTTTGCTTGATTTTTGTCGCCTGGGCCCGCCAAGTGCGATGCACTTCTCGGTTCCAGGGCGTGAAGCGGTGCTGCCGCCACGAGCCGTCGACCTTCGACTGGTTCGATGAACGTCGTCGAAATATAGGAACGCTATGCGGCAGAGAAATCAGACACAGAGAATTCGGCCACCAGGGGAACTTTCCGGCTGAGGTGTGCGGCCGGTTTACGCACGCCAAGTGGGGGAGTGGATATTGGGCCGGACTGAACGCCTGGTTCCAAGAGATTGCCGCCAGCTGGTGCAGTCGATCTGGTCTGACCGAAGACAGATTGCCCGACCTGGACCGGACTCGCCCGTTCACGACTTTCCATGCGCCTTGGCCCGATCGTGTTTTGGGCGGGGCGACGGCCGCGAAGATTGTCATCCACCGCGACGCACCAAAATGCGGAGTCTGCACTAGACTCCAGTCAAACCTCGGCCGGAACCCTTTCCAGACATCATGAGCGGCGGAATCAGCCTCACTTCCGAGATGATACTTGTACTCGGTCTGGTGAGTTTCACCATGGTGATGTTTACCGTGGAATGGATCCGATCAGATGTGCTTGCGCTGCTGGTGCTGGTCGCGCTGGGCATTTCTGGCATCGTGCCGCGCGAGCGGTTGTTCGATGGCTTCGCCGGCGATGCGGTGGTGGCAATCATGGCGATGATGATACTTGGCGCGGGGTTGGACCGCACCGGCGTGCTGGCGCAGGCTGCATCGTTCATGCTCAGGATATCCAGGGGTGACGAACGACGGCTGCTGATGGTTCTTTGCGCCATCACCGGATTGGTATCGGCGGTGATGCAGAACCCGGCCGTAGCGGCTCTGTTTCTACCCGTTGTCAGTCGCATCTCGACGCGCACTGGCGTTCCGATTTCGCGGCTGCTGCTGCCGATGGCTGCGTGCATCATTCTGGGCGGCACCATGACGATGGTCGGCAACTCTCCGCAGATCCTTTTGAATGACCTGCTATCCGCGGTCAATCGCAACCTGCCCTCCGGTGCCGACACAATGGAACCGGTCGGCATGTTTGGAGTTACCCCGATCGGGCTGGCCTTGCTGCTTGCCGGCTTGGGATATTTCTATTGGTTCTGGCCCAAGCTGCTGCCGCCCTCGGCCGACGAGGGACTGGCGGTCAATCCGGGCACCACAGAGGTTTACTTTCAACAAATGTACGGCATCGAGGGCGAGATCATCGAGATGCGCGTGCAGGCAGACAGCCCGCTGATCGGCAAAAGCATTGGCGATCTTGAAAAAGAGTCAGGCACTCCGCTGATCCTGGCGATCAAGTCTGGCGACGAATCGCGATTGGCTCCGCCGGCTGATCTGGTTATCGCCAAGGACACCATCCTCGGCGTGCTCGGGCAAGTCGAGGCAGTGCAGGAATGGGCCAAATCCAGAGACGTGCGCTGCCTCAAAGGCACGCCACATTTCGCGGCCATGTTCGACCCTGCCAACGCCGGCGTTTCCGAAGCAGTGATCACGCCTTCATCCCGCTTTGTAGGGCAAACCGTGGGCGACCTGCGACTGCGCAAGCGTTTCGGCGTCTCGATGCTCGCACTGGGCCGCAGTGGCACGATCTATCGTGACGAGGTACGCAGCAAGACGATGCGCGCTGGAGACATCCTCGTGCTGCACGGTGCCTGGCGCGATCTGACGCATGCCGCCGAGGACCGCGATTTTGTGGTGGTTACCGACTATCCGAAAGACGAGGAACGTCCGCATCGGCTCAGACATGCAGTAGTGTTCTTCACGCTTTCGATGGCAATGGCTTTACTTACCAATTTGCCACTACCGATCGCGTTGCTCGCCGGTGCGCTTGGCATGCTGCTGACTGGCGTGATCAACATGGATGAGGCCTATCAAGCAATAAATTGGAAGACCATTTTCCTGATGGCCTCATTGATTCCACTTGGCTCGGCGATGGACGCAACCGGCGCAGCAGCCTGGGTCGCACAGAACGTGATGGCGGCGCTTGGCGACGTACCCACGTGGATGCTGCAAGTGGCGGTGGCAATGCTCACTGCGCTGTTTGCGCAGGTGATGTCCAATATCGGTGCTGCCATCGTGATGGTACCCATGTCAGTCAATATCGCACTGGCGGCCAGCGCCGATCCGATTATCTTCGCGCTCATTGCCACGGTCTCAGCGTCAAACAACTTCACCAGCGCCGCCAATCCGGTGATGTCCATCATCGTCGGGCCAGCAGGCTATACCAATCGTGATTTGATACGCGTTGGGCTGCCATTGACCGGGATCTTCATCGTGCTGACCGTGGTGATGGTCAATCTGGTGTTTTGAATGACTGCTGCGGGATTACAGCGCCTGCATCGGTCCAGGGGTCGGTGTACGAAAATCACCCGCGGAGCAGCGGAGCTAGGCCCGATGGTGTTCAACCATGGTGTATTTGCGCATGTAGGGTGGGTGCAACCCACCCAACGACTACGAAAAAAATATTGCAGCAAGCTCCGCTCTACAATGGTCGCCCCGATGCCGACGGATTTGGATTGTGCGCACGATCAAGCAAGAAGATTTTATCCAGAGCGTGGCCGATGCTTTGCAGTACATCAGCTACTACCATCCGGTCGACTACATTCGAAACCTCGCAGCAGCGTATGCGCGCGAGCAGTCGCCTGCAGCACGTGATGCAATCGCACAGATCCTGATCAACTCGCGCATGTGCGCCGAGGGCCATCGCCCGATCTGCCAGGACACCGGAATCGTCACGGTATTTCTCAAGATCGGCATGCACGTGCGCTGGGAAGCTACGTTGTCAATTGAAGACATGGTCAACGCCGGAGTTCGCCGCGCTTACTTGCATCCAGACAACAAATTACGCGCGTCGATCTTGGCCGATCCGGCTGGCAAACGCGTCAATACGCGCGACAACACCCCAGCCATCGTCAACATGAGCGTAGTGTTGGGCGACACAGTGGATGTGATTGTCGCCGCCAAGGGTGGCGGTTCGGAGGCGAAGGCCAAGTTTGCAATGCTCGATCCTTCCGATTCTGTGGTCGATTGGGTACTGAAGACGGTGCCAACAATGGGTGCCGGTTGGTGCCCGCCGGGGATGCTCGGCATTGGCATCGGCGGTACCGCCGA
>JAWXCG010000092.1:0-12714 GCA_034440555.1 Pseudomonadota bacterium
CTCGCGCTAGCGCGAGATTTTGCCGCCACCTTGTCACGCGCGGGATTTTGCATCACCAGCGGGATGGCCGATGGCGTGGACGGCGCCGCTCATACCGCAGCGCTGGACGCGGGCGGGCATAGCATTGCGGTTCTGGGCACTGGAGTCGATTTGGTGTATCCACGCAAACACGATCGTCTCGCAGCGCGCCTGCAGCAGCACGGCGCGCTTATTTCCGAGTTCCCTCTGCAGACTCCTGGCGCACCCGAGCACTTTCCGCGGCGCAATCGCATCATCTCGGGGTTGAGCCTGGGGACTCTCGTCGTTGAGGCTGGAGTGCACTCAGGATCTCTGATCACGGCGAGGCTCGCCGCCGAACAAGGGCGCGAGGTGTTTGCTATACCTGGATCGGTGCACAATCCGATGGCTCGCGGCTGTCACCGACTCATTCGCGACGGCGCCAAACTGGTCGAGAACGCGATGGACTTACTCGAGGAGTTGGCGCCACTTGCTGCGCAATTGGCAGCGGATCTGCGCTCGCGGTTGGACGACTTGCAAACTTTGGATACAACGCCCGAGCCCACGCAGATTTCGTCAAGACCGCGTGAATCCGGGGACGGAGCATTGCTGGTTTTAGCTGCGATGGGGTTCGATCCGGTCGATATCGACACAATTGTCGATCGCAGTGGATTGACCGCGGCCACGATCTCTTCCATGCTGACCACACTGGAGTTGGACGGTGCGGTGGCGATGTTGGGTGGCAGTTGCTACCAAAGAGTCGGCTTCAGCACGAACGCGGCCCCCTCGTCCGCGCGGAAATCAAGATGAAAGAGACCGTCCTCGACGTATTGGTCTACCTGTTCGAAAACTACTTTCACGGTGCACCCGACACCGTCCATGATCGGGACTCCCTTCAGGGTGAACTCATTGAAGCCGGCTTCGATCCGATTCAGATCGGTAAGGCGTTTGATTGGCTGTTTGATCTGCAATCGGATCGAGTGTCACAGGTCCCCGCTCCTGCCATGGGACCGGTGCGAGTTTATGCGCAAGAGGAACGCGATCGCCTGGATACGGAATGCATCGGCTTCTTGATGCGACTGGAGACGCACCGCGTGCTCGACGCTGAGAGTCGCGAGCGGGTTCTGGAGCGGGCATGGGCGCTGGAGCAGGCTCAGATCGAGTTGCAAGATCTGAAATGGGTGGTACTGCTCGTACTATTCAACGAACCAGGTCGAGAGGCCGAGTTCGCCTGGATGGAAACACAGGTGCTTGGCGAGCATCTACGTTCAAACTGAGTGAGCTTCTGTAGCCAAGTTCCGGGCGCAAAGTCGTGACGCAATGCGGCCGGAAGCACAAACCGCGCAGAATGCGGCGAACAGATGTGACTTGACAGCTCAATGCATAGCGTAATTCACTGAACAGGAACGGACTCTTCAAGAACTACTGCACAAGGACGTACTCGCCCAATACGTTCTCCTCGCTGTTGTGCAGAGTTAGCCGGCGCTGCCCGGTCAGTCACACGTTTCATCACCTTCATCACTAAGCACTGGGAGGAATCCCGCGCTGCATCTGGAAACACAATGGCAAAGAATCTGCTCATCGTCGAGTCGCCTGCCAAGGCCAAAACCATCAACAAATACCTCGGCAAAGACTTCCAGGTGCTGGCTTCCTATGGCCACATCCGCGATTTGGTTCCGCGCGAAGGCGCCGTGGATACTGAAAACGGCTTCGCAATGCGCTATGACGTAATCGAAAAAAATGAGCGTCACGTCGAAGCCATCGCCAAGGCGGCCGCGCAGGCCACCTCACTCTATCTGGCTACTGACTTGGATCGAGAGGGTGAAGCCATCAGCTGGCACATTGCCGAAATTCTGCGCGAGCGCGGCTTGCTCAAAGGCAAAACCTTGCATCGCGTGGTGTTTTCCGAAATCACACCAAAAGCTGTGACTGAAGCGATCGCGCACCCACGCGACATCGCCGTCGACTTGGTCAATGCCCAGCAAGCGCGACGAGCGCTTGATTACCTCGTCGGGTTCAACCTGTCTCCGGTGCTCTGGCGCAAGGTGCAAACAGGGCTGTCAGCCGGACGCGTCCAATCGCCGGCATTGCGCATGATTGCTGAGCGCGAGGAGGAGATTGAGCGCTTCATCAAGCAGGAGTACTGGACGCTGGAAGCGTCTTGTCAGCATCCGCAAGCGCCATTTACCGCCAAGCTCACCCGCTTCGACGGCGTGAAGATCGAACAGTTTTCGTTCGTAAATGCTGAGCAGGCCGAGCATGTGCGCTCCACATTGCACGCCGCCGCACAATGCGCACTCAAAGTCAGCGACGTACAAAGCAAGCAACGGCAACGTCGGCCGGCGCCACCCTTCACCACTTCAACTTTGCAGCAGGAGGCGGCGCGCAAGCTCGGCTTTGGCACCAGTCGTACCATGCGTTTGGCTCAAGGCCTTTACGAAGGTGTTGCGCTCGGTGATGAGGGGCAAGTGGGTCTCATTACCTATATGCGCACTGACTCGGTTAGTTTGGGCGTGGACGCCATTGAAGAACTGCGCGGGCTGATTGAACAGCGCTTTGGAAAAAAAGCCCTTCCGGAAATACCCAACACATACAAGACCAAGTCGAAAAACGCACAAGAGGCGCACGAGGCGATTCGTCCGACGACCGTTTTGCATACTCCAGAGGCGGTTGCGACCTTCCTCAATCCCGATCAGTTGCGCCTTTATGAATTGATCTGGAAGCGCACGGTCGCCAGTCAAATGGCACCCGCGTTGATGAACACCGTGTCGGTCGAACTAGCCTGCGGTGATCGTCATAGCTTTCGCGCCACTGGAACCACGGTAATTGATCCCGGCTTCCTGGCCGTATACGAGGAAGGCAAAGATCAACGCAGCGAAGAAGATGACGACGAAGCGCGGCGTTTGCCCTCGATGCAAAAGGGCGACCGCATTCCACTAAACGAGGTCATCGCCGATCAACACTTCACCGAACCACCGCCGCGGTTTTCGGAGGCCAGTCTGGTCAAGGCGCTTGAGGAATACGGCATCGGCCGGCCATCAACGTATGCCAGCATCATCCAGACGCTGCTTTCACGCGAGTATGTGATGCTGGACAACAAGCGCTTTCGACCGACAGACGTGGGGCGCGTGGTGGCGCGCTTCCTGTCCACGCATTTCACCCAGTACGTCGACTACGATTTCACCGCAAAGCTCGAAGACGAGCTCGATGCGGTATCGCGCGGCGAGGAAGATTGGGTCCCGTTGATGCAAAAGTTCTGGACACCATTCAAGGCGCTCGTTACCGACAAGATGGAGTCCGTAAGTCTCGATGAGGCCAAGTCACAGCGCGTGCTCGGCAATGATCCTGCGACCGGAAAGCCAATCAGTGTGCGCCTTGGACGCTATGGCGCTTTTGCCCAAATCGGAATCAAAGAAGACGAAGACAAGCCACGGTTCGCGAGCCTGCTACCGGGTCAAAGCCTGCACACGATTACGCTTGACGAGGCACTCATACTGTTCAAATTGCCGCGTTCGTTGGGTCAGGCAGAGGATGGCAACGAAGTGAGCGCTGGCATGGGGCGCTTCGGTCCATTTGTGAAGCACGGCACCACTTACGCGTCGATCAAGGAGCCGGACAGCGCCTACACGATTGAGTTGCCGCGCGCGCTTGAGCTGATTCGCGAAAAAGCCGAGGCTATCGCCAATCGCGTGATCGCCAGCTTCGATGAAGGCAAGATTCAAATCCTTCGCGGGAAATTCGGTCCTTACATTACCGATGGCGAAAAGAACGGCAAGATCCCCAAAGATCGAGAGCCGGAGACGCTGACACGCGAGGAGTGCGTTGCCTTGCTCGCTGTAGGCAAGCCGGTGCGCAAGGGATGGGGCGCCAAACGCGGCGCGTCCAAGAAGGCACCTGCCAAGAGAGCGGCAGTGAAAAAAGTAGCAGTTCCCAAGACGACGCCAGAGAAAAAAGCCGCGGCGCGCAAGGCGCCTGCGAAAAAGAAAGCGGCGACAAAGCGAACGACTGCAAAGAAACCCGCAACCAAAAAAGCGTCTGCAAAGAAGGCGTCTGCAAAGAAAGCCAAGGGTTCGTAGCCGCGGGCCCAGGCCCGCGAGATCACTTGAGCCTGTCATTCGAGCGGCAGCACTTCGGTACCTGAGCCGTGTTCAACGGCAATCGGGATACATCTCATCGCCCTCGACGCCCGGCTGAATCGAGAAGCGTTTGTACGTCCACTGGTACTGCAAAGGCGCCACGCGCACACAGTGCTCGAGGCCTTGGTGCAGGGCCCCGACTGCCAGCACAAGGTCCTCATCGGCAATGCCCTCGGGCGCCGGCAGAAAGTGCAGACAGAATCCGCTACCGCTGGAAAGCCTTTCGACAAATCCAAAAACCACAGTGGCGTCGGTCTTGCGTGCCAGCCGTGACAACAAGGTCATGCTTTTGCAGGGCACGCCGAAAAATGGCGCAAATTCGCCCTCGCCACCTTTGGGCCGTTGATCTGGCAACACACCTACAATCATCTTGTGGCGCAAACAGCGATAAAGTACGCGCACACCGGCCGCATCGGCACGCACCTGGGTTGCGCCCAAGACACCGCGACATGCCAGAAGCAGCGGTTCCCAAGCAGGGTGCTGCGGTTGCCGGTAGAGCAAGGCCATCGGGCCTTGAGTGCTCAGATAAAGATTCAATAGTTCCCACTGCCCCAGGTGCGGCGCCGCCACGATCACACCGCGCTGCCGGGCAATTGCGGCGCGCAATAGTTCGCCACCGCGAATTTCCTTGATCTGCGCCAATGCCGAGTGCGGCGCTACGCCCCACACACGCGGCAATTCGGTGAGCCCCATCGCGGTCTGCGCCAAAGAGTCACGCACGAATGCGCTGCGCTGCCGCGCATCCAGATGCGCATAGCAAAGGTCCACGTTGCGCCGCGCGACGAGGTATTCGCGTGTGTTGAACAGCCGCAACAACGCACCCACTGCGTATCCCAGCACATGCAGCGCGCGCAATGGCAGCAAGCCCAGAACGCGCATCAGGGTCTGCGTCAGACGTACTCGGAACGAAGCAGGTTCGATCATCCGCACATGAAAGCGTGTCGAGCTCGGGTTCGCAAGCCTTGCGGCAAATGAAGCGGTGGCGCGCGCGGCGAAGCGCTCGTGCCATGTGTGAACGCTACACTTACAATGGATGCCTCTATGTACTGCTGGATTCTGATGATTGCCCTGATTCAACGTGTCAAGCATGCGACGATCGAAGTCGACGGCCAAGGCGTAGGCTCAATCGGGCCCGGCCTGTTGGCATTTATCGCGATCGAGCCCGATGATGCCGAGGCGCAAGTGAGTCGGATACTGGCGCGGCTGCTTGGCTATCGCATTTTTTCCGACGACGAAGGCAAAATGAATCGCTCGCTTGCCGATATCGGTGGCGGACTTTTGCTGGTATCTCAGTTCACGCTTGCGGCAGACACCAGGAAGGGAATGCGCCCGAGCTTCACTTCGGCAGCGTCGCCGGAGCAGGGTAGGAAATGGTTCGATCGGCTGGTGGAGTTGGCGCGGACGGTTCACGCAGATGTGGCAACGGGGTGCTTTGGCGCGGACATGCAAGTCAGCTTGCTCAACGACGGGCCGGTAACATTCTGGTTGCAGGCGCGATAGCGAGTACTACGGGCAGCGCCTGCCGCTCTTCTGTCGCGCCTTTCTGGCGCAAAACCAAAGGGTTTTCATGCGCAGCGAAAGCTGACGCGCCGCTCCGGCTGGTGGGCAATGCTCTGAGCCACGTGCACCACCGCGCCTTCACGGCAGGGTGATTGGAGTCGTGGGTTCCTGCACAACTATTCCTAACGCCCTGATGCGCTGATGCAACGCTGGCAGATCTTTGTCGAGATAGCGCGCCAGGCCATCGAGAGCAAACCGCGTTTGGCGCTCGCTCTGCTCCAGATACGCCAGGTGTGTCGGCGATGGCGGGCGCAGCGTCGACGAAAAGTACCAGGCGGTGTTCCCGACTGAGCTCTGGGCATCGGTCTCGGCGACGAAACCTCTGGTGGTCTCGGGGGGCTGCCAAAGTAATTTCTCCACCTCCAGCAAGCCTTCCTTGAAAGTGTCGATGGATTTGATCAATGCTTGATGCGGATCCTCATCCTTGATTTCGACTGCGGGATCGCGCTCCGTGCGGCGTTCGATTTGCGTCTTTGCCAGTGCACTGGCACGGTCCAATTCAGCACGCAAATCTTGCACCTGACGCACCGCATCGGTGATCGACTCCTGCGCACGCCCCAGGCGCTCCCAGGCTCTGGCTTTGGCAACGTAGTCTGCATTGCCCAGATGCAGGCGGGGATCGGCCAACACCTGGAGTACACGATGCTCGCGATGTTCGCCAAAAACCACACTGAGTTCATAGTCGCCAGGTACGACCGGCGCTTGCGTCGCGCCGCCCCAGGGGCTCGGTGGAAGTGGCGACCGATAGGCGCTTCGTTGCAGATCCCAGACCGCACGATTCAAACCGCGCTGGACCTCCACTTCGAAACGACTGACCAGCTTGCCTTTTGTGTCGCGCACTTCAATCGCGGCTTTGCTGGGTTTGGGTTTCTCGTCTTTCACCACTTCGGGAGTCGTGCGCAGGCGCTCCACTTCGGCATCAGGGTGCGGCAGATGATCAGCTTCGATGTAAAAACTGATCAGCGCCCCGTAGTCGCGCCCGGCGCCACGAAACTCCGACTGGCTATTGATGTTGTCTAGAATGTTGGGTTTGATTTGGTGCTGTTGCGCGGGAGCGATATCGAACAAAGTCAGCACGGCGTTGGCTGCACGCGATTTCAACGCGCGCAACGGACGAATGTCGTCGACGATGAATAGCGCACGTCCGTGCGTGGCAATGATCAGGTCGTGTTCGCGCGGATGAATTGCAAGATCGATCACCGACGCTGTGGGTAACCCGTGTTTCCATTTGCTCCAGTTCTGGCCAGCGTCCAAGGAAACGTACAGTCCGAATTCAGTGCCGAGAAACAGCAGATCTGGATCCACCGGATCCTGAATCAATACCAGCGCATAGCCATCGATAGCGCTGGTGGCGAGCGAGGTCCAGCGTTTGCCGAAGTCATCGACCCGAAACAGATATGGGGTGAGGTCCGAACGGCGATGGTTGTCGAATACTACAAACGCCGTACCGGCCAGGTGCGGCGACGGCATGATGTGTGGCACCCAGGTATCGGCCGGCACACCGCGAACCCCCGCAGCCACGTTGCTCCATGACACGCCGCTGTCACGGGTGATTTGCACGCGACCATCATCGGTGCCGACCCAAATCACGCCTCGCTGCAGAGTACTGGGTGCGATGCTGATGATGGTGGTGTGATTTTCGGCGGCGGTGACATCCGAAGTCAGCCCGCCGCTCTCCCGCGATTTTTGTTTCGCCGGATCGTTGCTGGTCAGATCCGGGCTGATCGTCGACCAATTGTTGCCGCGATCGTTCGATCGATGCAGGAACTGGCTGCCGAAATAAATGGTGCCAGCATCGAACGGGTCCTGCGCGAATCCTGCATTCCAGTTGAAGCGCAGCCGGGTGTTGGGGTCCGGCGCGGCTGGGCGGATCGAATAGCGCTCGCCGGTATCAAGATCCCAGCGCAGTAGGTGGCCGTCCTGGCTCATTGCATAGCCGCGGCGCGAATTTTCCGGATCGGGCGAAGTATCGAAACCATCGCCGAAGCCCACTTCGGTCCAATGCGCGTTGCGGATTGGTCCCTGTTCCCACAAGCTCGAAGGACCACGCCAGGAGCCGTTGTCTTGCAGTCCGCCGTAAAGATTGTAGGGAGTTTCCAGGTCGTAGCGCACGTGGTAAAACTGCGCCAACGGCAAGTTGTTGACGAAGCGCCAAGTGACACCACGATCGCGGGAAATACCGATGCCGCCATCGTTGCCATTGATCATCAAGCTGGCATCGTGGGGATCGATCCACAACGCATGGTTGTCTGGATGCAGATGCTGCAGGCCGATCAGGTTCTGGAAGCTTTTGCCACCGTCGATGGACACGTCGACGAAGCTGGCGAGGCGATAGAGGCGGTTGGCGTTCTCGGGGTCGACGCGGATATCGGAATAGTAGAACGGACGGCTGGAAACATTCAGTTCCTTGTTTACTGTCGTCCAATCATAGCCACCGTCGGTGGAGCGGAGCAGCGCGCTTTCTTTGGCTTCGACCAAGGCATACACGACACGCGGATCGCTCGCCGAAACCGCAATACCAATGCGCCCAAGCTCACCTGCCGGCAGTCCATCGGCGACGGTTGCCTTGCGCCAGTGATCGCCGCCATCCGTAGTCATGTACAAGCCGCTGCCTGGGCCCCCGGATTTGAAAAACCACGGCCAGCGTCGGTATTCCCAAAGGCTGGCGAATAGCTTGTCCGGATTGGACGGATCCATAACCAAGTCTGCGGCGCCCGTGCGTGCATCGGCATAGAGTACGCGTTGCCAGGTTTTGCCAGCGTCGCGACTGCGGAACACTCCGCGCTCGCCGTTTTCACCCCAGGCGCGCCCCATTGCCGCGACGTAAACGATGTCCGGATTGCGCGGATGTGCGATCAAGCGCGCAATGCGCTCGCTGTGACGCAGGCCCATGTGCTGCCAGGTGCGGCCCGCATCCAGCGAGCGATAAACGCCGCGCCCGACCGACGCAGAATTGCGCACATTGCCTTCGCCAGTGCCGACCCAAACCACGTCGGGATTCGCTGGTGATACCGCAATCGCACCGATCGCATGTACGTCCTGATCATCGAAGATCGGCCGCCAGTGGCTGCCACCGTTGGTCGATTTCCAAACACCACCGGTGGCAGCGCCCACATAAATCGTGTTGGGATCGTTGGGTGCCACATCGATCGCAGCGACGCGACCGCTCATTCCGGCTGGCCCCACGGATCGCGCCTTCAGCCCGTCAAGCAACGCAGGATCGAAATCCGCCGCGCTGGCCAACGGCGCCAATGCGCAAACCAACAGGACCCACAACGCATGGCATGGCCGCATGCGGCTGCCTGACACGACTGCGACAACCATCGTTGAACCCCTGAGCTGAGCTGAGTCGCCACCCTAACCGATGAGCGCAGCGACCGAAAGATGCGGAAAGTGACAGGTTGACGCGTGTTGCCAGCTGCTGCGCGCAGGGCATCGAAGGGAGCCGCACAGAGGACCTGTCGCGCAGGAAAATTGCGGGATTCTTCGCCCGAAACGAAATTGCGGCGCGCCCTGGTTGTGGCGCGGGTTGTCAGTGTTTGGCCGGTTCGTGCGTATCCCTGGTCACGACACGACTCTTCACTACTAGGGAAATCGCCATGGACTTCAAACCAGTTTTCTCACTTCTCGGCTTGAGCAAGCATTTCACTGGCTGCCTTGCCCTGGCTGCGGCTCTGGCTTGCGCTGCTCCGGCTCTGGCCGATAGCGTTGAACTTGATCCGAACTTCGGCACTTCCGGCCGCGCCAACTACACCTTTGGCGATTACTTCAAAACGCTTGCGCATCTGCCACTCCCCGGCGGTGGATCGGTCGCGGTAGTGCACTATCGTGCCACTGGCAATCCGGCGTGCGTGGATGGACGCGACTGCATCGCGCTGTATCCGTTTACCGCCGCAGGCGCCGCCTTGCCCCCCCTCACGGTTCCCGCGAACCTCAATTTCTCGAATGTGCGTGGCGCTGCGATCGACAGCCAGGGGCGTGTGGTTGTGGTGGGCTCGATCCAGATTTCTGGTGGCGATTATGATTTCCGGATTGCGCGAATTCTCGCCAACGGCACCGCCGATCTGAGCTTCAGCAGCGATGGATTGAACAACGTTGCCTTCGATCTGGGCAGCAACAATCGTGACGAAGCCAATGCCGTGGCGATCGATGACCAGGATCGCATTGTCGTAGTGGGTCAGGTCGACCGCGCTTCGACTGGAGATACCGACTACGGCGTTGCACGGCTGTTGACAAATGGCGCGCTCGACAGCAGTTTCGACAGCGACGGTAAACGTATTGTCGCTTTTGACTTGGCGGCAACGCTCAGGCTTGATGCGCCTTTCGCCGTAGTAGTTCGCAATGGCAAGATCAGCATCGGTGGCATTGCCATTGACGGTGACCTGGGGGTTTCGCGTATTGGGCTGGCGCGATTGCTGGAAAACGGCGTCTACGACGCTACTTTTTGCCCCGTTTCGTGCAACTACATGAGCACTTACACCGCGATCAACAACGGCCGACGAGTAATTTACTACGGCAACGACACGCCGGCACGAGCCGACTCGCTTGCGGCCATGGCCGTCAATAGCGCCGGAGAATTCGTGACCGCGGGGACCACGCCGGGTAGCGGCGAGACTTTTGGCTACGTGCAGAAATTCGACGTCAGCGGCAACTGGTTGGCAGAGACCACCACTCAGGGTGGAATCGATGCCAGCCGCACTTTCATCGGCGGTGTGCACTGGTCCGATGTGAACTCGGCCACTAGCAATGTGGTGCTTACGGGTGCCTCCGGGCCAAATGAAGAGTTTTTCTTCGCACAGCGTTTCACCTCGGTCCTCGCTCCGAGCGTAAACTGGGGTTTCATCGGTCCGAGCAACAGCGTGTACCTGTGGACTGCAGGAAACGGTTTTGGCGATATCGGCGACAACCGACCAGCCATCTCCAGCTTGACTCCGGCCGGCCAACTGCTGGTCGGCGGCATCTACAAGCCGGCCGCGCTCACTGATCCTTACAGCGCAACCATCGCGCGCCTGAGGACCGTCGGCGGGCCAACCACCGATGCGATCTTCAAGAACGGATTTGAAAGCTAAGGACGGTCTGAATAACTCACCACTTCGTCTTCGCCACACTGCCTACTACTTGCCAAACCCCGCTCTCAACAGCGGAGCTGGTCAACCTGCGGTTTTTCGCCCCCAGACTCAGGGGACCATCGCGGCTCCGGACTTGTTCAGAGGATCGCTAACGAACTGGTCTCTGTGCGGAACTGGCATCATTCCCGATCGGCGCCTGCAGGGCCGCGCGCAGGTCCTGCTTGGCGTAATGTGCTCGCAGCACGCTGCACACGCGCGCAAATTCAACCGACTGCGCGAGCATGCGCGGCCCACCTTCGACGTCCTTGAAACGTGGACCCCAGAACTCCTCTGCGGCATCGGCCTCGGCGCCACTGCAGGTGCCGATCATCTCGGTCATCGCCAGAAAACGTTGTTCGCCCGGTGGAATCCGCGCAGATACCGCATCGAGGTACGCGCGCAACCACAGCCGAGCGCCCGCGCGGGTCTCGGGAAAACGCGCCGCCGCCCAAAGCAAGGCGGTGACCTCGCCAGATTGCACGGCTGGATCCAAGGCCAGCGCCAGCGCCCGCGATTGCAGCGTGGGATCGGTGGCCGAACCCAGCGCGAGTAGGTACTGCTCGCGCTCTACACTATCCACACTGGCGCGAAAGCGCGCTTCAACTGCATTGAACTCTTCAGTGCCGCCATCTTGCACCAACACGCGTAATGCGTTGTCGTAACTATCCTTGTTGATCGCCTTTGGGTCGGGCTTGGCGCCGCCCATCCCGATCAGCCGCCGCGCACGCGCGGCCAGTTCCTTGCGAATCATTGCATCCCGAGCCTCGTCGCTCATCATAGCCAGCACTGAAGCGCGGGTGAGTCGTGCTTCATCATCGTCTTCAGTGCGCGCATCGAAACCGAGCCGTTGCAGCAGTGCGCTGTAGTGGGCGCCGACAAATTTCTGGAGTGCCTTGCTCTCTGCGCGCTCCACCACCCGATTTTCGCGCAGCCAGGACAGCGTCCGTGCCGGTGCGAGCGCTACTTGGCGCGTAGTTGCGGCAGTCAGGCGTGGTACCGCCGCTAGATAGTCACTGAGCAGGACACTGCCGTTTTCAAATGCCGCATTCATCGCGTCGGCGACAATACGTTGTTCGCGTTCGCTGAGTTGGCCAAATGCGGTATCGAGCGCGTGTTGCGAGTCCGAATCGAGCGCGTATCGGTAGTAGCCGGTAGCGTTGGCGTTCGGCATCACCCAGGATGGACAGCTTGCGCTGGGCAATGCAATAAGGGCCTTGGTCGAATCGAGCAATGCACAATGCTGACGCACGTCGTTGCCATCGGCGTAGCGCACACACAATGGAACTCCCCACTTGCGCTCAGCCAATGCGCTTGAACCCAGCGGCAGGTAGCGACTTTGACGAACTGCCAGCGCGGCTTTCCCGCCCTTGCACTTCATGTCGATCGCCAGAAACGGTACGCCGGATTGATCCAGGAAGCTGCGGAATGCGGCGGCGATCTGCTCGGGTTGCTCACTGTGCGCTGCGATCGCATTGATCAGATCATCGCTGGTGGCATTGCCACGCGCGTGGGCGCGCAAATAATCGCGGATCGCTTCGCGAAAGCGCTGGGCGCCGAGGTACGATTCGAACATCGACAACACGGCCGCACCCTTGGAATAGGTAATGCCGTCGAAGGCGGATTCAATGTCGGTGAAGTTTTTGATCGGCTCGCGAACCTGTCGCGAAGCAACCAGAGCGTCCTGCCCCATCGCAAAAATTGTTGACTGCAAGCGCTTGCGATCGGAATGAAATTCGGGACGAAGCTGCGTGGTGATTTTCGCCGCGATCCAGGTCGCAAAGCCCTCGTTGAGCCAAAGGTCATCCCACCATGGCATGGTGACCAGATCACCGAACCATTGGTGTGCCAGTTCGTGCACGTTGGTTTCAAAATAACCTTGACGAATATTGGTTGGCGACTCCTTGTTGATCAGC
>JAWXCG010000093.1:0-6154 GCA_034440555.1 Pseudomonadota bacterium
GCCCGCGCGCGGGCGGCCAGAGTGGCTTGAAGTATCCGCGCGGCGCGCTCGGCAGGCGTCACGGCATCATCCCGTGCTGGTGGCGATGCTGGTGGCGCTCTCGCCCTTGGGGGCATTGCTGGGCGTTACGCTCACGCGTGCGGGCTTGCGCGTCGTGTCCAGCGGGGCCTCGTTGTCATCGTCGTCCAGGTAGGCGCTGCGATCGCGCTTGGCTGCGGCAACCGCCATATGTATCTGCGCCACGTCCAGCCCGGCTGTTTCCCAGCTGATCTCTGCCGGCACGCCAAGGGCCTGATACTTCAGCGCCAAGTCGGCACGCTGGTTCGGCGTGTCGGTGCGGCGCTCGGCAAACACCACGTCGAAGTCGTAGGCCGTAGGGTTCAGCCCTTCCAGCAACAAGTGCAGGATGAAGCCCTGCTTGTACACGTAACTGCAGTTGTCCTGCAGGCTATCGATCTCGTCAAAGTAATCGATCTTCAGATCCTGCAACACATCGCGGCTTAGGTCGTTGACGTAGCCGAACAATCCTTTGGGCGCCGGCGATCCGCTGAAAAACGTGTCCAGCAGATACGCCACGTCGGCGATTTCATCGAGGTTAGCGTCACCGTTCACCGGCGTCACAGTGGCCTTTTTATTGCTGAAGTAATCGCGCCAGTTTCCGTGCGCCTGGTCGCGTTCCACGTCGGCACGATAGTCGGTGATCTCATCAGCGGTAGCACCCTCCAGCGCGTGCATCAGCCGCAGCGGCGCGCGCGTCTTGCGGCGCACTACAAGGTCCTGCTCGGTCATATCCAAGCGCTTCCACACCGCACGGCTGGCATCGAGATACGGGCGGCCCAAGCTGCCCCAGTCGTCGTAGTTGTCCGGCTGCAAGCGTGCCACGGTCATCTGCCACAACCCGAAGGTGGCAATGGGTCGGCCACTCGCGTTCAGGTCCATCTGTTCGTAGGCCTTGCGCACATCCACGAAGCGGCCGTTCGGCGCCACACAAGGGCGAATGGTTTCCGCCGGCATGCGAGCGCAGCTGGCCAGTTTGCCTTCGTCGTCCAGCACCCACTGCATGCACAGGTTGCCTTCGATCATCAATCCGCGCAGATCGCTCTCCAGCTTCTCGCGGCGGTTGAGCGACAGGCGGGTGACGTAGTGCTTCCATTCCCGCTGCAACCGCTCGCCCTGGTTGCTTGCCTTGAGCAGCAAGCCACCCTTGGCCGCAGCGCGCGTGGTGCGGGTGTGGATCTTCTTCACCCGGCCATCGCGCTTGTCCATGGCGCGCACGTCGTTGATCGACGCCAGCAGCGTGGGGTCTACCCAGAGCTGGTTGTACATGTAGCGCAGCGCGTTCTCGGGGGTCGACCGCTGTCCTCCCTCGGTGCTGCGCTGCATGCCCGTACCGGCCGGGGTGACTTTGGCGGTCTCTGCACGGCCAGCGCCGCGAATGCCGAACAGGCCCATGAATCCAAGTGCTGCGTCGCGCAATCCCATGGCGTGTCTCCTAAGCCGCCGACAGCAGCTGCTGTGGCGAATGGCTGGTGGTCAAAAGTACGGTCGGCACGTCGGCCAATCCACGGGTAGCTAAGGCCCACACGGCGGCCATCAGCGCGTCGAAGTAGTCATCGCCCACTGCCGGCTTAACCATCTTGTAGCTCGGGTAGCTGGCCTTGGTTGGCTCGGGGCGGATATTTCCGAGCTGGCGAACAAGGGTGCGTATCTCGAGCGTTTCGGCGTTGGTCGGGTCCAAATCGTCGAAATAGGGGATCGCAGCACGCCCACCGTGGAACAATTGTTTCACAGAGACCGCCATTTGATGCTTGGTCATGCCCTCAAACCGCATCGGCGCGAACGCCCAACCCGGCCAGTTGCTGGCGGTAGACTGACCATCGCCAACCGCGCGACGGTCGATTTGCGTCAAGCCACGTCGAAACAACTCGTCGTTCGCCGCCGTCATCATCCCCACGCCATACGCGTCGCCAATGGCGTAGTCCGGGTTGAAGTATTCCCACAGCCCAAGGATGTCGTGCATGACCGCTGGTTCATCGGCACCCGGGGCCCAGCTGTGGCAGTAAATCACCGTCATCCAGTTGCCCATGGTCTCGGTGATCACCAGTGCGTGGCGGCTGCTGCTCGGGTTTTCACCGTGTCCGCCGGCGTCGTAGCCCAGCCCGATCAATCCGCGGCGCTTGTAGCGTTCTCCCGGCATCGGATCGGCCAGCTGCAGGTTGGCAGTCAGCCCCACCTGCATGGCGCGGCGGATGTGTTTTTCCCACACCAGGTTGCGGCTGCTTACGTTGCGACACAGCAGCTGGCGTATGTACTCATCCGCATCGAGTTGCTCGCGCATCATCAGCATAAAACTTTCTTGCAGAATGCCGAGCTGGATGCCGAGGTACATGTCCACCGTGGGCAAGATCGTGTACTCGCCTGATTCGACCAGGCCGGTCAGCGTGTCCGCCCCTTTGAAAACGCCGGTGATGCGGATCTGCGGCTTGTTCTTTGATTCGTTGCTGGCACCCAGGCGGCGGCTGGCGCCCATCATGAGCAGGAATCGACCATAAAGCCGTTCATGCGGCATGTCGTCCACTTCCTCGAGCGATGCGGCTGTCATGTCGCCGCCGTCGATCTGGGCCATGATGCCGTAGCTGCGCGCGATTGACCGGTTCTCGAATTGATACGTAGTGTCTGCCAGCTGCGGGCGACCGCTGCGGTACCGGATGAAAGCGCTCAAGATCGGGCTACGGCGTATCGCTTCCAAGTGGTAGCCGAGGTTGACGATCGCCTGCGCCTCGCGCGGCGCAACGATGCCTATTTCTTGATCGGCATGCAGCGCGGCGTACATCAGCAAGTAAAGCTCTTTTATAGCCGTCTTGCCCGTTCGCCGACAGCTGAAGTCGATGGTGTTCTGGTGTTCATCCATCTCGATGCACTTGAGCACCTGCATCGGGTCAAGATCTACGTTGTGCACGTGTTTGTGCCACATCGCGTGGTCGCCAGCGAAGCGAAAAATCTCGCGCTCGGCAACGTTGTTGGATTGCATCCGATCGCTGCGAGACTGACGCTCAGCCATTGCCTTCGCCCGCCGCATGCTCGATCAGGATCGGATCGCGCGCGGAGTTGGCCTTCGCGTTGTTCACCAGGTCGCGCAACCCTTCCAGCGCCTTTGCCTGGCGCTGCTGGTATTCGAGTGCAGCTTCGGACTGCTGCCCGGCAGCAGCGATGAACCCTTTCACGTTCTCGGCTTCGTCCACCGCCTTCGGTGTCATGCCCAAATCCGAAAGTCCCAAATTGAGCGAGGCGATCAGATCTTTGAGCGGGCGCAGCAGTGGGTGCGCTTCGATTCGCTCGATGGTCTGTATGACATTGCCTTCTTCATCCTTGATCTGCGCCAAGTGCAGCCGCCCATCGGTGTCGAAGTGGAACTCGGGCCGCCGGATGGCACTGCTGTCGGCCAGGATCGTGCGCACGATGTCCTCCATGATCGCGGTGACGTTCGCGTGCAGCTCCGCGCGGATACCGGTCAGCAGTGTTGGGTCGCGGCTCTCGAACGCGACGTGGTGGCGCAGGTAGAGCTCCGTGCGTGAGCGGCAGGCCTTGTCGGCCCAGCTGCAGCCGTTGTTGAAGTACTCGCATGTCGAGCACTGCGCGTATGCGCCTGGCTTGGCAGGGAAATAGGTGGCTGTGCGCGCACTCAGGCCATGGGTCAGCGCGTTGAACCGCGTACGTCGGGCCTCTTCCGGCGTTGGGTGACCGCGCAAGTTCTCCCGCACCGCCGCTTTGCCCGCCTCGGTTTTTGGGCCCGTGGCGCTCGCCCACATTTTCAGCATTCGGCGCTGTTCTGCGCTTTGCCCGGACTCACTGCCGCAATCGGGGCAGCTGGCGGCGTACTGCCACGGGTGCCACTCGTCTTGAGGCGCGTCAATCACGCGTGCAGGCGCTGCGGCAAAGCGCATATCGCAGCTGCCACAGTGAAAATCTACATCGTCGAGTTGAGGGCGACGCTTGCCCATGTCGGCCTAAAGGTTGCGCGGCGACATGCTGAAGCGGCCTAACTTGCCGTTCTACGGGGCGAGCGGCGCAGCGCCAAAGTTGTCGGGCACATCAAATAAGCCCAACCGTCCCCGGATCGGCGTCGGAACCATGAAGCGTTCCACATCCTCCAGCACCCAGCACCACGGACCTTCTGCGTGATCGTGCTTGCGCAACCAGGGGAATCGTTTGCAGATCCTCGGGTGCGTTATCTCTGTCAGGAGCACGCACTCCACCAGCTGAGCGCGCCCAACCACCGCTCCAAACACCAGCGGCTCACCGTAGCAACGCACCATGTGCGCATCAGCGCAATCCATCCATGCCCGGCTGACCCCAGCGTGGATCAGCAGCGGCCCGCGGTACCGAGTTGGCCATGAGCGATTCTCGACGCGCTTTGCACCGGTGACAATCAGGTGCGCATAGGGCTGGCAAATCGTGAGGCACTTCATCGCGGCGGCGCCGGCGGCAGCAGCAGCTGTTCTTGGCGTTGCTCAAACCAATCCGGGTCTAGCTGAAACATCGTGCATGTGCCGTCCTCTTTCACAAGGCTGTCTAGTATCGATCTCGCAATTGTGTTGTTGCATGCGTCGTAGTTGTAATAGTTCTGAACCCAGGCAATGGGGCAGGCGACGTCCCCATAGCGACACTTCGCACACTGAGAATCAAAACACACGCCAGAGGTACCATTCGGGAAGTAGGCCATTGAGGGTCTCCTTTACTGTGTGGTTGCGCTTAGCTTCGATATAGAATTTCTGATCATCGTGAGGCACTTCACTTCGCACCAAGTCGCGCGTGGTCTGCCTTGGTGCTTAGCCGCATGCGTTCGATGCGATTGCGCACCTCGGCGATTGCCTCACCCGTTGATGTTCCGCGGTCCATCAGCTGGTCGGCTATTGCGATTGCAGCGTCGAGCCCATCGATGCGGCCAGCAAACCACGCGACGCAATTCGTTTTTTGCTCGGTACCGTTGTGAACGTCAGACATAGGGGCTCTCCGTAAGTTGGCAGCGTGTTCTGGAGCGTGCGACGCGATAGCTTCGGTGATTGCTGCCTTCAAGGCTGCAGGCTTTACAAAGTCCGCAAGCCGGCGATTTTTTCTTGGCCTGGCACCCGATGCGGAATGCACCATGCGATTGCTCGCGACCTCGGCCAGAAACTCGACCGCTTCCACCGGTACGCGGTTGATGTGCGTCACGTTGCAGGGCGCAATGTCATTCGTAACGCCGCGATATCCGCCCAGACGCACCGTCGTCGACGTCGCTCGCCCCGACAGCCATGGGCCATCCAAGCCAACGAATGTGTGCTCCTCAATGCAACCCATGCAGCGCTTATGCGTAAGCAGGTCGCCTTTTTTTACCGTGCGCTGAACGATGGCAACGTGCGCCACGCGAGCGAGGTCAAGTTGATTGTTAATCATTGGTGGTTGCCCTCTCTGTTGGTTGCGCACCCGCCTTGGCTCTAGGATTTCTCCCAGCCGCGGTCTGCGAAAAATCGGAAAATGGCATCCCGTGATTGCTGATCAATGCATCGGAACATGCCCGGTTCAGCCATAAGACTTCGGTGCGGGCCTTGCCCTTTTCGGCAAAGTGCTTACGCTCAACCCGCTCCCAGCCAGCGTATAGCTCGCGGTCGTAGAGCGGGCAGGGGTAGCCGGACAGCGCCACCATCCCGGTCAGTGCGTGCAGGGTTTCGGCAAGGCGGTGATGATCGGCGTCGTTCATCTCGTGCCGGTAGCCGTGCGTGCCGCTCTTGCGCTTGGTGATCGCGCTGCGTGTGGCGTGGACATAGGGCGGATCCACGTAGTGCAACGTGTTCGGCCCGTCGAACTGCTGCATCACTTGGCACCCGTCGCGGTTTTCTATCACCACGCGCTGCAGCCGCGCGGTGAAAGCGGGGATCGCATCCGAGAAGGTTGCCCACTCGGCCGAAGGAAAGCTGCGGTTGCTCGGGCGCTTGCTGCGAAACCCGCTGCGGCACGTACGCGTCACAGAGTCGGAGCCGTGCCCGAAAAACGAGCGCACGATGGTCTTGTGCACCGCTTCCAGATCGTCCATCGACGGCGTATAGCTCCACTCGAACTCAGCGCGGACGTAAGGCGTGAACGCGAGCCGGCGTTGCAGCTCGGCCGCGGCCGA
>JAWXCG010000094.1:0-30045 GCA_034440555.1 Pseudomonadota bacterium
GAGTAGCCCGCTGCCACTCGGTGGCAACACGTCCGCAATCAAAAGATCGACACCCGCGCGCTCAGCGTCTTCGGTTACCGCTTGCACGGCGCGCCGTGCCAGCAGTCCGCCGCTGTCAGGCTCGAAGATCGCCCAGCCACCGGCCGGCACCCTGATCTGCGGATAGCGTGTGGCGAGCAGATCGGCGTTGATGACCTGATGCGCGATGCCAAGTCGGGTCAGCGTCGCAACAGACTGTTGGCCGACGCTGCTGTCCGCAGCCAATAGCCACAACACGCCGGTCGCACGGAACAATTCTGGACGACCAATGGCTTGGAACATCTGCTGCCACATCGCCAGCGAGCGCTGCGCAAAGCGCGAGTAGACTTCGTCCGCTGCATACGCCATCCGGATCACCCGCGTCTCGCCACCAGAACTCGAGCGCGCGTTGCCTGGCCCGTATTTATCGACAAGCAGCACGCGCTTGCCCGCCCGTTGCAGGTGCCAGGCCGTCCATGCGCCGAATACACCGGCGCCGATGACGGCGATCTCGTAGTCTTTGCCGTTTGCGCTCACGGTGCACTCCACAGACTGACATTCACAGCATGCCAGCTCCCTACCATCCGTGCGAAGCGAGGCCGCCGATGGCGTTGCCTGGTCGATCCGACCTGTGGTCGGGTAATGTCAGCGTGGACGCGCGCCCGCGCGCGATTTTCTGGTGTCCCTCTACGGTCGCTTTTGCTGTATGTGCAGTCGACCCCTGCCTAAACGGGAATGCTCATGCCGCGCCTGTCAACGTTGATGCTGCTGTGCCTGCCGTTTCCAATCGTCGCTGCGACTCATTGCGTCGACAATGCCGCTGCGCTGGGCATCGCGCGCGACAGTGCCGGTGTCAGTGCCGAGGCCGATAGCATTCGGATCGTCCGTGGCAGTATCAACGTGTGGACTGCCGAAGTGGCACAGATCCGAGGCGCGTTGACAATCAGTGGCGGTTGGTTTCCGGGCTGCGCGCTGCGTGATGCCACCAGCTCATCGATGATTTCGGGCTTTGCGACGAATGCCTTCGTGCTCAGACCCATGGATGCCGACGGCAATCGCTCCGGAAACGCGGGTTTGGATGTCAATCCTTCCCGTGCACCGGGCTCGCAATTGATCGACAACGCAGCTTTCGATTTCTTCAATCGACCCGCGCGTGACCACGCCGGGGCTGCTCGCTCGAGTGGCGCCCGTCCGGAGATCGGTGCCTACGAAAGGACTGCGCTCCAGGAATCCTCTGAACAAGTCCCGAGCCGCGATAGCCCCCTGAGTCAGGGGGCGAAAAAACCGCAGGGTGACCAGCTCCGCTGTTGAGAGCGGGGGTTTGGCAAGCAATAAGCAGTGTGGCGAAGTCGAACTGGTGACTTATTCAGACCTTCCCTGGTGTCAACACGGGCCTTGATGTTATCGACCCCAAGGCCCGACGCTTCTCGATTTCGCAAACAGTTGCTATTCGAATCCGTTTTTGAATACGTCGACGGGGAGCGCGCGCGGCGACACATCGCGTGAGTAGAAGCCGCGACCGTAACTGCCCAGCAGCAGCCGCGGCGGGCTGACGGTTGCGTCGAACTCGAGGTTTACCACGTAGATCGATGCCGGCAGGCCCTGGCTATAGGGCGTCCAGGTCTGACCGCGGTCGTCTGAGCGAAACACGCCAATCGCCGTTGCCACAAAAAGTTGGTTCAAATCAGTCGGATTGCCGATCAATTCAAAGGGCTCCGCACCTTGGGCGAGGGTATTGATATTGCCGCTGACATTTTCCCACAGCACACCGGCGTTGTCGGTCAGCGCAAGATAGATCCGCCCGGCATTCGTCAAATGGAACAGCACCTGGTACGCCGTGTTGCGCCGTCCCGGATTGCGATCCGCGGAGAGGTAGCTGGAGTTGGTGTCTTGCGGAACGATCGATGGTGTAAACGGTGGTGTGCGTTCGGTGATCGTCATCGTCGGCGACGAGCCGGTCAGGGTCCACACTTTGTCGGTTGAACTTGTGCTGACATAGACAATGTCCTCGTTCGGATTGTTGGCAACCTGCACGGCCACGACGCCAGCATTTTCCTGCGCAAACAGTGCAGGCAGATTACCCGCATGCAAGGGCGTCCAATTGCACCCGGCGGATACCAGCGACTGCCGGTAAATTTTGTAAACGGGTGAAGTGCCGACGCCGGTTTTGGCGAAGCTATACGCACGGTCCGAAAATCCCGGCGTGGGTTCCAATGAAAGTGCCCATGGATGGGTCATTGGCGATTCGACATTGCTGCAACCAGCGTCGAGCTGCGCCCAGTTCGCGCCTTTGTCCATGCTGCGCAGGCGTGACCAAGGTGCGCCAAAGGTGCCGACCATATGATTCTGGTTGTCACTGGACATGCCGAGTGCACCACCATCGGCACCGGTGAGATAGCTGATGCGCGTCGCCGCCGCTGCGCCCAGATCAACCAGCATGGACCCCGTGTCCCACATTCCGGCACCGATCAGATTCCGATTGGCGTGCGACTGGTTCATCGAATTGTTGAAGCCCATCACCAGCTGCACGTTCATACCGCGGTTGTTCTCGGCCTTGCCGACCACTTTGCTGACCCAGTTGTAGGTGTACACGCCGCCATCGTTGGAGAACACGAATTGAGTATTGCCCGGAGTGACCGACTGCGGCACAAACTCGACGTCGGTATGGTCGTATAGCGACGATACGACCTGGTCCCATACCGGCACGGCAGCGGTGCCATTGGTGCTGACGTAGAGGTTCACCAACCCGGCTGCCACCACGTTGTCATCGGTCGGCGAAACGCGGATTTCATTGGCGTAAAAACCCATGTTGTAGCCGAAAGACTGCCCCGCAGAAGAAATTTTCTGCCAGTCACTCAGGCCATAGCTGTCACTGCGGAAGACGCCATTGGCGTGGTTGTCTGCGTCGGCCACGAACGCGTAGACATAGCTGCTCGCCGGGTTGCCGATGGCCAGGGATATACGCCCGACGCTGCCGGTTATGCCACTGTCGGCAGCTGCATTCCATGTCCATCCGCCGCTGGTGGGAACTGCCGAATAGAAAAGGTGCGGGCCGGTGTTGGTCCAGTTGCTCACCATAATAATGCCGCCCAACGCATCGCCAAACTCAATGAAATCGGTGCACGCATCGGTGCGGCGTCGAACCCAGGTCAGTCCCGAGTCGGCACTGGAGAAAAAACCGGAGTTGGTGCATGCGTAGACGGAGCTGGCGAGTCTCACGGATCGTTCGATCCTGAAGAATGCGCCCGGATGAATGCCGTCCATGATTGTGCGATTCCAACTGGCACCGTTGTCAGTACTGCGATACAGCCCGGTACCGGTAGCACGGCCGTAGGCGCCAGTGCCGAGCAGGATGAAGGGAGCAGCGGTCTCGCCAACGTGGAATGCGCCCACCGATGGCGAACCCGGCAAGTTTTCACTGATCGGCGCGTTGAAGGGAAAGAAAAGTAGCAGTCGCTGCTTCCACAGACCGCCAGCGATCGTGCCAAGGTACAGGGTAGTGCGCTGATCGAAGGGGTCGTAGGCAAACTCGATATCGCTGACCGCACCCATCGCGCGCGTGCTGCCGTCACTATTGGCAATCTGCGTGCCGACGGTACTCCAGCGATCCAATGCCTTGTTCTGCGACATGGTTTGATTTTGCGTCACCAGGCGAACCCACTCTTCCATCGGTGGCGCTGACTCGGCAATTGCGCGCATGCGATCGAGCTTGAGCTTGCGCGTGGCGGTCAACGCGCGCGGCACTGTGGGATTTTGGTCGCGCAGCGCTGCCGTCGCCAGGATCTGCGCCTGGTCGCGCTGATTGTCTGCAAGGGCCAACAACCGACGTTGTCTCTGCTGCTCTGTTTGTGTGATCACCGGCGCCAACGGTCTGATGCCCACCGGGCCAAGCAAAAACGGCTCGTTGTTCGAATCACCCGTGCGCGCACCGACGCCGGCGGCGGATACAAGCAACCACAGACAGGCAAGTACCACAGTGCTTGCTCGGGTAACGACGATTTGCTTCACTTGCATTGCGCTCATCAAGGTGTCCTCGGGAAATGGCTGGGTCCGACCAACGGGTCGAACCACGGTTGCTCGAGAGAGGGGTACGCGAAAAAGCGGCGCGCGCTGACAGCGGCGGCGGTTCTGTGTCGGCGTTAGGCAGCCACGCATCGTGACAATTTGCAACGTGCTGCTGAGTGACCCCTTGCACAGCAGTCTGGGCACCTGTCGTGCGGGCCAGTGCAGCCCATCGGCGAGCGTTTGCTTCGGTAGTGATCTCCAGCAGTCTTGCTTCACGTATGCTCGCAGACACCCCTGAGCGAAAGCATCATGTACCGCAGGCGAAAACGTTGTGCTGACATTGCCGTGGCCGTGGTACTTGCATTTTGCATGCGCGGCCGCGGGGACGGTACATGCCATCGCGATCGCGATCCACCAGACAGCTGCATGATCCCTCTCTATCAATTCAACCTCGGTGGCGTATCGCATGAATGGTGAAAGATGGAAGCAGCTGCGCGCGTTGTTTGAGCATGTGGTGGTGTTGCCGCACAGCGAACGCAGTGCATTCATCGACCGCGAATGCGAAGCGCAAGGCATCGATGCAGCCCTGCGCGCAGAGTTGATGGCGCTGCTTGCAGCAGATACCGCGAGCTCAGTGGGGGCGGAGCCGTTGGCGGAGCTTGCTCCCGACCTGCTGAAGGAGCTGCAGGCCTATAGCGCGGAGACTGAGCATCAGCTACCACCCGGCAGTCGCTTTGGTCCCTGGGAGTTGCGCCGCGAGCTCGGTCGCGGCGGTATGGGCGCGGTGTACCTGGTCGCACGCGTGGATGGCGATTTCGGGCAGAACGGCGCGCTCAAGTTGATCCGCCCTGGCTTGGACCGAAGTGAACTACAGCGCCGCTTCCGCGCCGAACGGCGCATTCTGTCGGCGCTGCAGCATCCGGGCATCGCCAGCTTGCTCGATGGTGGCGAGACCCAGGACGGCACGCCGTACCTGGTCATGGAGTACGTGGACGGCGTGTCACTAGCGACCTGGTGCGATGAGCACCGGCTGGGTATTTCGGCGCGCCTGAAACTGTTTATTGCGGTGTGCTCGGCGGTGGCCTACGCGCACCGCAATCTGGTTGTGCACCGCGACCTCAAGCCTTCCAACATTCTGGTCGACCAAGAAGGGCGGGTTAAGTTGCTCGACTTTGGCATTGCCAAATTGATCGAGCCCAATGCGGAACACACCGGCGCGGACAAGCGCCTGTTCACGCCCGAGTACGCGGCGCCGGAACAGGTGCGCGGCGAGCCGGTTACCACCAGCGTTGATGTGCACGCATTGGGCCTGCTGCTCTACGGCCTGCTCACCGGCAGGCGGCCCTTTGGCGATCAGGCATCGACGCCTGCGGCCTACGAGTACGCGATCCTGAACCAGCAGCCGACACGACCATCGCTGGCCGTCGCCGATGTGCTCGCCGGCGCTGCCGATCTGGCGCGACAGCGCGATCTGAGTCCGGCCCGGTTACGAGCGCAATTGCAAGGCGATCTCGATGCCATCGTGATGAAGGCGCTGCGCAAGGAACCCGCGGCGCGATTTGCTTCGGCTGAGGCGCTGGCCGAGGATATCGAGCGCTATCTCCGGCGCGAACCGGTGCAGGCGCGACGCGGCAATCTGCGTTATCGCGCGCGACGTTTTGTACAACGCCATGCCGCGGCGGTAGCGATGGCAACGTTGGCCGTGCTGTCACTTGGCGCGGGACTGGGCGCTGCGCTGTGGCAGGCCGATGTCGCGGGTGATGAGCGCGACAGTGCGCGACGTGCAGCGCTGACCGCCGAACGCACGGTGGAGTTTTTGCAAGGCTTGTTCAAGCTGGCGGACCCTTCGGAAAGTCGCGGTCGCGCGGTTACCGCGGTGGAGATTCTCGACAAGGGTGCGCGCACCATCGACCGGCAGCTGATCGACGAGCCAGGCGTGCGCGCACGACTGTTGATCGCACTGGGCAATGCGCAACTCGGGCTCGGTGTTTATCAGCCGGGGGCCGAACTCCTTGAGCGTGCGCTGGTAGACTCGCGCAAAAGCGGCGATGTCGTGTTGATTGGCAGCGCGATGGATTACCTGGCCAATGCGCGAATCTGGCAAGGCGATTTGCCGGCCAACGAGGCGATCCTGCGCGAGGCGCTGGCACTGCCACTGCCCGACACCGAGGCCGGCGAACTGGTGCGCGCTCGGCTCGAGGTGCGTCTGGGCACGCGCTTGACCGGGCGCTCGGCACATGCCGAGGCCGAGCACTGGTATCGACAAGGCATGGCTCGACAATTGCGCTGGGTTGGGCGCATCCAACCCGAGGTGATTTTGCCGTTCACTGGCCTGCTGCATGCGACCAACCGCTTTCCTGAAGCCGAAACGCTGCTCCGCGAGGCGCTGGAAAGCATGCGTCGCGAACGGCCCGACGATCCGCTGCGAGCGATCCTCACCGGTCAGCTCGGCAGCAATCTGGCCAGGCAAAATCGCAATGCTGAGGGGGCGGCGTTGATGCGCGAGTCGATCGCGGCCAAGATTCTGGTGTATGGCGACGACAATCAAAGCCTCGATTCCGCGCGAAATAATCTCGCGCTGTCGCTGACCAGTCTGGGGCAGTACGCAGAAGCCGAGCAGCTGATGCGCAAAGTGCTTACTTCTCGACTTAAACGTTACGGGCCTGCCCACGTCAACGTCGCACAGACTCAGCTTGCCCTGGCCGGCCTGTTGCAGGACACCGCTCGCGCCTCCGAGGCAGAACCGCTTTGGCGCAACGCCCACGGGACCATCAGCGCGCAGCTGGGCACCGAGAGTCGACCCGCCGCCATGGCGACGATGGGGCTGGGCCGAACGCTACGTGATCTTGGGCGCTACGACGAGGCGCTGCAGTATTTGCAACAGACCGCGAAAACCAATGCGGCGATCGGCCCCGCCGCCATGGAAAGTTCATCGCGCGGGAACATCGAAGCCCTACGCGTACATCTGGCCCGCGGCGACGCCAAACTCGACTGTGATGCATTTGCCCAGAATGCCGATGCCCTCGCCCCCGGCAGTGCGCTTTATGCCTATGGGCGCGCCGTGCTCGGTGCCTGTTGGCGCGCGCACGGTGACCCGGTGCGCGGTGCAGCGGCCATTGCCGAAGGCATCAAGGGATTGCAGGAATCCGAGTACGCGAACCGAGAAGAGCACGTTTACGCCAAGTCGCTGCAACGTTGAGGCGACCGCCGATGCGTTGTCTAAATTGTCAGCAAGGCGCAGTGCGTCGTCGCAATGGGTTGCCCAGGCAACGAGCGCCGCCGCCCGCCCTGTTGGTGACCAGCATTTCTGGCGCGACCAGGGTTTCGGCTGGATTAAGTCGTGCGCCATATTGGCAATACCAATTTCGCACCTCGTCGGGTCAGAGTTGTGGACCGGTTCGAAGAAAAGGGGCTGAACTGTCGACAATATCTTTGCCCTGTTTCTGAAGGAGAAGGGCCGTGATCGAGCTCGCCATCGTTGCCTCTGCGCCGCGCGCGCGTTGTGGTCTGCGGCTAACCAGGTCTCTATTGCTGGCTTGCCTTGCGCTGACGTGTCTGCCAGCGCTGGGTCAGAATATTTTCATCGACGGTTTCGAAGGCGGGCCGTTGCAGGCGGCGCCAGTCGTCGTCGTGCTGCGTGACGATCGCGTGGCGACTTTGGAGATGGATTACAACGCCGAAAGTCCCTGGGGCCAGTTCTGGACCATGACCGGTTCGCCCCAGGATGATGCCGGATTTCTGGTGACCTGGTGGCCAGACGTGCCACCGGCGACTGAGAAGGCACGACTGGTGGCCGGCAACGACAGCGCCAGCTGTCTCAATCCGGATCATCTGACCGCGCCGCTGCTGGCCAAGGGCACCACGCTGCCGCCCGGTTCACGATGGCTGGTGACCGGCAATCGCCGCGTGCAGATCCAGCCGCTGCAGAATGGTGCGCTGTATCACCTGCGCGTTGAGCGCATCAATGCGCTGGGCGCGATCACCAGCTATCCGGCAGTAATTGATTTCAATGGTGGCGATGGCGCGCGCGTGGCGGCATTGCGTAGCGGCATGACCTATTTCGATGACTTCAATCTGCCGCTCGGGCCTGCCGACGAAAAGCTGTGGAACAACGCCACAGTCACCTCGACCGATGCGCGCTTCAACCTGTTTTTCGTCAACGACCAGTACCACGCGCACACCCTGCATGGCACGCGTGTCGACACTACCGGCGACAAGTCACAGACCACGCAGCGCTTCCGCAAAAAGTTGAGGATTGAACCCGGTGTGCGTCGACGCATCGTGTTCGACATGGACGCGCCGTTGAGTCCGCGATCGGTCTGGTATTTCGATTTGAATCCGGTGCCGACCGAGCTCACCGCGCACGCCAGCTTCTTCGACGAAGACGGTGCGCTGGGCCTGCCCGCAGGCATACTGCGTGTGCGCGCGCAGTTTCAGGAGGTCAGCGTCAGTTTGATCGACATGCAAGGTGCTTCGCATAAGCTGGTCGGGGTCAATCTGGAGAGCGTGGGACGCCAGGCGGTGTCCAACGTACGCCGTCATTTCGATGTGCGCGTCGGCACCGATGGCGTGCAGATCTTCATCGATGGTAGGAGCGTGATCAACTCGACCTACACTCCGTATACGTTTGCCGCTGGCGACTACGAGTTGCTGTGGGTCGGATTCGGCTACAACACGTCCAAGGACGCCAATCCCTATTACCTGGTGCATTGGGACAATTTTGGGTTCGACGGCCCGGTGGTTGATGCACGCACGGTGCACAATTACGTCACCCGCATTGAGGGCACCGACTATCAGAAGTCGAGTCGTTCGAATCAGACATTTCCGACGTTCACCGTCAACGTGCCGGACGACATTCACCCGCTGACCCCAGGCGCCACGGCCGAAGCCTGGTTGGTATACACCTACCAGATGGGCGACTACTCGGGACTCAACATACTGCCCACCGATTTCGTCAGGCTCAACGGTGGCACGCAGTTCATCTTGCAGCAGCCGCGCAACAACAGCGCACCGCTCAATGCCAACCTGATGGGCTGGGGCATTCCGCATACGGCGCGCGTCAAGCTCGGCGACATCGTGCAGGGTGGTGCGTCGCCACTACTGGTCGGCAATAACACGTTTCAGTTCAATGCCGACAACAGCGGTATTCTCAATGTGCACGTTGAAGTGTTCTATCCGCCGGGAAGTGCGCCTGCCTACACACGGCCAGCGGCCATCCATCATTTCCCGCTGCATGCGGAGTTGCCGAGACTGGGACCGCCAGCGCGTCTGCAGAGTATCGAAGGAACCGAAATCACCGGCGATCACCATCTGGGTGCTGATCCAGTAGTCCGCATTGCGGTCAGCGGCATGGTGCCGCTCAATATTGAGGTCGGCAATCGAAGTTGGGCAGGCTGGGCACCGCAGCTGATGCATGTGCCTGTGCAGAGCACCGAGATCTGGAGCTCGGGCGGCACCGCCGGTATCGCCAAGGTCGAGGTTTTTCTGCGTCGGGTCGGCACTGGCACCGGGCCGGGTGATCGTGTCGTCCTGCTCGAAACCGCGCAGGATGCACCGGCTCCGCAGGGTCGCTATGCGCTGCAGTTCGATTCAAGCGGCCTGGTCAACGGCGATTACGAACTCTTCGTGCAGGCGACTACCCCGTCTGGATTGAAGAGTCACCCCAGCTATGGCGACGAAATGCATCACTTCGATGCCAGTGCGCTTTCGGGAGCGTACTACCCGATCCAGATTCGCATCCAGAACTGACCACGACGCGGTCGCACCGAGCAGCTGAAGCAGAGCAGCGTCGAGGACATCAGAACGATTAAAGCACCGTGTGGCCAGCGAACAATGGCCCTGTTCCAGGGCGAGAACCCTGTCGTGGGGCAGGCGTGTCGCCGGCCTGCGTTACTTTGCGGTGCCTTTGAGCGCTCAGGCGCATCGAGTCGAAGCTACAATCGTGTCTCTCCAGCCCGAAAAGCTCCGACTCGACGCCATGCGCACGCCTCTGCAGGAACAGTTACTCAAGGCCGGTCTGGTCAAAAAGCACAATGTCGCGGCGGCAGTGCGTGAACAGAACCAGCAGCGCCAGGGAAAGTCGCCGGCATCCGGCGGCGAAGAGCGCATAAACGCACAGCAGTTGCAGGTTGAGCGCGTCGAGCGCGATCGGGCGTTGGCGGCCGAGCAAAAGTCGTCGGCGCGCACCCGCGAGCTCCGCGCGCAGATCCGGCAGATTGTCGAGACACACAAGATTGCACGGGCTGGGGAGATCGACTATCGCTTCGCCGATAACACCAGTATCAAGAGCATCCTGGTCAATCCGCTGCAACGCAGTCAACTGGCCAAGGGCGTTCTGGTGATCGTGCAGCACGATCAGGGCTACGAATTACTGCCACGTGCCGCTGCCGACATGGTGTACGAGCGAAACGGGTCGGTCGTGGTTGATCACGGGCGCACCCAGGCGAGCAATGCGCACAGTGGGGACGACCCCTATTATCAGCGCTTCGTCGTGCCCGACGATCTGATCTGGTAGGCGTTTCATCGGACGAGACACTGGATGCACGGTTCACGGCCGCAACCGACGTTGAAACGTCAGCCAGTGAATTACTTTGATCATCTTTTCCCGTCTTTCTCGCGTTGGATAACAAGTGCAAGCATTTGTTGCCTGGCGCTTAAGCATTGAGCGGCGTTCCCATTCCGTTCTTGTCGTATTGTGTGCGGGGCTCGATTAGCCATAAGCGGGCACATGCGTGCTGGCTCGAGAGCACAGACATTTGCAGCCTTGACGAGGTGCTCGCAGCGAGATTTCTTCCCGCGTCGGCCATTGCGTTTCCGAACAGAAGTTCAGCGGCATCTAGAACAGCATCGACAATGATCTTGGAATGACGCGCGTGCGGTACTAGACGCTGTCAACCGCATTCGCCGCAAACGTCGCCCGGCTGTTTGGCGGCGCGTGCTTGCGGCCGCAGAATGAGTTCATCGGCATCACGAGCTGCTCATGGAAAATTGATGAAAGCGCGATTGAACGCGACTCCGGTCTTCACCAAGTCGGAGTCTTGCTTCACTCGAAACCATCGGCAAACAACGCGTCTGACGCTAGCGGTGCACGCGTCAGACGGGTGACCACCATCTGGTGCTCGTTGGCGCTGCTGCCCTGGCGCTCGCCCACTACCAGCAGCCGCCCGAGCGCATCGATAAGCGCTGCGTCACCGCGCTCCTGGCGGGTGTCGATAAGACCACCGGTAGGGAAAAAAGCGTAACCGGCTGTAGCCGCTGCTGTAGCCATACGTGCTGTCGAGACTGCCATTCGAGTTCAGGCGCACCGCGCACATATCGCTATTGCCGTAGAACGGACGAAAGGCTACGGCCACCTCGTAACGCTCTGCCAACAGCATCGGACCGTCGTCCTGACGCGTCAATCGCGGCCTGCTGAAACTGCCATTGGCATCCGGTACCGGAATCGTGGCATAGCCATTCACGCCAAAATCCAGATCGATGATGTGCAGACGGCGACAGGCTCGTTGGAAACGCCAAGCTCGACAAGAACGCGATGATTTTGTTCGTGAGGTACTCCAGTGACCCCCGGCGCATACGCTTATCGGCAATCAGCGCTGACACGGAGGCTGACGCGCGGTGGACACGGGAGCGCGACACACGCGGGCCGGTTGACGTACCCGCCCACACGCATGTGCCGAATCTCGGATCGCGCCAGACCGTCGACGCGACTGGAGTTGGCCGGTCCCTGCACTATTTACTGTTATTGAATTCAGGGTGCCAAGAAGGGTGCAGGCGACATGGCACCCGAGTCAGCCAAGGAAAGCGGCCATGAATCAATTCTGCGCATGGCATCCGATCTCGATGCGCGGATCGACAAGTGTTCGTAGCGCGATGCTCAGCGCGCAAGCGAGCGGCGACGGTCGTCGCATCGGACTGAGCGCGTTTGTTTCCACATTTCATCAAAAAAGGAGAACAACATGTTGCAAAATCTCAAGCTGCTGCAAAAACTCACCACGTTATGCGTGGTTGCTGCTGCACTTTTGTCGATCACCGGATGCGCCATGGGTCCACGCAATGAACCCGGGTTCTATGTCTCGGCGCTGGGCGACCGCGAAAGGACGATCTTCACGCCCACAGGCTACGGCTGGGTGCCTTCCAGCACCATTGAGATCAGCATCTTTGCCGAACCCGTGCGCACAGACACTGGCGAAATCTCGGCAGCCCCTGGGCGCATTATTGGTACCTTGCAAGCGGACAGCATCGGAATGTTCGGGTTCAACTCCGGGGCCTTTACGCACTTGGTGCCACGTCGGATCTGCGGCTTCCCACCCGGATGGCTGCAGGCTCCGTTTTTCATGGCGCGCGACAACACCAACGGAATCGTCCGATTCTCGAACACGGGCAACGACTACTGGTTTACCTTCACGCCGTGCAATTAAGGCTGCATTGATCTACGCACGCCTGAAGCGGGGATCAGGCGTTGCAACGACGGCCGGTTCGTGATCAGGATAAAGGCTGCGAAGCAAACGCGGCACAACGGTCGCCCGCGCGCGTCGAAATCGGCGCTAGCTCGCCATCAGCGCAACTGGCTGTCTTTGCTGCCACGCCGGTTGAAAGTGCCGACCACGCCGAGCTCGCCATCATGGGTTTCCTGACAAGTCACGCACAGGCGTACGCCGGCTACTGCTTTGCGTCGCGCCTCGGGAATGGCGTCGCCACAGGATTCACAATGCAACAGTCCCGGCCCTTTCAACAATTGCCGACGCGCTCGCTCGATCGCATCCCTGATGGTTGCGTCGATCTGGTCCTGGACAGCACCGTCGCCCGCCCAACCCGTGGCCATCGTTCGCTCCAAAATCGATCACTACGTTGACGCACAGAATACGCTTTGCCGCCACCATGCAGCGTGAACGTTTGCACGTTCGCGGGGAAACCTGGCGACTGCCTAGCGATCGGCGCGGGCGTTAAGGCGTCAGTTGGGCACTTCGAATCCGTTGCCGAAAAGAGACGGCGACGAACCGAACTGATGCGCGCCGGCATCGGGTGGAGCACTTCGCGAGTTGCCATAAAACTCCAGCGGCGCACTGCGCGTTGGATGACCAGCACCAACCATGGGTGACAATGCGCTAGCTGCGGTCAGGTTGTGCGCCGGTGCGCCGGCGCTGGCAAACCCGGGCGACACGGCTTGTGACGCAAGATCGAAGCCACTGGCGGTGCGCCAAGCACCGATGGTGCCTGAACCTTCCTCCCATTCGCGACCGGCACCTGTTGCGTATCCGCACACGTTGTTGTCGACGGCGGTGTAAGCGTTGGTCGGCAGGTCGAGCGACAAGCAGGCCCAAGGCCCGCTGGTGTAGTTGGCATGCAGCGCATTGCTGACAACGACGTGTTGCGCACCCTCGCCACCGACGCGGACACCAACGCTGTCGGCCGCTGTCGTATAGATGGAGTTGTTGCGCACCGTCATGCGCGTCATTGCCAGGTCGTTGTTGGCGCGAGCCAAAGCGGGTGCGAACACACCAAACACACCAAATGCCTGTTGATGCTCGATGCGATTATTTTCGACGATGCAGTCGACGCAGCTGGACAGCGCAATGCCGACATTCCCAACATTGCGAATCGTATTGCCGCGCACGATCGCGCGAACGAATCCTTCGGGCCCGGAGTTGCCCCCAGCGGTAAGGCTGATCCCCCAGCAGCCCTGCGCGACGCCGCCGATATCCTCGTAGATCAGATTATCCTCGACCAACAAGTCGGTGTATTCGCCATGCACGACCAGTGGCACGCCCTCGCAGTTGCCGCTCGTGCTCGCCGCAGAGCGGTAGAGTTCGTTGCGCACCACACGCACGCCGGTTGTCGCGCCGCCGCTCTCAGCCAGGTACACGTTGTGCTCAAACACGGTGCCGCTGCCGTTGCGCAGAAATCGGTTGTCCGCGATCAGCAGATCGCTGTCACCGCCGAGAAAGCCTTGACTGGTGTTGTCGAGAATGTCGCTATCGACCAAGCTGAAACGCAGATTGTGGCCATCACATTCGGGGTCTGTGCTGCACGGATTGGAGCCTGCCAAATGCACGCCGATTGAGAAGCCGCTGATGCGCAAGCGTTCCAGGCGCACATCGTCGATGTCGTTGTAGACAAAGAATCCGTAGTTGTCCGGCGCGCAGGCCGAGCAGCGAATGTCGAGATCACTGACTCGATAGCCTTCCTCGTGATCGGCATCACCGCCGTCGCCGAAATCGAAGCCGTGGCCCGTGCTTTGCGCAATGCGCGGGCTTGCCTCATCGCCACTCGCCCACGTTGGCACAAAGGCACCGATCGAACAGTTCTGCGCCGCGGTGCAATTGCTATTGATCCAGCGCGTGCTACCGGCGACCGGGAAAACGCCGCCGCGACAGAAGCGCAGGCGGTCACCGGCAGCCAACGCACCGAACGCGTCCTGGGCGCGGTCGTAGCTGCGCCATGCAGAAGCTGGCGAGGTACCGTTGGCAGCATCATTGCCGACGACGCACTGGGCATCGGCACCGCCCGCGCAATCGCAAACGTAGTAGTCCGCGGCAGCGACCGGCGCTGTGAAGAAACCGGCCACGAGCAATATTGCGCTCAGTGACAACCCACGCCGCCGCCGCCGCCCCTGCGCAAATATGATCATTGTGTTCCCCGTGCCCAGGCGATGCCGAGTGCACCGCGCGACGCAGACTGATTGCTTCGCTGCGCCGTTGCCGCGATGCGTTTCACACATCCAACTGTTCACGACGGTTGCCGGTGAGACAATCGGCGCACCCTCGGGAAGGCAAAAACGCTAATCTGCGCGTCCAGTCCAAGCGGCCATGCGCTCCGATGAAAACCGCCATACGCTCAACGTTGTTCGTCGGCGCTGTGCTGCTGACTCCACTGCCGATCGCTGCACAAATTTTGTCTGGCCCGGAAAGCCTTGAATACGACGCCAGCGCCGATCGCTATTTGATCAGCAACCGCAGCGCCGGCCAGATTCTCGCGCGCTCGGCGGCCGGCGCCCTTAGCCTGTTTACCGACGATCCAACATCACCCGCCGGCATGGAAATCGTAGGCGGGATCGTGCTGGTGGCTGATGGCAGTTTCATTCGTGGGTATCGCCTTGGCGACGCGGTGCGCGTGGTCAACTATCAAATCAGCGGCGCCAGCTTTCTCAACGGACTGGCCAGTGATGGCGGCGATCGTTTGTGGACCAGCGATTTCAGTGGTCTGCGGCTGCATCAGTTGGACTTGAGCAACCTCGCCAGCATCACCCACAGCACCCCGATCAGCGCCACCGGGTTCACCCCCAACGGATTGTGGTGGGATGCTGGCAATCAACGCTTGCTGATGGTGAGCTGGGGCAGCAACGCGCGCGTTTTCAGCTGGCAACCCACGCAAGCCGCAGCCACCTTGATTGTGCAAACCAGCTTCAGCAATTTCGATGGCGTAGTTCAGGACTGCGATGGCGCGGTGTATGTATCAAGTTGGGGTGCGGCGGCCATTCTGCGCAGCCCGGCACCGCTCACTATGCAATCGCTATTCACCAGCTTTGTCGGTAGTCAGTCCAATCCAGCCGATATCGCGTACAGCGCCGGTCTCGGCGAGATCGCGGTGCCCAATGCCGGTAACAGCACATTGAGTTTCCTGCCGACCAGCTGCGCTGGCGTGCTGTATCGCGATGGGCTCGAGAGCCGTTGACGCGACGCGTGCGATTCGGATCACATGACGCCTGACCACCGCTGCGGCGGTGGACGCTGCAGCATCGCCCGAGCGGTGCGGGCGACGCTGCTGGTCGGTTTCAGCTGCAAAGCCCGATTCGGTCCAGAAACTGGAACTGCGGCTTGATCTGTCCGAATTTCGGCTGCTCCACGTCGATTCGTTTCAGCTCCAGCTCCGTCAAGCGGCTGTCATCGCGCAGCTCGACGTCCGATCGCGGATCAGTAGCCATCAGTTCGCGACGGTTCTCCAAGGCTTGACGCAGCAACGTCCTGAGCTCCAGATTGTTCCAGGGCTTATTGATGAAGTGAAAGATCTTGATGCGTTTGATCGCGGTGACTTCTGACAGAAAATCGCCGTAACCACTCAAGACCAGGCGCGCAATGGTCGGTTGAATCTGGATCAGCTCGTTGAGAAACGTGATGCCATTCATGCCTGGCATGCGCCAGTCCGAGATGACCAGGTCGAACTCACATTCAGCGGCGCGCTCCAGCGCGAGCTCCGGCTTGTTAAAGGTCTCGACGATGACTGCGCCATCGAAGGTATGCGCCGGCATGCCGTGGATAGTGCGCTGCAAACTGCTCAGCACATTGCGTTCGTCGTCGACTAACATGATTCTGGGCAAAACCTGCTCCTTTGCTATGGGCACCAAGGTGGAATGAATCCTGGCCTTGCCTGTGCCTGTAGTTCGATTCTTCAAAGCCAGTGAGCACAAGTTACCTATGTGGACGGGGGCCAGCCATACGTGCAAATACATAGCCAAGACGCTGCCAAAAGTAAGCGGAGGCGGCCTTCCGACGCGAGCAAATCCGCGACCAATCGTGCGCGGAACAACCAGCGCAGGGCACGCGCCTTGCTCCACGACGCGCAGGGGCCAAGGTGCAAGGGAATGGTCGAAATAGCCGCCCCAGCAACTACCATTGCGGCGTCATGACTACGCCCACTGTTCGACGCCACCCTGTTCTGCGCGCTGCGCTGCGCGTGCTCGCCAGTGCAATCGTGGGGTATCTGGTGTTGATCGTGGTATTGCGGCCGTCCACACAGCGCGATTGGTCGCCTGACCAGGACCGCACCGCAACGGCCACGTTTTCCGGTGATGCGGTGCAGATTCAGAACGTGCGCAACGCGCGTTATCGCTCGACCGAAGACTTCGACGCGCGCTGGGAGCAGCGGTCCTACGATCTGCGCCGGCTGGAATCCGTCTGGTTCGTGGTTGAGCCTTTTTCTGGTTGGCGCGGCCCCGCTCACACTTTTCTCAGCTTCGGCTTCGCCGATGGCCAGTACGTAGCCATCTCGGTTGAGATCCGCAAGGAAAAGGGCGAGTCATTTTCGCCATTGCGTGGAGTGCTCCGGCAATTCGAGTTGACCTATATCGTCGGCGACGAGCGCGACCTGATTGGTTTGCGCGCCAATCATCGTCACGACGAGGTCTATCTATACCCGATGCGCACCAGCAGGGAGCGGATGCGTGCCCTGTTCGTGTCGATGTTGGAACGCGCCAACCAACTCGCGCAGCGACCGGAGTTTTACAACACGCTGACTAACACCTGCACCAGCAATATCGTCCGCCACATCAACATCATTGCTCCGGGACGCATTCCTTTCAGTTACAAGACATTGCTACCCGCGCACGCGGACGACCTGGCGTTTGATCTCGGGCTGATTGACACCGCGCTGCCACGCGAACAATTCCGCGCCGCACATCAGATCAATGATCTGGCCGAGCTGAACGCCGACAGCGCGTTATTTTCTTCGGCAATCCGTTCTCGTTTCGCGGCGATCCGCTCTCGGGTTGAGGGTGGTTGAGCAACTCCGGCGCGAGGTGCGCGACCGCACAGCCATCGAAGCGTCAATGCCGCTAAGCTCGGCGCCCATGAATATTGCGAGCGCGAGTGTGTCCGAACCCCGATCTGCCGATCCAACAGCGGCTGCTGCCGCTTCGCCCCAAGCGCAAGGTGAAGCGGCTGGCGCGCCGATTCAACAGGACCGTCTGTGGTCGGATGACGGTTGGACCGCCAAGGTGATCAAGAACGAGGACGACGAGGGCTGGGCGGTTGCGATGACGCTGGACGGCCAAGCCGAACCGTCATTGGTGGGGCCCTGGACCATGGGTCGCGACAAGAAAAACCCCAAACCACTGGACGCGTCTGCGTTTGCGACATTGGTAAAAACCGCCTCTGAAATCATCATGCGGCATGAGCAACAGGCCCACGCCGCGCTGCACAAGAGCACCAAAGTCGCGTCGCGCAACGGTCGCATTCGGGTCACGCTGGATATCGTGCCGGACGAAGATGAGCCCTACGCCGAGTTGGCCGCGTTCGACGACATCGGTACCGAGCTTGCCCGCGTGACGGTTGCAGCAAATTTTTCGTTCAATCACGACACCGCCACCGCCTGGGTGGCATCCGGATTCGCTCGGCCTGATGGAGGTAGATGAAGGATCTGGATCTGGCCGCCGAGATGTTCCGGCAACTGCAGGAGACACTGACCTATCTCGTGCGTTGGTCGGAGCGCGTTGCAAAATATCGGTCTTCACGATTTTCTGACCACGATCTGTGGCCGCACAACTTCAACTGACCGTGTCTTTGATCGACGCCGTGACACGCCCACCACCGCAGGGGTATGTATGAGCTACGTAGATGGTTTCGTATTGCCAGTGCCAGAGAAAAATCTTGATGCGTACCGCCGCATGGCGAGGAAAGCGGGAAAGGTTTGGCTTGACCACGGCGCGCTCGCTTACACGGAGTGCGTTGCCGATGATGTGAAGCCGGGAAAGCACACCTCGTTTCCACAGGCGGTGAAACTCAAGCCTGGCGAAACCGTAGTGTTCGCATGGATCATCTTCAAGTCGCGAAAAGACCGTGACCGCATCAATGCCAAAGTCATGGCGGACCCGCGCCTGAGCGCCATGATGGACCCGAAGCAAATGTCGTTCGATGGCAAGCGCATGTTCTGGGGCGGGTTCAAGCCGTTTGTCGAACTCTGATCGAGCCGGCAGGGTTTCGAGCGGGACGCCTCGCAATGCGAGGCGGGCAATCAGCAACGTAACGAGTGCCGTGCGCGACGAGCGAGTGAGCCGCGTTCAGAGCTGTGGGGCCGTCTGCCGAAACTGCCGAGCGGCAGAAGGTGAGGTACGTGGCGGTACTAGCGTTGTGAATCTTGCCGCCCGACGTTCTTGAACGGCCCCATTTTTTCGGTGTCAACGGCACACACTGCCCCAGTCACAATGACACAGAGTTTGCGTACTGAACTCCTCAGTCGTCGCCCCCTGACTGCGCCAATTGGGCGAATTCCGCCTCGGCTTCGCGCAGACTGCGGCCGACTGCGTCGCGCTCGAAGCTGCCGCGAAACCTGTGCATCAGCCACGCGACGAATGCGGCCAGACCGGCGCTGACCGCGAGGTTCCACACCACCGTTGCCGGCGATGTCAGCCAAACATCCCAGCCAAGAACGCGCAGTGCAATGCAGGCGATCGGCACCCACACCAGGAATCCGCAGATCATCAGTGCGCGATCGCTGTCGACCCGAAGTCGGCGAATGGCCAGGAGCTGCCGCTGCACTTCCAGCACCGGTTGGCGATAGTCCAGTTGCGCAAGGCGCGTAAGCTGCAATGCGGATGAAATCAGCAGCCCCAGTCCGTATAGGTGAATCGCTACACCGTAGACCACCAGGTGCGTTTGCCCCAGATGGCCGAACCAATAGCTGCCCGCCCACAAAACCATTCCGATGCCGATCGCGAGCTGCACGATCTGACCCAGGGACACCAGACGAAGGCGCGCTCGAGCGGAGGCAATTCCGTGCCTGCGCTGGATCTGTTGCAGTCTCTCGCCCTGGCCCTCGAGGCGCTCATTCAGGCCGTTCCAGGCTTTTTCCAGCTCATTCATTTCCATGATCGTTGGCTCCTGCGGTAGAAGTGATGCCGGCAATGCGGCGCAGTTGTTTTTTGATGCGGCTCAGTCGTGTCGCGACGTTGCCTTCTGAAATCCCCAGCACCTCGCCGCTTTCGCGCAGGCTGCAGCCCTCGAGGTGGAGCAACAGCAGGGCGCGGTCGAATGCGACGAATGCCTGCATGGCGCGCTGCACGATCAACAGTTGTTCGTGGCGCTCGACCTCGACGTCGCGCGCGCCGATCAGATCTTCATGTTCGACAGCCAATGGTTCATGGCGGCCCTGCTGGCGGTCGCGACGTTGTTGTGAAATGGCAACGTTCAACGCCACTCGATACATCCAGGTCGAAAAAGGACGGCTGCGTTCATAGCCTGGCCAAGCACGCCACAGCTGCAGCGCGATCTCCTGGGCCAAGTCGGCACGGTCGTCGGCGTTGCGGCAGTAACTGGCGGCCACCTTGAGAATGATGCCGCGGTGCGCGGCGATCAGGCTCTGGAAGGTGGCGGGGTCGGCCTGGAGGGTTTTGCTGATGGACACGTTGTCTCAGTTTGCCGGGGACTCGCAAGGGTGATTCGCAGCGGAGCGGAAAACATCACAATCCGGCACATTGCCGTAGGCCAGGGTTCGAGAAGGACAGTGCGCTCACGGCTCTAGGGAATCTCTGAACAGGTCCGGAGCCGCGATAGCCCCCTGAGTCAGGGGGCGAAAACCGCAGGTTTTTGCTGGTTTGGCAAGCAATAAGCAGTGTGACGAAGACGAAGTGGTGACTTATTCAGACCTTCCCTGGAGTGACGATTCGCCAATTGCGTGCTCGCGTCCGACATTCGATCCCTACATGCAACTACACCTATGTATTCGCACTTATGTATTCGCACCTATGTTTTCCGAGGCCATGGCCGCATAACTTGGCAGCACCGGAACGGATCGCAGGTGCTCAACAACCGAACATCAACGCTCCCCGGTCGCTGCAACGAGGAGCGTGTCATGCCAAGAATCCTGCTGGTCGACGACGAACGCAATGTGCTGAGTAGTCTGCGCCGCACCATACAAGCCATGCCGGCGGGTACGTTTGAAGACGCTACCGTTGTCGAGACCTTCGACAAGCCCGCTCTGGCGCTGATTCGAGCAGCCGAATGCGAGTTCGACCTGGTGGTGTCGGATTGGCGCATGCCGGGAATGAGCGGGATCGCCTTCCTCAACGAACTGGTGCAGATCCAGCCCAACATTGCACGATTGGTGCTGAGCGGCTACGGCGACTTTCTGTCCGAGGTCAAGGCCATCAGCCGGATCAAAATCTTCCGCTTCATCAATAAACCCTGGGATAACGCTGGCATCAGGAGCTTGCTGCAACAGGCACTGGCGCACCGTCGCCTGTTGCTTGCCAATGAACGGCCTTCTGACAAAGAACTACGTCGGGAAACTCATTTGTCCGAACTCGAACTGCAGCGCATCGACCGTGAGCAACCGACACCGATCCGGTTCGTGCGCGACGCTCTCGACCCGATGGAAATCTGCGGCTCAAGCTAGCAATTTTTGGATTCAGTGTGGATTGGCCAACGCGGCTGACCCAGGGTGTCCTCCCTGCTCTTAGTTGGGCCCAGTCGCGAGCGGTGAACGGGCAAGCACCCCGCTTGCCGCGTGCTCTTTTTCGCCTCAACGCGCAGCGCTCTCCAGATCAGCGGCCCATGCGATCAACCGCTTTGCCCGGTTTTGTCCCGGATGATCCCCAGTTGATCCTTTCCGTGGCGACTGCGCGAACCGAAGTTGATGACGCGGTCATTGCGCTGTCGTGTATCGGCGCCCATGCCCGCATTCCCCGTTTTGGAGATCATCATGTTCAAGATCATCATGAATACGTCGGTTTACAAGTTCCCGAATCGAATCATTGTGTCGATTATCCTGGCCTCTCTCGTCTTTTTGACTTCGGTCGCGCAGGCGCAGAATTTCGAAGCCTTCTACGGCGAAAATCCTGCCCGCGACGCTGGCGAAGACGTCAAGTCGGTGAACGTCTGCCTCGGCGGCGGCTCCATCGTGGCCGGCAGTCGCCGGACGCCAATAGCAATGGAAATCCTCGTCACTCGCGTCGATGACGACGGCGTGGGTCTATGGCAACGCGCCTACCGCATCGCCGGCAGCACCCAATCGACGGCGCGCGCCGTTGTGGAAGTCCGTGATGGCAGCGGTTTTGCACTCACCGGTTCGGTGCTGCGTCCCAACGGAGTTTTTGTTCACGTTTTGCGCATTCGCTGCGACGGCTCGCTCATGTGGGCGCGTGTGTTTGCCAATCAGGCCAACAGTCACCGCAGTGTGGGCCATGACATCATCGAAGCTGTCAATCCCGTTTCGCCGCTCGCAGCAGGGGATCTGGTGGCAGTGGGCGAGGAGAATTTCGCGGTTCCCGCTGGCAGCGTACAAGGGCGCGTCATTCGCCTTAATTCCGCTGGCGCAGTGATTTTCGACCGCGCCTACAATCAGCCCGCACCGCAGCTTGGTCTGCGCTTCCGCGCGGTCACCGAAAGCAGGTCGGCGGCAGGCCCGGCGCAGGATCTGGTGGTCGCCGGAGTCGCGGCGTTTGGCGCAAACTGGGGCAGCGATCGTCGCGCGTTGATGTTCCGCGTGCGCTTCAACGGTGCGCCGGTCTGCAACGCTTCAATGGGATTCTTGGACAGCACCAACGAAGATTTTTACGGGCTGACTAACCTGACCTTCGGCAACTTCCCTCAGGAAACCGTGCTGGTCGGTTCGAGCAGCTCGTTGGTGGCCGGCTCACTCCCTTTATACATGGTGCGCTTTCGTGCGCTCGGTTGCATCCCGATGGTCCAGTCGATGTGGAGTGATCCGGTGGACGTGGCGACGGCCTACGACGTTGTCGAGATTCCCGGAGGCGTGCCGGGTGCAGGCTCGGTGATCGCGGCAGGAACACTGCGCAGCACGCTTACTGCGGGCGATGCGTTTTCACTTTCGGCCACGCCGGTCAGTCTCGGTCCGAATGCACCCGCCATGCGCTACAGCACCCAGAGTCCCCGGGCGGAAACCATTTTTTCCATTGACCTGAAAAGCGGGCGCTTCGTCATGGCCGGCAGCACCTTCAGCGATTGGGACGGCGTTGCCGATGGTCAGGACTTCTACCTGGTGCAGACTGATCCGAATCGAAAAACGCAATGCGCCGTACCATGGAATTTTTCCTGGTCGCCCGTCAACTTGCCACGTCAACAATTCACTCCACTGGTTGCCGCTGTTCAGCTCAGTCAAATGGTGAACGTATTGGTGCTCAATGCAACCGACGAGGGCTATTGCTGCATTCTGGATCCCAATTGACGGGGACTACAACAAGCGACAGCCAACACTGACCACACCGAGTCCGGATTCCGCCCGGATTCGGTATTTTTCATTTTTGAATTCACGACTGAGGAGGAAGCCAAGGCCTTGCTCGCCTCGGATCCGGCCGTAGCGGCGGGCGTCATGTCGTTTGAAACCTACGGCTGGTATGGCTCCGCGGCATTGAAAGAAACGCTCGCCATCCATAAGCGAATCGACAAGACCAGTCAGTGATGCGGCGATCACGCGCGTTGATGCGGCAATTGCGCAGTCGGCAAGAGCGCCGGATTCGACTCGCGTGACTAGTCGGCCAACTTGGTGATCTGCACGCTTGCAATCTTCCATACGCCATGGCGAAGCACGTAGACGTCGATGTACCGATATTGAGAAGTAAAGCCATTGCCTTCGTAACGGCCGGTCATCTTCGTCATGCCGCTCAGCAACGCGACATCGCCATACCGTCTGATTTCCAAGTCCTCAACGGTATACGGATCGATTTGCAGTTTGTCGGAAAGGATGTGCGCAAGGAATGCGGTCTTGTCGGCGATGCCGCCTTCGCCGTTGATGATACGAAAATCATCGGCCATGTTGGCCGAAGTGGCAGCAGCATCCTTGCGCACAATCGCCTCGTCCCACTCGCGCGCTTGGCGAAGAAGCTGCGCCTGCGTGGCGGCGATATCCGCCGTCGATGGTTCTGCAGTCGTGGCGCAGGCTTGCAGGAATATAGTGAATGCCAAAGTGACCAGAGTGGCCGTTGCGCGACCGATGGGTGTGGTGTTCATGCGATTGGCCCGAAATAGCAGAATGGAAAGTCATCCGGGCAATATTATGCCGCGTCGTGCGTCAACTAGCTCACTGCGTCTTCAGTCAGCGGCATACTTCTGCTACGCAGCCGCTGTTTCCGGGACACAACACAGGGCGCTGTGTTGGACGAAATGTTGGCGACGCGGGTTCTGTTGAATATTTGATCGAGGGAACCTCTGAACACGACCGGAGCCGCGATAGCCCCTTGAGTCAGGGGGCAAAAAACCGCAGGTTTTTGCGGGTTTGGCAAGCAATAAGCGGTGTGGCGAAGACGAAGTCGTGGCTTATTCAGGCCTTCCTTGTCCGCTGTGCGGGCTTAGCGAGGCGTGAGTGTTGCGTGTTGCAAGTGCAGACTGCGCGCGCCCATCCGCCCATGCCATCATCCGGCCCCCAAAGGAGTAAATCGGCATGAGCATCTCGATGTACGAAGCCACCGTTCCCGTGCTGTTGCGCTTTTTGGGTAATCTGGAAAAGTGGTTGGACAAGGCGCAGGCCCACGCCGATCAGAAGAAGTTTGACACCGGGGTGCTGGTCCGCTCGCGCCTGGCGCCGGACATGGTGGATCTGGCGCGACAGGTACAGATCGCCTCGGACAACGCCAAAGGTTGCGTGGCACGTCTGACCGGCGCAGAAGCGCCCAAATACGAAGACAACGAAGCCACCTTTGCCGAGCTCAAGGAGCGCATTGCGAAAACGGTAGCTTATGTGACGAGCTTCAAGCCGGCGCAGTTCGAAGGCAGCGAAACGCGCGATATCGTGCTGAAATTTCCCTCAGCCACTTTGGAGTTCAAGGGCAAGGACTATGTCCTGCATTTCGTCATTCCGAATTTCCTGTTTCACATGACCACTGCGTACAACATCCTGCGCCACAATGGTGTCGAGATCGGCAAGACCGACTATCTCGCCAGGTAGACCAAGGCTTGGGTTCATCGGGCCCTGGATTTATTGCTGATTGCTACTCAACGCTGGCCCCTTTGCCATCAACCGGACGCGCAATGATCAACAACGACGTGCTACGTAGCATCCGCTTCATGCTTGACCTAAGCGACATCAAGGTGGTCGAGATCACGCGGCTGGTCAATGCTGATTTTGACATCGAAAAAGCACACGTGCAGGCATTCCTGAAGAAAGACGAAGAGGATGGCTACGTCGAGTGCAGCGACCTGGTGCTCGCACATTTCCTCGACGGCCTGGTGATTCACCTTCGCGGCAAGGACCCAGGTTTGCCGCCACGACCAGTGGAGCGGCGTGTCACCAACAATGTGGTGCTGAAGAAGCTCCGCGTCGCGTTCGAACTGAAAGACGCGGATATGCACCAGGTCTTCGGCGAAGCCGGCTTCCCGGTTTCCAAGCCGGAGTTGTCCGCGTTGTTTCGCCAACACGACCACCGAAACTTCCGTCTGTGCGGCGACCAGATGCTGCGCAATTTTCTCAAAGGCCTGACGCTGCGGGTGCGTGAAACTTAGTCAAAGTCCAGGGTGGCACGACCGTTTCATCGCCGCCGACTCGGCACGTGCCCGCCAGACCGCCGCTTCGGGCCAGGATCTGGCTACAGCCGATGCCGCACTTCCAGCCAAAAAACATAACCCGAGCTACCTCGGCCGCGTTTTTTACGCGGTAGCAGACGCGCTGCGCTGTTCCCACTTGTCCCCTGTTTTCGGGTTTTCGCGTACTCATGGAAGAGCCCCTTTCTCCGAGACGGATTACGCCATGATCTTGCCAAGTTTGGTCCGCCTTGTTACGCCGCTGATGGGTATCGTAAGCACGGTCTGCAACGCGAAAGCAAACCCGCACTCATTTCGCGCCAAGGCGCCTCTTTGCATCATCGTTTCCGTCGCACTGCTCAGTGCGCCTGATGCTCACGCGGCAACGATCCAGGTCGGACTTCCGTTCTCCGGCAGTTGTTCGCTGCGTTCGGCAATTCAAACCGCGAACACGAATACCAACACCGGTGGGTGCAGTCGCAACGGTTCATTGGAACCGGACACGATCAACCTTCAGGCAGGCGCGTACCAGACTGAAAGCTCGCTGTCACCGCCCTACTATGACGAAGACGCCAACGTCAAAGGTGACCTCGACATCAGCAGCGAGATCATTATCCAGGGCATCAGCCCGCAGCGCTCGAACATCGCGGCGCCCGACCTGGATCGGTTGTTCGATGTGCAGGCCACCGGTTCGCTGACCTTGCGCGATATGACGATCCACGGCGGCAGCGTTTCCGCGTCGAGTGCGCCCGATGGTGGTGCAATTCGCAAGGCGGCCGGTGCAACTCTGACACTCGAACGCGTATACGTACGCGGCGGCACCGCAGCAAGAGGCGGCGCCGTTTATGGCGCAATGACTGCCACGGGGGCATTGACCTTGCGCGACGTCACGATCACCGAAGCATTCGCGAGCAGTGTCGGTGGCGGCCTGGCCGTATCAGGTAGCGGCGGCACGCCTGCACTCACTTTGCTCACCAATGTGACGCTGAGTGGCAATACTGCGCCGGGCGGCAGTGCGTTGTACATTTCGGCTACACCGCTACGCATGCTCGGTTCCACGGTGGCGTTCAATCATGCCACCGGAAGTTTCGGTGCAGTGCGCTACCTCGGCACTCCACCGGCGAAGCCGGTCGAGATCGTCAATTCGGTATTGACTGAAAATACTCAGGCCAATGGCGCCAAGGCAGACTTGAGCTGCAGCACCGGCATTCAGCTGCTGCTGCGCAGCCACTCACTGATCAGCGCGATCAGCACCTGTACCTTCGCCACCAACACCAGCAACCCCGCCACCAACGAAAATGCGCGCTTGCTGCCATTATTCGACTATGGCGGCGGCATCCCGGTGCATGCATTGGCCAACGCCAGTGCGGCGACCAATGCCGGTTTTTCTGGCAGCCTGGGGTGCGCCGGCACCGATGCACGGGGTGCGACACGCTTCAACCCGTGCGACATCGGCGCCTATGAACAGGTGTTCGATGCGTTTATCAATTCCACTGCCGACTTGCCCGACTTGACTCCAGGCGATGGACTCTGCCGCGCCTCCGGCAATGTCTGCACGCTGCGCGCCGCGAGCATGGAAGCAAACGCTTTCGGTGGGCGTTGGTTTGTCGGCTTGTCCGCCGGCACTTACCTGTTGGACCGTCCGATCACCAATGTCGACGATCTCGGCGGCGATCTGGATTTCAGGCCCAACAGTACGGCCACGCCACCGCTCTCGTTTACGCTGTTTGGACTGGACAACCCGGCAAACACGCACATCGTCGGCGGCGGCACGGATCGCGTTATCGAGGTGCGTGGGCGTTTCGAAATCGAAAACTCAGGCAGCTATGCCCATCGCTACGTCAGCTTCGCCCTGTTCAATGCAACCGTGCGCGGTGGTAATCAGGGTGAGGACCAGTTTCTCGTCGAGCCGGACAACGAACCAGCCGGTGGCGGCGGCGTCACCCTGGTCGGCGGACATTCGCTGTTCCACCATGTGGTAATCCGCGACAATCAGCTTCGCTACGTTGAGACACAGCCGCCGAGCATCCTCAACTTTGCGAACGGTGCTGGCGTGAATATCGACGTTTCCAGGGGCGATATGGATGGCTACCGTTTGGTCAGCAGCGCGCGCTTTGAACGCTTTGCGGTAATCGACAACATCGGCCAGTTCACGGCCGACAGCTATTCCGTTCAAGGTGGGGGCTTATGGGCGGAGGGCTCCGCCAACAATGAGTCGGGCACAGTGGTTCTGGTCAATGGGACGATCGCTGGCAATGAGGCGTATTTTTCCTCCGGTTTGCGGGCCGGTAACGTCAACAGCACGTTTCTCACCATTCACGACAATCTGGTCCCGATCGCATTGATTGCCGGCAACACCGGTCAGTCAGTGACATCAAGCGGGGTTCGCGGCTCGATGCGCAACGTCATCATCTCGGGCAATCGCTTTGGTGTCCTGCCCAGCGATTGCGCGGGTAACATCGCCACGCTCGGCCACGTACTGATCGGCAACACCGCCAACTGCACAACCAACGGCGACAGCACCGGCAACCAGCTCAATGTCGACCCGCAATTGAGCGCGCGTCAGACCAACGCCTTCGGCATGGTGTTCTATCGCGCGATTCAAGGTAGTCCAGCGATCGACGCCATTGACCTGGATCGTTGCAGCGACCACGCAGGTTTTGGCACCTCTATCGATGCGCCCGGCTCGACACGGCCCCTGGTGGATGTCGCGCGCTGCGATATCGGAGCGATTGAAGGCGCTTTGCCTTCGCCATTGTTGTTTGCCGATGGCTTTGAGAACTGAGGGTAGGAACACCGAATAGCCGGCGCAAATGGCGGCGGCGCTTGAGGACGTCGAGCGGCGGTCGGTTGATAGCTCAGAGCGCAATGACTCAGCGCGCAATAGCGCAGGGCAGTGCGACGAACGACCTCGACCAAACCGGACGCGGCGCTACCAGCTCAGCCAACGATCACTGGTCAAAGCCATCGGCGAAGATCAAGCCGAGGTCGAAATCGATCAACAGATCGAGATTGGTCACCGCATTGGGATAGCCCGACGAGATGCTGAGCGTGCCGAAACGCACCCTGTTGTCACCCTCGATCAACTCGGCAAGCGGGATATCGATGGCGTGGTTGTAACCGCCAGTCTGACCTGGCTCGTCCAGCATCGCGACTTCGCCTGCGGTGAACGCACGCAGATGAACGGGATGGTTGTTCAACTGATAACGCAGACGGCCCGTGCCCAGCCTGATGCCATCGATGTCGTAGCCCTGATAGTAGCCATTGAACACCAGACGCGCGCGCGCGGGCAACAGAAATCCGGTTACGTCGCTTCGACAACTCGACACTTCACCCGGCATCGGTCCAAGCTCGGCCTGCCATGCCCAGAAGGTAACGCCATTGCCAGAAGACAACGATGGCGCATAGCGCGCACGTGTGGTTCCAAAGCAGCACGGCACGGGCGGCAAAGTCACCATGATGCGAATCACCAAGAACGGGGACCGCAGCCTACGCACCCTGCTGATTCACGGCGCGCGGGCGGTAATGAATTGGGCGAGTCGTCGCGACGATGCCATGGGCCGCTGGATCATGGCGCTGAAGGCACTCAGTGGCGCCGCACGCACCATCGTTGCGCTGGCCAACACGACCCACAGGGATGTGGGAAGCACCGCAACGCGCAGGAGCGCGCGCGGCGAACTCGCTCGCATTGGTTGGGCCGTGCTGCGCGGTGAAAACAATTTTGATGTCAACAAGGCGTTCCGGCCCAAGGCGGCCAAGCAAGCGACCGCCTCGGCGTAGAACACAAGAGCAGTAGTGCAAAGCAGCAACCAAGGAGAAAGCGGCCCCTCTTCGAAATCCGGCTTCCGCGATGAAGCGACACGGTCAACCGTCTCTGGCAACAAGCCCGTCTTCTGGACAAGCGCACACAAGCGCGCGTGGGTGTGTAGGGCTGCCAGAGCCGCAATTCATCCCGGCGCGGTGCGCATCAAGTGCACCATCAAGACGCCGTATACGTGTCCGAGTACCGATCCGCCTCAACCGCAAAGCGCACAGATTTCGTTGAAAAGGCACCACGGCACGCACCCATCGCAACCATCCACCGCACACGCAACCGCTGAGCCCGGCGCCACGGGAGGTGTACACACACCTCAAAACAAGGCACCAGAGCGCAACACGAAACTTCAAAAGCAACAGCGGAATACGGTTGACAGGGGACGTCCATACGTGTTCAGCGCTGTAGGGATCGGCACGCGCGCAACGGTCCCGGTCACGGGGCCTCGAAGCCATTGGCGAACACCGCGTCGATGATGGTCGTGTGCAACTCGGGGGCTGAGCCGCTGTAGGCGTGGATGATCGAGCCGGTGTACTCGGCGGTGACGTTCGAGGTGCCGTTGACGGTGAACACCAATGCGCAGGAGAAATCGGCGGTGGTGGGCGAGGTCGCGGTCGGTGTGGTGTCGGTGCAGCTCTCGCCGCTGCTGGCGGCAAAGCGCACTTGGCCGTCAGTGGCTGCCGTGCTCGCATTCACGGTGGCGGTGAAGCTGACCAACTGGCCAGCGGCCGAAGGGTCGGGCGCATCGCCGACAATGCTGATGGCGGTGGCGAGGCCGGTGCGCTGTAGAACAACGCGGTTGCTGAGGCGTTGACCGACGACGAGTTGATTGCGCGCGGGGTCGTAGGCAAAGACTTGTGAAGCCCCTGAACCGGCCACCGCAACGATGACGCTGTGTTGGGTGGTGATCGTGCCGAAAACGCTACCGTTGGCCAAGCCCAGGGTGACCGCGCCGGCACCGATCACCACGCCGTTGTCCCACCCCGAGCTGCCCACGACGTAGTTGCCGTTGCTGAGCGCGGTGAC
>JAWXCG010000095.1:0-3062 GCA_034440555.1 Pseudomonadota bacterium
GGCGCTGGCCAGCGCCGAACTTGAAGATCTGATCGGACTGACTGACCTGCAGCTCGGTGCCACCGAAACCGATTCGCAGGCCGAGTCGCTATGGCAGCGACGAGTCAGTCTGATGAGCCGACTTGCCGAGGTGCGTACCCAATCCGCCTGGCAGCGAGGAAGCACGGAACAGAATCCGATGCTGCTCGCCGCTTCCTTTCCCATTAACTGACCGATCCTATTAACTGATCGGAGAAGAGGACTACCCGATGAAACTCCGACATTCCCTGTTGGCCCTGGCTTTGATGTCCGCCCTGCCGTTTTTTGTCGGCGCCAGTGTGCAGACCGATGCGGACATGGCCAAAGCGCGCGCAGACCTCAAGTTGGCGCGTGATGAGATGCGCGATGTGAGCAAACGCATTGCCGAACTCTCGGCCAAACTGGGCGAAGGCGGCCCCCAGGCCTTCGCGTTTCGCTACTTGAACGAGCCCAAGCGCGCCATGGTCGGCATCGTGATGGTGCCCGATGCCAAAGGTGTGCGCATCGGCGCGGTCACGCCCGGCGGCCCAGCTGCCAAGGCAGGCATGCGCGCAGGTGATGTGCTGACAGCGGTGAACGGCAAGGCGCTGGCGGCACGCGACAGCAAAGACAGCGACGCCCCGGTCGACTCGGCACGCAGCCTGCTTGGCGATCTGGAAAAAGGCCAGAGCGTCAAGCTTTCGGTGCTGCGCGATGGCAAGACGCAGCAGTTTGATCTGAAAGCTGAGCGCCGCGAGAGCTGGGACTGGGCCGGCATGCTCGGCTCCATACCGGACCTCGGCAATACGCTGGCGCCGTTGGCCAAAATCCATGAGATCGGCGACGGCGAGGAAATCGAGATCATCATCAATGGCGAGCGCCGCATGCACCCCGCTCCACACCATGGCAAGAACGCACACATTTTTGAATTCAAGCGTGACGATGGCACGCACGGCGAGCGCGTCGAGCGCATCGTGCGCCAGTTTCGTGATGGCGCGCCTTGGGCGTCGTTGAATCTGAGCACGCTCAATCCCGAGCTCGGCCGCTATTTCGGCACTGAGCACGGCGTGCTGGTACTGGACACGAGCGCCAACACATTGAAAGAGCTCAAGCCCGGCGACGTGATCCAGGTAGTCGACGGCCAGCCCGCCGATAGCGTGTCGGGTGTGATGCGGGCACTCTCGCGCAAGGAGCCGGGGCAAACACTCAATGTGGAAGTGTGGCGTGATCGCAAGCGTCAGGTATTCGCAGTAACTGCACCCGAGCGCGACCAATTCATGTTTTCGATCCCTGCACCCCCGGCGCCGCCAACGCCGCCAACCCCAAACTCCCTCCCGGCACCGCCAGCACCACCATCTCCACACTCCATCCCTGCACCGCCAGCACCACCGACACCGCCCAACTCACATTCGCGCATGGAGCCGCCCGCCGCACCGGCTGCGCCGGCACCGCCAAGCGATGAACTTATCGGATTTGCTGCCTGATGGCGTGTGGGTCCGACCTGCGGTCGGACGGTGTTGGCTTCCGCGCTGGTCGATTACGTGGGCGATAGATCAAAGCGTCCGGCCACAGCGCGGCCCCACCTCAGGCCGGGCCTTTGTCTTTGATCTGGTGGGTCCGACCCGTGGTCGGACGCTGTTGACCTGGTGATTGTAGATCGCGCTAACATCGACGCATGGAGAACATCGTCGAGCGATTCGCAGATCTGATGCAGGCGGAAATTTTTGCAGGCCTGCTGCGCGAGCACGATATCCCGGCGCGGGTCGAAAATACGCATACTTTGTCCGCAAATTGGCTATGGGGGCAGGCGCTCGGTTACTTCAAGGTGATGGTGCCCAACCCGCACCTGCTGCTGGCGCGTGGCATTCTTTCGCGCTGGCAAAATGGCGAGTTTGCGCTTGATGATTCCTCGACGTCCGATGCAAGTACCCATCCGAAGCCCTCAAGCAGCTGATACCTCGCGCACATGCAGATCGCCTGCGAGCGCTGCGGCGCGCCCTGTCAGATCGAGCGAGCTGAGACGCTCCTTATTACTGTTGTTTGCGCACGCTGCCAGGCTCTGCCCGACGTGCGTGCGTTCAGTGCAGCAGAGACCCAATGGCAGCTATCGGAGCGCAGTCGTGCCGACGCTGCGCGCAGTCGCTTCGAAGCCCGCAAGCGCAGGCTGCTGCGCGAAGATGAGCAACGCCTCGCCAGACTGGCCGAGCTCAGTCGCGATCTTCCAGCGCCCGAGTCCGCAATACCCGATCGCATACAGGCCGCGTTGCAGCGCGCACGCAACCGGGCAAAACCGTGGGAGTGATTCCAATTCAAGCGCGGACGAAACGCGCGCTGATCGCGAGCAGCAACGCCGCAACCAGCAGCGCGATGCCCACCGCCGGAATCAGCATCAGAAACGGAATGCCAAAAACCAGCGCAGCCAACGACCATGCGTACAGATCGCCAATGGGCGCCGGCTGATCGCCAACAGCGAACCCGCGCGCCAACAAATGATCCACACTGAGCTTGCCCGGCCCATTGAACACCAAGGGCAACAACATCACGGCGAACAGCAGCGGCAACTTGAAATTGCCATGTCCTGCATCGGAAATGGCATAGCCCTTGAGCAACTCTGACCACATCGCCCACATGTCCGGCCAATGCACTGCGGCAGTTGCGACAAAGGTCAGAAACAACAAGTTGAACGCCCAGAAGCGCGTGGCCAGGCCGAACCATAAACAAACCGCACCAACCAGCTCGAACCAAGTCGCCAGCTGCCAACTCAGTGCTGCCGGCACCACGTCGAAAGGAAACGGGAACTGCTGCTGAATTCCGGCAAACCAATTGTCGCCATAAAGTTTCTCGCGCCCCGCTTCGAAGAACTCCCAGCCCATCACCAGGCGCATTACCAACGCCGGAATAACTTCGCCAGCGCCACGCAGCCGTGCGACCACACTCTGCCAAGCATCCACTACGCCAGCGATCGAAAACCTGCTCATTCAAGACTCCCTAGTGTGTACCTGGGTCGGACTGGATCAACTTGACTGTCGATAACCAACCGGTGCGACCAACGTGCCGAGCGCGAC
>JAWXCG010000096.1:0-53739 GCA_034440555.1 Pseudomonadota bacterium
CTGCTCGCGCTGGAGCGGCGCGCTGACGAGATTCTGGTGGTCGATCAGACGGAGAATCACCGCCCAGACACGCGTCGTCGACTCGATGAATTGCATTCGGCAGGGTCAATTCGCCTCATTGAGCAAAGCCCTCCTTCCATTCCAGCCGCAATGAATACGGGGCTGAGGGAGGCTCAGGGTGAAGTCGTACTCTTTCTGGACGACGATATTTTTGCGGAGCCCAGTCTGGTAGACGCGCACCTTCGTGCGCATGCGCGGTACGAGGACTGCATCGTCGCTGGCCGGGTAATCCAGCCATGGGAGGAGGGAGAAGATTTCGAAGCTGTTGAGGAGTTTCGATTTGGTGGAATTCGCGGCAGCTGGATCCCAGATTTCATGGGTGGAAATTTTTCAGTTTCTCGAGTACAGGCTTTGACGATTGGCGGATTCGATGAAAACTTCGTCCGTGTCGCCTACCGGTTCGAGGCCGAGTTCGCGCATCGCTTCCGAGCCCGCGGATGGCGCATTCGATTCGAGCCCGCGGCCTGCATTCACCATCTGAGAGTGGTCTCGGGAGGGACGCGCAGCTATGGAGAGCATCTGGTTACCAGCCGGCCGGATCATTCCGTCGGCGCTTACTACTTCGTGCTCCGAACGGAGCGTGGCAGAAGGAGGCTGGGTGAATTCGTGCGTCGATTCGTCCGGTCGGTCGCCACCCGGCATCATTTGCGCCGTCCCTGGTGGATACCGGTAACGCTAGTGGCAGAACTGCGCGGAATGCTCTGGGCCATACGGCTCAACCGCGCCGGTCCCAGGCGATGGGAGTCGCCTCAGCATGATGCCTGAGCTTGCCCTCGCACTGGTGTTCTTTCTGGCGGTGCTGGCCCTTGGGTCCTGGCGCTCTGGTCTGATTCTGTGCACGCTCACGGCATTGCTGCAGGACCCGATGCGAAAGCTGACGCCGAACGAGCCGGTGTATTTCGTGGTGCTTGTCGGTGCCGTGTTCGGTGCAGCATGGATTGGCGCGCTGCTGTCGCGAGTGGCACTGAGGCCGAGCTCGATTCGTGGCTGGGAAGCGCAGGTCGGTACTCCCTTCACCTTGTTCGTGATTGTTGTGTCGCTGCAGGCAGTGCACTCGTTCGTGCGCTTTGGCAGCATTGCCATGACATCGATTGGGATGTTGTCCTATTTTTCTGCGCTGCCTGCGATTGTGTTCGCCTATCAGTACGCAGTGCGTTTTGATCTCAAGGGAATCACGCGCTGGATGTGGTTCTATGTGTTTTTCGCTTCCATTGCCCTGCTTGGTGTCTATCTCGAATACATTGAAGTGGACTGGGCCGCGCTCGGTGAGGTCGGCGAGGGGCTGATCATCTATGACGTGAGCATGGCCCTGAAGGCCTACTCGGGTTTCTTCCGCTCCTCCGAGATTGCCGCCTGGCATACCAGCACGATCGCGTGCTTCGTCTTCCTGCTTCTGGTTGGGCAACGGCGCTCATTTGCGCGATGGGCACTGGCCGCAGGACTAGTGCTGTTTTTGATCGGTATCGGTGCGCTGACCGGACGCCGCAAGATGCTGGTGCAGATCGCGATCTTCATCAGCATGTACTTTCTGCTCGTCGCGTGGTTTCAGCGTGGTGCCACCAAGATTGCCGGTGTGATCGGTTTCGTTGGACTGGCTTCCTATATTGCGATCATCGGCCTAGTCGAGCCTGATCCGGGAGATCGTACCTTCCGTTCGCATGAGCTTAGCGTGGCACCGGATCAGCTTTACCAGGCCTACGCCTTGCGCACGCGCTCAGTGATTGAGGACATTCCGGACCGCATCTCACAGCTGGGGTTTCAGCCAGTGACTTGGGTGGTGGAGCAGCAGGGCTGGTTCGGCGCTGGACTTGGGACCGGAAGTCAAGGAGCCCAGCACTTCGGTGCCGACGAAGCCATCGATCGCGGTGCGGCCGAGGGCGGACTGGGGAAGCTGACTATGGAGCTCGGCGTCCCCGGTCTGTTGATCGCAATCTGGTTTGCTTATGCACTTGGTCGCTACATGTGGCGTGTGCTGGGACAACTGGCGAGTACTTCGCAGAAACACGCTCGCGTTGGCTACGGGATGGTCGCATTCATGGCATCCAATGTGGCCGCGTTCTCGGTTGCCGCCCAAGCCTATGGTGATATCTTCATTCTACTTTGCCTGGGTTGGGCGCTTGGGTTCCTACTTGCTCTGCCGGTGCTGGCACAGCGTGCCGTGCAGTCCGCGCAACGTGCTCCCGCGCCAGCGCCGGAGTTTGGTACTCTGCGGCGATGAAAGCAGCCATTCTCTGCGGTGGACGCGGCACCCGGATCCGCGAAGTCAGCGATCTCATTCCAAAGCCCATGGTATTGATCGGCGACAAGCCGATCCTATGGCACATCATGAAGAGTTACGCCGCCTGTGGAATCACCGAGTTCGTGCTGTTGCTCGGCTACAAGGGCGATGCGATCAGAGAATTTTTTCTAAATTTCGCCGCGCACACCACGGATGTGACGATTGACCTGAGCCGCACGGATGCGGATCGGCTGACCTTTCATGGGGTTCCCAGTGAGCCTTGGAAGGTGACCCTGGTCGACACCGGCGAGCACGCCATGACGGGAGCAAGACTACGCCGTGCGCGGCGGTTTCTGGAAGATTCCGAAACTTTTTGTGCAACCTATGGCGATGGCGTTGGTGATATCGATATGGCCGCGCTGCTCGCGTTTCATCGCGCGCACGGGAAACTTGCGACGGTGACCGGCGTGCTGCCTCCAGGTCGCTTCGGCGAGCTCAGCGTACAGGACGGAGAAGTGCAGAAATTCAGTGAGAAGCCGCAGGTTTCTGGTGGTCGTATAAATGGAGGTTTCTTCGTTTTTCAACGCGAGGTGCTTGAACGGGTGCTCGACGATCGCGAAGATCTGATCCTCGAGCGCGAGCCGATGGAGAAACTTGCCGCGGCACGCGAGCTGATGATGTATCGACACGACGGGTTTTGGCAACCGATGGACACGCCGCGCGAGTATCAGCTGCTCAATGAGCTCTGGGCCTCTGGTCAGGCCCCCTGGAAGATCTGGTAGACGCGGATGTTCGCTGATCAGTTTCGAGACAAACGGGTATTCGTCACTGGCCACACCGGATTCAAGGGCGCCTGGCTATGCGAATGGCTGTTGCAACTCGGTGCCGAGGTGACCGGGTTCAGCGATGAGGCTGGAGTGCAGCGCGAACTCTTCCAATCGCTGGGACTGGCGCCGCGGATGCACCACGTTCTCGGCGACGTGCGCGATCTGCCAGCTCTGGAAACGGCATTGCGGCGCGCAGCTCCAGACTTTGTGTTTCATCTTGCCGCGCAGTCTCTGGTGCGACGGTCGTATGCCGACCCAGTAGGCACAGTTACCACGAATATCATCGGAACGACGAACTTGCTCGATGTGCTCAGACGCCTGGAACATGGCGTCGCCTGCGTTGTGGTGACGTCGGACAAGTGCTACGAGAACCGAGAGGTATTGCATGGCTACCGCGAGGATGACGCGATGGGCGGACATGACCTTTACAGCGCCAGCAAGGGCGCCGCTGAAATCATCACACACGCCTACCGACGCTCATTTTTCAGTGCCAAGGGATCGAACGTGCGGGTGGCGTCGGCGCGCGCAGGCAATGTGATTGGTGGTGGAGATTGGGCGGAGGATAGAATTCTGCCGGACTGCGCGCGTAGCCTCGCGGCCGGAAAGGCAATCGTGGTTCGCAATCCCTTGGCCACCCGTCCATGGCAGCACGTCCTGGAACCGCTGAGCGGTTATCTGTGGTTGGCCGCACTGCTGAGTGGAAACGTGCGGCTACCTCGAGTTGATGGCGCTGAGGATGTTGCCTCGGGTTTTAATTTTGGCCCATTGCCAGATGCCAACCGTTCGGTCGGCGAGTTGGTCGAGGAGGTGCTCCGGCATTGGCCAGGCCAGTGGCTCAAGGAAGCCCCAGCGGGCGGCCTCCACGAGGCAGGCTTGCTCGGGTTAGCGATCGACAAAGCCTTTCATTGTCTGCAGTGGCAGCCCACCTGGACTTTTGCGCAAAGTGTCGCCGCGACGGTACGTTGGTACCGCGACGTGCAGTTTGGAACACGTGATGTACTGGCGGCGACACGAGGCGACATCGCGGACTACCAGCAGGCTGCAACCCTCCACGGACTGCGGTGGACCCAGTAGTCGTGCACACCAAGGAATGCGAAACATGATCGATGGCGTCGTAGTTACTCCGTTGCGTCAGATTCCCGACGAGCGAGGCAAAGTGATGCACATGCTGCGCTCCGATGCGCCGCATTTTGATCGCTTCGGCGAGATCTATTTTTCGGCCGTGCATCCCGGCGCAATCAAGGCCTGGCATATCCATAAATTGATGACGCTCAACTATGCCGTCGTGCACGGAATGATCAAGTTTGTCCTGTACGACGATCGCGAAGGCTCACCAACGCGCGGCAAGCTGCAAGAGCTGTTCATCGGCGAGAGCAATTACTGTCTGGTGACGGTGCCGCCCTTGGTGTGGAATGGATTCAAGGGCTATGGCGAGAAGGCCGCGATCGTGGCGAACTGCACCACACACGTCCACACGCCCGACGAGATCGAACGGATGAGTCCTTTCAGCGACCGCATTCCCTACGACTGGGACATAAGGCATGGCTGATCGCCGCTGCCTGATTGTCGGCGGTTGCGGTTACATCGGCGCGCGGCTGGCGCAGTCTTTGTCGGCGGAATGCAAGGTCACCATCACGCGGCGCAGGCGATCCGCATTGCGCGATGCCTGGATTGGCGACAGCGGAATCAGGGTCGTCGACTATGATAGCGACCGCGATCGGCAGCTGGCGGTAGCAGGTGAGTTCGATGCCTTGATCAATTTGGCCATGCCGAGTGCGGCCGAAGCGGTGCGCGATCCTCAGGCTATGCAGAAAGCCAGGGCGAGTGCGCAGGCGAGTGTCGATCTTTTACGCGGTGGTAAAGTCGGCCGGCTCCTGCATTTCTCCAGCTTCCATGTTTATGGTGGTGCTGGTCGCGCTCGATTCGAAGAGTCCGAACTTCCGGCGCCCGTCCATCCCTATGGTCAGATCCACCTGGAGTGCGAGCGATTGCTGGCAAAAGACGCGGAGGCGCTGGTCATCAGGCCCTCCAACATCGTGGCGTGTCCTGCGCATGCAGATCTTGGGGATCAGTCCAGATTGCTGTTTCTCGATATCTGTCGGCAGGCTGCGGCTGGCGCGATTGAGCTCAACAATGATGGGCTGAGTTATCGCGATTTCGTGGCGTTCGAAGACGTGTTGTCGGCGGTCCGGATTCTGCTGGGCTACGCGCCCGGCACCGATCGCCTGTTCAATGTGGCGCGAGGCGAGGCGACACGGCTTGACGACGTCGCTGAGATGGTGGCTTCGGCTTCGGAATCACCAGTCGCTGTGCGCTTTGGGGTGGGTCAGGATGCCTTTCGCGGTCCCTTTACGATATCTACCGAGCGCCTTGCCGTACTCGGCTGGAAGCCAGGCGCTAGGCTCGTTGATGAGGCGCGCCGCATCATCCGCTTTTTCTCATGACTGAAGCTCGGCTCCTGGTGATATCCCCACCCTGTCATCAGCCCATCAATCGAGCGGTTTACCGTGAGCTGGCCGAACGCCACGGTGTGGCGGTGCACCTTGCGGTTCCAAGGCGGCTCTACGTGGGCGGTCGGTGGCGGAATACTGAGAAAGGCACGGCTGAGTCCTATACGCTCAGTTTGCACGAGATTTCTGGAACTCACGGGCGCCTTCAGCGCATACACGGCTTGGGAGATTTGGCGTTCACATGGAAGCCCACACACGTACTGATCGACAGCGATCCGGCAAGTATGATGGTGCGCTCTGCCGCGCGTGCTTGCCGTGGCGCCAAGGTGTGGGCGCTGACTGCGGAGAATCTGCCATCGCGACCTCTCTGGGAAATTTTCGAGGGTATCGCCGCGTTCAGTCCGACTCATGTGATCGCGCCGTTACTCAAGGTGGCTCTGCGACGCTGGGTGCACCCGCAAGTCGATCATGTGTTCACGCTTAGCCAGGATGGCAGTCGGGTCATGGCCGACCTCGGGTTCCGCGGACGCGCTACACGTATCCCGCTTGGTTTTGATCCGGCGATGTTCTGCGTGCAGGATGACGCGAGGATCGAGGCAACGCGCCAGGGTCTCGGCCTGTGTGCGCCGACCGTTGCTTACTTTGGTCGGCTTACTCCAGAGAAGGGCGTACACCTGCTGCTGGAGGCGCTGGCGCAGATTCGAGATCGGCCCTGGCATCTCCTGCTGGATCGCTTTTCCGATTACCCCACGCCCTATGTCGACTTGCTCACCGAGCGCGTGCGGACGCTGTCGCTTCAGGATCGCGTTGTCTTCTTCGATGCCCGACATGAACAGATGCCGGATTTCATGAACGCCGCTGACATTGTCGTCCTGCCCTCACTGAGTACGCCGCGCTGGAAGGAGCAGTATGGCCGCGTTTTGCCTGAAGCAATGGCCTGCGGAAAGTATGTGATTGGCAGTGATAGCGGCGCAATTCCAGAGATAGTTGCCGGCTATGGCCGAATCTTTGCCGAAGGTGATGTGTCCGCGTTACGCGATGTGCTCGCGCAGTTGCTGGCGGGCGAGGACCTGAAGTCGCGCCGCGCGGAGATATCCGCGTATGCGCACCGTGAGCTATCCATCCGTCGACAGGCCCAGATATGGGCGGGTCTACTGCGGTGAGCGTGGAGGCGTCGCGGTCGTTGCGCATTCTGCACGTGGTGCCAAGCTATTTGCCGGCGGTGCGCTATGGCGGGCCGATCTATTCGGTTCATCATCTGTGTGTGGCGCTGGTGCAACGGGGGCATCAGGTGGATGTGGCGACGACCAGTGTGGATGGTCCCGGAGACAGTGATGTGGCGCTGGGTCTGCGGGTTGAGCTGGATGGCGTTGGCGTGCACTACTTCCCGAGCCGGTGGCTGCGCCGCTTGTATTACGCACCGCTACTCAGTGCCTGGCTGCGTGACCGTGTGGCCGCTTACGATGTGGTGCATCTGCATTCGGTTTTTCTCTGGCCAACTTTGACGGCTGCCCGTGCAGCGCATCGCGCAGGAGTGCCGTATGTGGTTTCGCCGCGTGGCATGTTGGTCCGCGAGTTAATACGTGCGCGCAGCCGATGGCTGAAGATGGCGTGGATTGCGCTGTTCGAGCGAAGGACAATCAGGCAGGCGGCGGCAATTCATCTGACCGCAGAGATCGAGCTTGCCGCGCTGGATGAACTCGGTCTGCGGGGTGGTGGCCTGGCGACGGTGATTCCTAACGGCGTTGAGGTGGGGGTGCAAGTCAAGTCCCAGACTCAGGCCAGCGATCCCTATGTGCTCGTGCTCGGTCGCATCAGTTGGAAGAAACGCATCGAGCGTGCGATCGAGGCCATTGCCTTGCTGCCCGGGATCCGGCTGGTTGTGGCGGGCGGAGATGACGAGGGACTGCAGGCGCGTCTGCAGCAGATTGCGATCAGCCACGGCGCAGCTGAGCGAGTGCAGTTTGTCGGCCATGTGGAAGGCCGAAAAAAACGCGAGCTGCTGCAGGGTGCGCGTGCGCTGTTGATGGTCTCGCTGACGGAGAATTACGGCAACGTGGTGCTCGAGGCAATGGCAGTCGGGACGCCGGCGATCGTGGTGCCGCAGATTGGTGCGGCCGATGCCGTGCGCGCAGCCTCGGGTGGCTGGGTGGTCGACGACTGCATCGATGCGCTGCGCCGGCAGTTGGCTCGATTGCTGGATCATCCCGACGAAGCTATGGCGGCTGGCCAGCGAGCTGCCCATTGGGTGCGTTCCGAGGCCAGCTGGCCTGCCATTGCAGGGCGCATGTCCGCACTCTATGAGAGTCTGGTGCCGGTAGGACAGGCGTCGTGAGTTCAGCGATGCTGACCACGACCGTGACTGAAGGCGACCGAGTGGCGATTTCCGTCATGGTGTTCACGCTCGATGAGGAGATTCATCTGCCGAGCTGCCTGGCCAGCCTGGCCTGGTGCGACGATGTGATCATTGTGGATTCATACAGCAGCGATGGCACCGAAGCGATCTGTCGCGCGGCCGGCGCAAGATTCGCGCAGCATGCCTTCACCGGCTTCGGCGATCAGCGCAATTGGGCGCTCGATCATGTGCCGCCGCGACATGATTGGGTGCTGATCCTGGATGCCGATGAACGGGTGACGCCGGACCTGGTGACCGAGTTGCGCAGCTTAATTCCTTCGGTAGCCGCAGATGTCGGCGCCTTCCGCATTCGTCGACGCTTTCACCTCTGGGGTCGATGGTTGCGCTATTCCAGCCTGTACCCTACCTGGGTGGTTCGATTGGTGCATCGCGAACGCGTGCGCTACACCAACCGTGGTCACGCCGAGACACAGGAAGTGCAGGGTCGGATCGCTGATCTCGCACATGATCTGATCGATGAAAACATCAAGGGCCTCGACGACTGGTTCGAGCGACAGTGTCGCTACGCGGCCAAGGATGCGGCCTACGAGCTGGCTGCGGAGCACACGCCGCTGCCTTGGCGTCGTGGCCTTTTTGGCGGTGTGCTGGAGCGGCGGGCCATGCTGAAACGGCTGGCCGCTCGCGTGCCCGTCCGGCCCTTATTGTATTTCCTCTACAGCTATCTGCTGCGCCTTGGCTTTCTCGATGGGCGCGATGGGCTGCAGTTCTGTTTGATGAAGGCGCTCTATCAGCGCATGGTGCAGATTCGTAAGTACGACCTGCGTCGTGCCGCGAAGCGCGCGGGGGTGAGTTGATGTTGCGCACGGACAAAGTCACATGGGGCGGCACGAGCTGATGACACTGATTCTGGGACTAAACGCCTTTCACGGCGATTCCTCTGCCTGCCTTATTCGCGATGGTGTGATCGTCGCGGCGGCGGAGGAAGAACGCTTTCGCCGCATCAAGCATTGGGCGGGATTTCCCAGTGAGGCGATTCGCTATTGTCTGGCGGAGGCGGGGGTTTCGCTCTCGGCGATTGAGCATGTGGCGATCAATCAGGATTCCAAGGCCAATCTTGGCCGCAAGCTTGCCTACACCTTGCTCAAGCGGCCGGACTTGGGTCTGGTGCTCGACCGGATTCGCAACAAGCGCGAGCGCGAGGGGGTGGAGGTGCATCTCGCGCGCGCTTTTGCCGATCAGACTTTTCGCGGTCGCGTGCACGCGGTGGAACATCATCTTGCGCATTTGTCTTCGGCGTTTCATGTTTCACCCTTTGCCGAGGCCAGCGTTGTTTCGGTGGATGGCTTCGGTGATTTCGCGAGTGCCGCCTGGGGTGTGGGTCGGGGCACTGCAATCGAGGTCGAAGACAAGGTCTATTTTCCGCATTCGCTGGGAATTTTCTACCAGGCACTGACGCAGTATCTGGGCTTTCCACATTATGGCGATGAGTACAAAGTCATGGGGCTCGCTCCCTATGGACAACCCAACTATCTGCCGCAGTTGCGCAAGCTCGTGCAGTTGCAGGGCGATGGCAGTTTTCGTCTTGACCTTAGCTACTTCCGGCATGCGTGCGAGAAAATCGAGTACGAGTGGGAGAACGGCTCGCCCTCCGTGGGCACGTTGTTTGCGCCTGCACTCGAACAGTTGCTTGGCCCCGCGCGCCGCGCAGGCGAGGCACTCGAACAAAAGCACAAGGACATCGCGCGATCGGTGCAGGCGATGTACGAGGAAGCTTTCTTCCATCTGCTCAATCGCCTGCACGAGCGGCATCAACTCGATGCGCTGTGCGTGGCCGGCGGCTGTGGCATGAACTCGGTTGCAAATGGCAAGGTAACGCTGAGCACGCCATTCAAAAAGCTCTACGTCCAGTCCGCGGCCGGCGATGCCGGTGGTGCGATCGGTGCAGCTTACGCGGTGTGGCACGAGCTGGGCGGTGCGCGCGGCCCGGTCATGGATCACGCCTACCTCGGTCCGGGATGCGATAGGGCCGTGGTTGCAAAGCTATTGCAGGATCGTGCTTCCGAGATCGCGGCTGCCGCATGCGCGGTGGAGCTGGTGAGTGACGAAACCATAGTGTGCGCACGCACAGCGCAATGCATCGCCGACGGGCAAGTGGTGGGTTGGTTTCAAGGCCGGATGGAATGGGGCCCGCGTGCGCTCGGCAATCGTTCAATCGTCTGCGATCCGCGCCGCGCCGACATCAAGGACATTCTCAATCTTAAAATCAAGCGTCGCGAATCGTTTCGGCCATTCGCGCCTTCGATTCTACGCGAGGCAGTTGCGCAGTGGTTTGAGATCGATGGAGAGGTGCCTTTCATGATGCAGGTGTACCCGATCCGCGTCGAACAGCGCGCGCGCATTCCGGCGGTTTGCCACGTCGATGGTTCGGGTCGGTTGCAAACCGTGTATCGACATACCAACCCGCGCTTTTACCGGTTGATAGAGTCCTTCGCAGCGCTGACTGGCGTGCCAATGGTGTTGAACACTTCTTTCAATGAGAACGAGCCCGTGGTGTGCCGTCCCGACGAGGCGCTGGATTGTTTCCTGCGTACGAAGATGGACATTCTGGTCATGGGCGATTATCTGATTTCGCGGACACCCGATCGATGACGCAGTCTCGATGAAAATCGTGATGCTCTGTGACTGGTTGCCACCCGATTTTGGAGCGGTGGGGCAGTATGCGTTGCAGCACGCGCGTGAGTTGGCGGAACAGGGGCATGAGGTGTGTCTGGTTGGGTTTTCGTCACAGAAGTCGTGGCAGACAGTGGTGTCGTATGGCGAAGGCGCATTGACCGAGCGTCGAATCTTTATGCCGCTGTATGACCGGGGCGCTTTGTTGCAGCGTGCGCGGTGGACGCTAGCGGCCAATGTGAAGTTGTTGTTGGAGGCGCGCGGCGAACTGCTGCAGGCCGATGAGATTCAGTTCACCGGATCGCCGCCGTATCTGCTGCATTTCATCGCCCCGTTCAAATCGAAGTTGCGCGGGCGACTGCGTTATCGCATTGCGGATTTTCACCCGGAGTGCCTGATCGCGTCGATGACGAGGGTGCCGCTGTGGTTGCGACTGATTGAGCGGCTCACCTGGTTCTGGCGACGGCGCATTGACGTAATGGAAGTGATTGCAGAGGATCAGCGCCAGCGGCTGATCAGTGGCGGTATCCAGCGTTCGCGCATTGAATTGCGCCGTGATCGCTCGCCGGTGCGTTTTGACAATGGTTGGGAAGCGGCACCGCTGCCGCCCTTGCTGCAGGGCCGAAAAGTGGTGCTGTACTCGGGCAACTGGGGTGTGGCCCATGACCACGAAACTTTCGCGGTCGGCATGGCCTTGTTTGAACAGGCGCATCCAGCGGTTGCGGGTGTCTGGTTGAATGCAACCGGTGGCCGTGCTGATCAGGCGGAAACCGCTTTGCGCGCGGTCGGGGTCACGGTATTCCGCTCGGCGCCCTGTCCGCTCGAGCAGTTGCAGGCAGTATTGATGGCGGCCGATGTGCATCTGATCACGTTGGCGGATGCGTTCGTTGGATACGTGCTGCCGTCCAAGGTGTACGCCTGCATCGAGTCGGGCAAACCGGTGTTGTTTGTTGGCAGTGCATTTTCCGACGTGCATGTCTTGTGCACACTGGGCGTCGATGTGGATCGTTATCGACGCGCCGACGTGGGTGATGCCGAGGCGGTGTGCCGTGGGCTGGAAGAAATCCTGGGGTTGGCGTGACTGGGTTTAGGGAACCTCTGAAGAAGTCCGGAGCCGCGATAGCCCCCTGAGTCAGGGGGCGAAAAACCCCAGGTTTCTTGGGGGTTTGGCAAGCAATAAGCAGTGTGGCGAAGACTAAGTCGTGACTTATTCAGACCTTCCTGAGCGGAGCGGCAGCGCTGTTGAGCCTTGCTGCGGCGCTCTGGGTCAGAAAAACTTCGCGGCTGAAGCCGCGCATACAAGGGCATGATTGTGCCGATCGGGAAAACGCCACCAGTCGGATTCACTGTTCTTGACCTCGTCACCGTGCTGATCCGGGTTTTGGCGCAACTAGAATCAGCTCACCAGCCCATCGCGTCGTGCACTACGCCCGGCGTCCGATATCGAAATCTAAAGCTTGCACGGGGGTTTATTTGAAACGCGCATTGATTACCGGCATCACCGGCCAGGATGGCGCCTATCTGGCCGAGCTGCTGCTGGCCAAGGGCTACGAGGTGCACGGCATCAAACGCCGGGCATCATCGTTCAATACTGACCGCATTGATCACCTTTACCAGGATCCGCATGTCGACGGGCGCCGCCTGCTGCTGCATTACGGCGACCTGACCGATTCGACCAATCTGATTCGCATCCTGCAACAGGTGCAGCCGGATGAGCTTTACAATCTGGGTGCGCAGAGTCACGTGCAGGTGTCGTTCGACACGCCCGAGTACACCGCAAATTCCGACGCGCTCGGCACGCTGCGCCTGCTTGAGGCGATTCGAATCCTTGGCTTGCAGACGAAGACGCGCTTCTACCAGGCGTCCACGTCGGAGATGTACGGCAAAGTACAGGAAACGCCACAGCGCGAGACCACGCCGTTCTACCCGCGCTCGCCCTACGGCGTGGCCAAGTTGTATGCGTACTGGATTGCGGTGAATTATCGCGAGGCGCATGGCCTCTACGCCTGCAACGGAATCCTGTTCAACCATGAGTCGCCATTGCGCGGCGAGACCTTTGTGACCCGCAAGATCACGCGCGCTCTGGCGCGCATGCATCTGGGACTGCAGGATTGTCTGTATCTGGGAAATCTGGGTGCACGTCGTGATTGGGGCCACGCCCGTGACTACGTCGATGCGATGTGGCGCATGCTGCAACAAGAAATTCCCGAGGACTTCGTCATCGCCACCGGCACTCAACACGCGGTGCGTGATTTCGTTACCCAGGCCGCGGCCGAAATCGAGGTCACGATCGAGTGGCAGGGCTGTGATCACAACGAGCACGGAATTGTCACTTCGGCGCCAGCCTCGTCGTCGATGAAGCCAGGTCAACGCATTGTCGCCATCGACCCGCGCTATTTTCGCCCGGCCGAAGTGGACACCTTGTTGGGCGATCCGAGCAAGGCGCGCGAGAAGCTCGGCTGGACACCGCAAACCTCGTTCGAACAGTTGGTTCAGGAGATGATGGCCGCGGATCTGGCCCTGGCGCGGCGCGATGCGATGGTCAACGATGCCGGCTTCCATGTACCGGTCCATCATGAGTGAACTGCGCTTCGATCGTGAGGCGCCCATCTTTGTCGCTGGGCATCGTGGCCTGGTTGGAGCTGCAATCGTGCGTCGATTGCAGGCCGATGGCGCGACGAACCTGCTGCTGCGCTCGCGTCTCGAGCTGGATCTCACCGAGCAATCCAGCGTGCGGCATTTCTTTGCAAACGAGAAGCCGGCGTATGTGATTCTCGCAGCGGCCAAGGTCGGCGGCATTCTCGCCAATGACTCGCAGCCGGCCGAGTTCCTGCGCGAAAACCTGGAGATTCAGACCAACGTCATCCATGCGGCCTGGCAACATGGCGTGCGTAAACTGTGTTTCCTGGGTTCGTCGTGCATTTACCCGCGACTGGCCGCGCAGCCGCTGCGCGAAGACAGCCTGCTCACCGGGGCGCTGGAGCCGACCAACGAGTGGTATGCGATCGCGAAAATCGCAGGCATCAAGATGTGTCAGGCGTATCGACGTCAATACGGATTTGATGCGATCAGTGTCATGCCTACCAACCTTTACGGTCCGGGCGATAATTTCGATCTGAAGACTTCGCATGTGCTGCCGGCTCTGATCCGCAAGTTTCATGAGGCACGCCAGCGTGGAGATGCCGAAGTATCAATCTGGGGCAGCGGCACGCCCCTGCGTGAATTTCTGCATGTTGACGATCTGGCAGATGCAGTGGTTTTTCTGCTCGATGGCTATTCGAGCGCGGAGCCGATCAACGTCGGTGTCGGCAGCGATATCAGTATTTTGGATCTCGCCCGGTTGGTGGCGGAAATAGCCGGCTACGGCGGACGCATCGTCACCGATCCGGGCAAGCCGGATGGCACACCCAGAAAGTTGCTGGATATCAGTCGTCTGGCTGCGATGGGCTGGACTGCCCGTATTCCCCTGCGGCGAGGAATCGAAGAGGTGTACCGGTGGTTTGCCACACAGCGCGCGTGAGTAGTGGCGGCACTGCAATGGTGCGTGACGCTATAGCGCTGCGCGGTGGTCGTCATGCGCGTTGAGTGGATCGCGCTGGCAGCAATCTTTAGTGCGTTGCTGACTTGGGCACTTGCGCATTTTGCCGGCGCGCTGGGAATGATTGATCACCCCGGCGGGCACAAACATCACCGCGAACCTGTCGCGATGGTTGGCGGGCTGGCGATCGCCTTGGCGATCACAATGGTACTCGGCTTCAGTGCTGCCTCGTTGCCGAGCGCGCAACGCGTGTTGCTGGCTGCTGCGTTCGCCATGTTGCTGATTGGTCTTGCCGATGATCGTGTTCGTCTCGGTGCACACACGCGTTTTCTGGCGCAGGCGGTAGTGGCGATGGCGCTCGGCTTGGCCGGCGATACATTGCTGATCGATCTGGGCGCACTGTTCGATGGCGAAGATGTTGTGCATCTTGGCTGGTTCGCGCTGCCGCTCACTATTTTCTCGGTAGTCGGCGTGATGAATGCCTGCAACATGAGTGATGGCCTGGACGGTGCGGCCGCTGGCATGGTGGTGTTGGCATTGGGCGGCGCAATCTTTCTTGCCTTCGGTCACGCGTTTGCACCGCACATGCAGATTGCGGCCACGGTGCTGGGCGCGGTGTTGGGGTTCATGGTTTGGAACATGCCGCTGCTGTGTTCCGCGCGTGCCTACCTCGGTGATGGCGGTAGTCTGTTGTTGGGCACATTCATTGCGTGGACGCTGGTGGCCTTCAGTCAAGGCGCAGACCGCGCCTTCGCTCCAGTGGTGGCACTTTGGCTTTATGCCGTGCCTCTGATCGACACGGTGTCGGTGATGTGGCGTCGCGTTTCTGATGGGCTCTCGCCATTTCAACCGGATCAGCGCCATCTGCATCACATCTTGCTGCGCGCCGGGATGTCGGCGCGCACAGCCTGGCTGATCCTGATGCTGGCGGCACTTGCTTGCGTGTTGGTGGCGATTGCAGCAACGCGGGCGTCTTGGCCGGAGCCGGCAATGGCGGCGGCGTTTCTGGCGTTGGCATTCAGCCATCACTGGCTGATGCGCAGCGCCGATCGCAGCGGCCGCTGGTGTGGGTGCACGCTGGCGGCAAGCGTCGCGGCACCAGCCTTGCCGCCTTGCCGCGCGGAGCACGACTGATGCCGCGGCGCGGATCAGCGGATCGTTCACGGCTAGCGTTTTATCTGTTGCTGTGCTGGATCGTGCTGTTGCCGTGGCCATTGGGTGCCAATCGCGACTGGATCTGGCCTTGGTACTCGGCCGTATTGCTGCTGATCGCGGCGCATTCTGCCTGGACAGTGGATGTCGCCGCGCGTTGGCGCATGGCCCATCCAGGACTGCGGCTGGCATTGCTCAGTCTGTTGCTGCTTGGTCTGCTTGATCTGCTGCGCGCGATCATCGCATTGCCCAGCGACGACGCCGTGTGGAGAACCGCCGACCCGGATGCAGGCATCCTTGGCGCGCTCAGAAGCAGCACTTTATGCGCGCTGGTCTTCACTTCGATGTTGTTGCTGAGTTCGCGACGGCGCGTGCGCTGGTTGCTGGTCAGCATGTTGGCGAGTGGCGTCGCGGTTGCACTATTGGCGTTGACGCTCACACTCACCGGTCTCACCTTGCCCTGGTTGGGACACCGTCTTGGCGGGTCGGAGTTCGCCACCGGCACCTACATCAATCGCAATCATTTTGCCGGCATGCTCGAACTCGCCGGCGCTGTCGGTTTTGGTCTGTTGGCCAGTGGCCTGCGCGCGACCGAGCGCGCCGACAGTTGGCGCGAATGGGTACGCAGGATCGGACACGCCATGCTCGGTTCGCGCTTTGCCGTCCGCGCCGCACTTGCCGTCATGGTTGTAGCGCTGGTGATGACCCGCTCGCGCATGGGTAATGCTGCGTTTTTTATCGGGCTTACGGCGGCTGGTGTCGCGTCGCTGATCTGGTGGCGACCACTGCCGCGTATTCTGATCTGGCTGTTGGTGTCAATTGTTGCCATCGATGTGCTGGTGCTTGGTGCATGGGTAGGCGTGGACAAGCTCGCCGAGCGTGTCGCTGAGACGCACCTGGTGGCTGTGTCGCCGGAGCGCGTGTCGGGCTCAGATCTCACATCGCAACCGGCAACGAACCAGTCGACGCCCGCCGAGCCCGATGATGCCGAGCGTTGGGTCGTGGCCAGGGCCGGGTTGCGGCTTTGGCGGGAGCGGCCGTGGTTCGGGCATGGTCCCGGTTCGTTCCGATTGCTGTTCCCGGCGGTAAAGCCCGAGTCGGTCGGTCTGTTCTACGAGCATGCGCACAACGATTACGTGCAGACTCTGGTCGAGCGGGGTCTGTTTGGCCTGGTGTTGTTTTTGATCGCGACGGCCAGCCTGTTGTTCGCTGCACTCCAGGCCCTGCGCCTGCGGGGCGACAGTCTTGCCCGCGGTCTCGCGCTGGCGACGATTGCGGCCAGCGTCGCGTTCGGTCTGCACTCGCTGGTGGATTTCAATCTGCAGATTCCTGCCAATCTGTTCTGGTTCCAGGTGTGTCTGTTGCTGGGTGCGTTGAGCCACGCGTTGCCCGTGCCCAGGCCGGTCGATCGCAGGACGTCGCGGCGCATAACTGATCACGACGCCCAGCATGATTGAGTCCTGTTGGCGCTATGCATTCGGTATTGCATTGGCCTTGGTGCGCGTGCCAGCGGCTGGCGCCGCGCTGCCAGACGCGCCGCACTGTGTGTTTCAAGTGCACAGCATGGATGCGCCCAATCTGCTTACTTCGGCCGATCAAGCGATCGAGGCATGGCGGGCCGGTTTGAAGCGCGATGGCAACGATCCGGCAGTTCGCCAGGCGATGGCGGATTACGCGATCAATCTGATGCAGCGCGCCAACCGGCTGGATGCGACAGGTCATGATGAGCAGGCGCGCAGTCTGAGAAGCTACGTCTTGCTCAGACTTCCGGATACTGCCTGGCGGGTGAAGCATCTCGCGGCACAGGGCGATCTGGGAGCGATCGAGGCGCGGCTGGCCTGGCTGCGCTCCGATCCTGCACACGACGCGGCCGAGTTGTGCGTGCTGGCGGGTCGTGGCGCAAAACTGGACGGCGCAGAATCCAGCTATCGCCTGGCGCTGTGCACGACCGCGGCCCCCGAAGCATTGGAGCATATGCAACGGGCTGCCGCGCTGGGTCATCCGGCGGCGCTGGAGACGATTGGCAAGCTGTGTCTTACCGGTCGCCTGTCGGGCGCTTGTGCGTTGGATGGGCTTTGTCGCGCGGCGCAGGCCGGACGTATCGGCGCGGCTGCAGCGATCGGCTGGCGGATCACCGATGCGCATCAGCCCGTATCCAGCGACGGCGCGGCTTGGCTGCAGCGTGCGGCCGATGCCGGAGACGCGCTCGCGCAAAACAATCTTGGCGAATGGCACGAACGGCAAAACACGACTGCCGGCGGCATGAAGCTTGCGTTGATGTGGTATCGCCGTGCCGCAGTCAAGGGATTGCCGGCAGCCATGGTAAATGCCGCGCGCCTGCTTGCGCCGGGTGATGCAGAGCAGTGCAAGGAAGCGCAGTCGTTGCTGGAGCAAGCGTCGCGCGCGGGACTGACACAGGCTGTGGACTGGAGAAAAGAGCTGGGCTGCGCGCGATAGTCGAATAGTGAGGGTTCCGTGAAGACCTACCTCAATTAACAAAAATTCGCTGAAATTGCTTGAGTATTGTTGTCTAAATCGTTGAAACTAGCCAATAGTTGTAGTGCCGGGGGTGTCATGTTCAAAAGTACCTCGTTCTCGAGGTTGGCTTTGCTTGTGTCGGGGCTGGTCTTCAGCCTCCAAACGCATGCCGTTGACGGGAACGGATTCAAGGTCGGGCCACTGCGCGTTTCGCCAACCGCTGGCCTTACCTTGTCGCATGATAGCAACGTCATCATCAGTTCCGAAGATGAGATCGACTCTTTTCTTTTGCGTTTTTCGCCGGGCGTCAAAGTCGAGGCTGGCTCCGAATTCAACCGGCTGTCGGCAACCTTGCAGTCAGAGTTCGGACGGTACCAAAGTTCGTCACTGGACAACTACACCGACCACTCAATCGGATTGCAATGGTCGTGGAGTCCGCTGGTGCGCCATTCGCTGTTGGTGGACGGAACCTGGGCGCGTCATCACGATGCACGCGGCACTGCCGGTCGTGAGGGCGAATTGGCGCTGCTGGCGTTGGCGCCGGACGAGTACGATCAAAAATCTGTCGGCGCACGCTACCGCTTTGGTGCACCCGGCGCCCGCGGCCGACTCGAGTTCGAGGCGGCAACCAACAGCATGGAATACCGCAACAATCGTGAGCTCACCATTTTTCGTGACCGCAACGATCGCAAGCTTGCTGGGGGTTTCTACTGGCGCATTGCGCCCAAGACTTCGGCACTGGTGACCGTTGACCAGATCCATGCGGACTACGACGTGTCCACACTCGACAGCACCGAACGACACTATTACGTGGGCGTGGAGCTTGACGCCACGGCCCGCACCAGTGGCTCGCTGCTATTTGGGCACGCCCAGAAAGATTTCGACGATCCCGCGCGCTTGGATTACTCGGGTACCAGTTGGCGCGCATCGGTGAATTACAAGTTACGCAGTTACTCCATGCTGGAACTCACCACCAGCCGCGACGCTGATGAAACCAATGGGTTCGGCGATTTCATTCTGCGGCGTGATGTCACTCTGGCCTGGATGCATCAATGGTCAAGCCGATTGACCAGCCAGATCGACGTTGGAGTGGCCCGTGACGAACACCGCCCGAGTCTGCGTACCGACCGCAGCACGTACTACGGCCTGTCTGGGCAATACCGGCTTGCACCGTGGCTCAGCCTGGGCGCAGGCTATAGTGCTTCGAATAGGTCCACGGATATATCGCAGCTGAACTATCAACGAAAACAATTGCTGCTTTCACTGGAAGCGTCCCTGTAGAGGACTAGAGTGTGAGTCCAACCAGTTGCTAGGGAAGGGTGTGCAGTGAATCTGTTGCGAAGGTTGTATCTGAAAGGTTTGGTAGCGCGCAACGCACGGCGTGCGGGTGGCGCTGACCTGCGTGGCAAGCGTTGGCACCTCGTGCTCCTGGTCTTGCTGTTGGCGCCGATGTTCGCACTTGCACTGGCGCCGATCAGTGCTGCCACCACGGTGCCATCACCCTCGAGCTACACACTTGGCCCCGGCGACGAAGTAAACATTCAGGTTTTTGGCGAACCAGAGCTCTCGCAGCGGCTCAAGATTGCGGTCAACGGCCGCATGAATTTTCCATTTCTCGGCGAGTTGAATGCAGCCGGGTTGACGACGGGTGAACTGGAAAAATATATCTCCGACGGGTTGCGCGGCGATTTTCTGCTTGACCCGAAAGTTTCGGTCACCATCACCGAGTATCGGCCATTCTTCGTCAACGGCCAGGTCAAGAGTCCCGGCAGTTTTCCATTTCAACCCGGGCTCACCGTACGCAAGGCGCTGTCACTCGCCGGCGGCCTGACCGAACGGGCATCGGAGAAACGCGTCAACGTGATCTCGGAAAACGACAAACAGCAGGGTCGCAGCAAGGGGCGACCAGTGCGCATGGAAGATCTGGTCGCACCTGGCGACATCATCACTATTGATGAGAGCTTTTTCTGAAGCGCTTATTGCGGTTTGAAAGCACAGGGGCCATCAAAGGCATCAGCCTCGGCGCCGAAGCTTGGCGCGAAGCGCTCGCCAGACTGGCGGAATTGGCATGGTTCCAGTTAACGTTACGCTATCGAAGCGAAAGCCTTTTGCTTCGAAACTGCTGCATTTCACCCCTGCAACCGTCTGAAGGGATGCCGAGCGCGCGCCGATGAATGCGATGTTGCCGACGGAGTTGCGGGAGCAGCAGTCCGGGGACGACAGCCGTGAGCTGCCGAATCTTCAAGACTATCTGCGCATCCTGTTCCGGTTCAAATGGGGACTGGTCGCATTGATGATGGCGTGCGGGCTGATCGCAGTGCTGCGCGCGCACTCGCAGACACCGATCTATCAAGCCTCGGCAACGATGCTGATTGAGCGGCAGGCAGCGCGTTTCGTTTCCATTGAAGAGGTCTATCGCGCCAATCAGGGTTACGATTTTGGCGAGTATTACCAGACTCAGTACGAGATTCTCAGATCGCGCCCGATTGCCGAGCGCGTCGTGGACAAACTGGGCACGCCAGCGTTTGCCCCACGCGTGGTTGCCGATCAGGGATTCAGTTGGCGCAAGCTTATCCCGGGTGGGTCCAAGGAGCAGCCAGTTGTTGCCGAGCCGGCCGCGGTCGATCGCAATGTTGCCGTTGCTACGGTGCAGGGTGGCGTCTCGATCGTGCCGGTGCGCAACAGCCAGTTGGTGCGCATCCAGTTTCGCAATGCCGATCCGGAGTTTGCTGCAACGCTTGCCAACGCCCATGCCCAGGCCTATATCGAGGAGACACTGGAAGGCCGGGTGCAAATGTCGCAGACCGCGTCGAACTGGTTGAATGAGCGCACTGCCGGGCTGCGCGAGAAGCTCGAGCAGTCCGAGGGTGCGTTGCAGGAGTTTCGCGATCGTGAGCGACTGATCGATGTCGGCGGGGTCGATGGCATGGCGGCAAGCGAGTTGAGCCTGGCCGGTGATCGGCTGGCCGAAGCCAGGCGCGAACGCGCCGACAAGGAAGCGGCTTACCGTCAAGTCGAGGAAGCGAGTCGTCGCGGCGCGCTTGACCAATTGCCGGCGCTATTGGCTTCGCCATTGGTCTCTGATCTGAAACAGTCCGCAGTGGTTGCTGAGCGTGCAGTCAGTGAACTTGCCGGACGTTACGGCCCCAAGCACCCGCGCCGGTTAGAGGCCGAGGCGACGTTGCTGACCGCGCAAAGTGCACTCAAGCAGCAGCTTGAACTGGTCGCATCGGGCATCGATCGCGACTATCAGGCGGCGCGTCTGCGTGAGAATCAGCTCAGCGGCGAGATGGGCAGCGCCAAAGGCGAAGTGCGCGCGCTCAATCGCAAGCAATATGAGTTGCAGGCGCTGCAGCGCGATGTCGACAGCAATCGCGAGCTTTACCAGGTGTTCCAGAATCGTTTCAAGGAGACGGCTGCTTCCGGTGGCGTACAAAGTGCCAACGCGCGCCTGATCGAGGCGGCCATGCCCAATCGGGCTCCGGTGTATCCCAACAAGCAGCGCTCGGCGATGGTTGGGCTGTTGATCGGGCTCGCGCTCGGCGTCGCGCTGGCACTGGTGCTCGATCATCTCGACAACACACTCAAAGGCGCCGACGATGTTGAGCGACGCCTGGGCCTGCCGGTACTGGGATTGGTTCCGCGGCTGCCGGACAGCTCCGATTTGGCCGAAGCGCCGATCGGCTACTTCGCCGCGCATCCACAGTCGTCGTTTGCTGAGGCAATCCGCACCATCCGCACCGGCGTGCTGTTGTCGGCTGTAGACCAGGACCATAAACGGTTGTTGATCACGTCATCGGTGCCCGGCGAGGGCAAGACCACCCTGTCGATGAATCTGGCATTCTCTCTGGGCCAGATGAAAAAAGTGCTGCTGATCGATGCCGATATGCGACGACCGGCACTGCACCGCGGACTTCCTGATCAACGCCAGAGCCCAGGTCTGAGCGAATTCATTGCCGGCGAGGCCAAGGTATCCGACTGCTTGCGGCAGTTGCCGAACTCCAATGTATTTGTGATGCCGGCGGGTGTTGCGCCGCCCAATCCCCTGGAGATACTCAGCTCGCGCAAGTTTGCCGAAGCATTGGAAACGCTGGGCAGCAAGTTCGACCACATCCTGATCGATTGTGCGCCGGCCTGTGCTGTCAGCGATGCTCTGGTCTTATCCAGACTGGTGCATGGTGTGATCTATGTGGTGCGCAGTGATGCCACCCAGTGGCAGGTGGCGCGCACAGGCGTGAAGCGTCTGGCGCGCATCGAAGCACCCGTTATAGGCGCAGTCGTCAATCAGGTCGTCGCGCGCAAGGGGGGGTACGGATATGGCAAGTACTACTACCACGGCGACGGCTACTACTCGGACTACGGTTACGCCAAGCGCAAGAAAAGGTGACCAGCGAGGCCAAGGCAGCGGCCGAATGGTGGACCTGCACTGTCACATCCTGCCGGGCTTTGCCGGTGGCCCGATCAATCTGGAAGCGTCACTGCAACTGGCACTGAATGCCGAAACCCACGGCGTGCAGGCAATGGTGGCGACGCCGCACTTTGTTGACGGCGATTATCGCACGCAGTGGCAGTATGCGACTTCGGTCAGCGAAGCGCTGATCGGCCAGCTACGCACCCGCGGCGCATTGATAGAAATAAAAATTGCCGCCGAATGCCGAATCGGACAGCGACTGGCGCGCGCGATCGTGCTCAATCAGGCGCCTGTGTTGGGCGAATATGAAGGGATGCGGGTGCTGATGACCCAGTTGCCCGAATCGCGCATTCCCAAGAACATTGTCAGCATCATCGAATGGATGGCGACCCAGAAAATCCGACCGCTGTTGGCCTGTCCCGAACTGCATCGGGAAGTGCTCAAGGACATTGAAATTCTGGCGCCGATGATCACCGCCGGAGCCTTGCTTGAAGTCAATGCCGCTGCGCTTGCCGGTCGTCATGGACCCTATGCGCAGAAGCGATCGCGGCAGTTGCTCGAACGCGGATGGGCCAAGCTGATGAGCAGCAATGCACGCGCGGGCGATGCCGCCGGAGCGCTGCTCGAAGTCGGTCGCGAAGCGGCCGCTGCGATCATTGGCGAGCACGCTGCCCAGGATCTGGTATGGAAGAATCCGGCGCGGATGGTGGCGCCGCACTTGCTTGGGCGCGCCAAAGGATGAACCACCCAGCCTCAAGCCCGCGACGGCCCTGGGGCAGACGCGCGCTTGCGTTTTTGCTGGCGACGCTTGCCCTGTTCGCCACGCATCTGGCATGGCGCGAATGGCGCACACACCTGTTTGAGGAGCGATTGCTCGCTTTGGAGGTGAACAACCGCGAGCGTCTGGGCGAAGTCCTGCAGCGGCTGGAGCATGCGGCGCCACTGCCCGAAGTGGCGGGTGATAGCGCGACGCGGCTGGAGCTGCGCGCGCGCTGGTGGTTGGTTTGGGCAGAGCGCAGCGCGGGCGCAAAGAATCGTCGAATGCTGTGGCAGCGGGCGCGCGATGAATTGCGCAGCGCAGTTTCAAGGCGGCCCGTATCGGCATTTGCCTGGGCCAATCTTGCGGCGGTTAAATCCCAGCTGGGCAGCATCGATGCCGAATTTGCGACCGCTTTCGCGCGGGCGCTCAGACTGGGCCCTCACGAGTTACGGGTGCAACGACAGTTGCTCGGGATCCTGTTGCGCCATCCCGAGCGCGCCCCGGCGCTGCTGGAGCGCGAGGGCAGGCAGTTGGCGCGGCGCTTGGATCGGCGCGATCCGTATCGCCTGATCGCATTGTCGAGTCGCTATGATGCGCTGCCCTGGCTTTGTGTAGATGAAGAACTGGGCGCTACCATTCGCGCTTTCTGCCGTGAGCAAGGCTATTCCTCGTCTGCAACTTCTTCCTCAGCCATTCCCTTCTCCAATGACCTCCGTCTCTGATGACCCCCATCTCCAATGACCCCCATCTCCAATGACCTCCGTCTCCAATGACCTCCGTCTCTAGGGAAAGTCTGAATAAGTCACGGCGTCGTCTTCGCCACACTGCTTATTGCTTGCCAAACCCCCGCTCTCGACAGCGGAGCTGGTCGCTCTCAACAGCGGAGCTGGTCGCTCTCAACAGCGGAGCTGGTCAACCTGCGGTTTTTCGCCCCCTGACTGAGGGGGCTATCGCGGCTCCGGACTTGTTCAGAGGCTCCCTAATGACTTCAGCGCCATGAACCCGATGCAAGCAAAGCTTTCCGAACGTCTGGACGAACTCGAATCGCGATTTGCCTTTCAGGATGAAGTGATCGGTGTGCTCAACCCCCAGGTTGCTGATCAGGAACACCGAATCATCAGCGTTGAAGAGCAACTGCGCGCATTGCGTCAGGAACTGGCTGCGCTGCGGGTCGCGCTCAGTCATGACTTCGGCATGGAATCTCCGCCCCCGCACTTTTGAGCGTCGATATGACCGAGAGTCTTCGTGAGCAACTGCTCAAACTCGGCTTCACCAAGCCCGAGCCCAAGCCCGTAGTCGAAACCCAGCTATTTGCCAAGCCGGGTGCGAATACTCAGCATGGCGGGGGTATGCCGCCACGTTCGTCGTCATCGCAATCGGCGCAACGTCCGCCGCTGCCGGCGGCGCTCTCGAATGCGCCGCGCAAGCCGGGTCAGCGCATGTCCAATGCGCCAGCGCAACGCGTGGCGCCTGGTCCGGCGGTTCGTCCATTGCGCAGCCAGGAGGAGATCGATCTGGCGCGTGCCTATGCACTGCGCGAACGTCAGGAACGGGAAGAACGCGAGCGTGCCAAGCGTGACGCAGAGGCCAAGGCGAACGAACGCCGGGAGAAACGTTTGCAGTTGCGTACTTTGTTACAAGGCAAGAGTCTCAATGATGCCGAAGCCGATGTAATGCGGCACTTCATGCATGGCCCAAAGATCAAGCGCGTGCACGTCAATGACGCGCAGTTACAACGCCTCAATGCCGGCGAGCTGGGCGTGGTACAGATGGAAGGGCGCTATCTGCTGGTTAACCGTGAGACCGCATTGGCGGTGCGCCTGGTCTCGGCTGAAGCCGTGGTGCTGCTGCCAGAGCCGGGCGAGGATAGCGAAGACGATTGGTCGCAGCCGCCAGCAGAGTCGGCTACAACTTGACAGCACCGCGAGCGCCCCGCTTTGGCATCGCGCGCATTCTTTCCAAACGCGGGCTGGCTTCGCGTACCGAAGCCGCACGTTGGGTGCGCGAAGGCCGCATCGTTGTCGATGGGCAACGAATAATCGATCCCGAATATCCCACGCGCGACAACGCGCAGATCGAGGTTGACGGCGAGAATTTCGCTGCCGTGTCGCGTGTCTATCTGGCGTTGAACAAGCCTCGTGGCCTGATCACGACGACCAGCGACGAAAAGCAGCGCGCCACCATCTACGACTGTCTGCGAGACTTGCAATTGCCTTGGGTTGCGGCTGTCGGCCGTCTGGATCAAGCCAGCGAAGGCCTGCTGCTGATGAGCAATGACTCGATTTGGGCTGCGGGCATCACTGCACCGGAATCACATCTGCTCAAGACCTATCACGTGCAGGTGGACAAAGTACCGACCGCGGATGAACTGTCAATGCTGGCCGATGGTGTCGTCGTCGAAAATGGACAGGCACCTTGGGCAGCGCGCTCAGCGCAGCTGTTGCGCAGCGGTGGCAAGACCGCATGGTTGGAGATTGTGCTCGACGAAGGTCGCAATCGACAGATTCGACGCATGCTGCAGGCACTCGACATGGAGGTGCAGCGGCTGGTGCGCGTAGCCATCGGGACCGTTCAACTGGGCAGGTTGCCCAAGGGCGGAGTTCGAGCGCTCACGGCTGATGAAGTCGATGCGTTGCGCCCAGAACGGCAATCCGTCCTGGAAAATTCACCTCGCTGAAAACCGGGATCGGGTAGTGAAGACCTGTGACGCAGCTCGCTACTGTGAAATTTCAGTGCACAACGGGGCCGGTTCGTACTAGCATTTCGCACTCCGCAGCCCCTTTCAGACCAATGTGCAGCGCTTCAGGCCTCTAAAAAATTGGCCGGCGGGCACTGTCGGTCACGCCAGCAGCCCCAGAGTTTTTCCAAGGAGTTTCCATGTTTCCCAAGCGTTTGATTATTGTTGCGGTGATTGCCGCGGCGTTCGGTGCTGCCAGCTGTTCCAAAGACCAGCCCGACAATCCGCTCGCCTACGCGCCAGCTCAATCCCCTTACCTGCTCGCCAATGTTGAGCCGGTGCCCGCTGCCGCCGTCGACATGTGGATGAAAAATGCCGAGCAGATGATGCCGATGTACGAAAAGATGCTGGACACCATGGTGGTTCAGCTGGAAAGCGCAACGCCGGAAGCACTGGGTGTGCGTGTCATCAAGGCAGCGCGCGACGAGTTCAAGGGCAAATTCAATCGTGCCGGCATGGAAAGCTTTGGATTTTCGATGTCAACTCGCTCGGCGGTTTACGGTATCGGACTGATTCCGGTGATGCGGCTCGAATTGGGCAATCCGGATGCATTCAAAGCCTTCATTGCCCGCATGGAAACCAAGGTCGGACAAAAGCTGGCCACCGGCAAGGTCGGTGATCAGGATTACTGGATGGCCGGTCCGGCGGAAGAAAAGCTGCAGCTGATCATCGCGCTGCAGGGCAAGCACCTGGTTCTGACCTTTGCGCCGAAGACCGCCGAACCGGCGGTGATGGAACAGCTGCTGGGTCTGGAGCTTCCTGCGGAATCGGCGCTGGATGAAAATATCCTGCCGAAGTTCAACAAGGATCGTGGATATTTGCCCTATGGCAGTGGCTTTATCGATACTGCGAAAATGATGACCGTGATTTTTGGTGAGCGCAGTGCCACCGAGAAGGCGTTCCTCGATGCGATGGGCGAGAAAAACCCGGTGACGGATGTATCACCTGTGTGTAAGGCAGAGCATCAGGCGATCGCCACGCAAGTGCCGCGAATTTCCTTTGGCTATACTGCGCTTGAGGCCAAGCGCATGGACCTGCGCTATGTCCTGGAAACCACGCCAGCAGTGGGCGCGGAACTTTCCAAATTGGCGGTCAAGGTGCCGGGACTCGATGGACACGGCGAAGGTCTGTTTGACGTTGGCTTTGGTATCGATCTGAACGCGCTGGTCAGTTTTGTCAACGCCAAGTCGGCTGCTGTGGCCGCAGCGCCGTATCAGTGTGAATCGCTGAAGTCGTTGAATGAAGCATTTGCCAGTGCGCGCACGAGCATGAGCAATCCCGGCATTTTCATGGTGGCGGCCGCGGTCAAAGGATTCAACGCTTCTCTTTCCAAGTTCGAGATGCCCGAAGGTCAGACTCCGGTGATCGAGGGCAAGATCGCACTGGCTTCGGATAATCCGCAGTCTCTGCTCGCCATGGCCGGAAACTTTGCGCCGCCGTTCGCCGGTTTGACTGTTGCGCCCAACCAGGCTCCGGTTGCTCTGCCGATGGATGGCATGCCGCCAGGTACACCGCCAAGCTTCATTGCACTCAGCGACAAAGCGTTGGGTCTGGCCATCGGTGCAGGGCAAAAGGATTCGTTGCAGGCATTCCTCAACTCCGAATCCAAGCAGGCTTCACCGCTGCTGCATTACGGCTTGGACGGCGCCGGCATGAGCACATTCTTTGATTTGATGGTCAAGCAATCTGAGGCGCAAGTGGCAGCCGCCGAATCGATGCAGTCGCAAGAGTCAGACGTAGCGGCGGCCGATGACGTAGCCGCGACGGATGCTGCGGATTCGAGCGAAAATGTCGCTGCCGATGACTCGGCCAGCAAGCTTGCGGAACTGCGCGCTTCAGTCGAAATGATGAAGTCAGTACGCGAGATGTATACCAAATCGATCGCGCGCGCCGACTTCGCAGTCTACGCAACTGATCGTGGCGTTGAGATGGGATACGCGCTTGAAATGAAGTAACGCGAATCGCCTCGCGCGCAACCGCGCGAAGCAAATTGCAGCAGTCCAGTCAGGCCACCCGTTCGCGGCGTGGCCTGTTTTTTTTTGCGCGGTTTCTGCGTAGCGACGGGCGCGCGTGGGTCGGTTCCCAATTGCCGGCCTGGTGCCGAGTCGTCCCGCGTCGCCCAGCACTGGGCTGAGGTGCGGTTTGTTGCTGCGAATGCCTCGGCGCAGACCTGGCTGGTCATTTCTGCGAGCCTGACTCCAGGGAAGGTCTGACTAAGTCACCCCTTCGTCTTCGCCACACTGCTTATTGCTTGCCAAACCCCCGCTCTCAACAGCGGAGCTAGTCAACCTGCGGTTTTTCGCCCCCTGACTCAGGGGGCTATCGCGGCTCCGGACTTGTTCAGAGATTCCCTGGGCAGTGGGGCGCGATTTTGACGGTTTATGGCGCGGACTCGCGTACCTGCTAGTGACGGCACAGGAACGCAGGGCAGCCCCAGGCACGGCCCAGTGTTCGTTAGCACCCCTTGAATCCAGGAGAAAAGCCATGCACACGATGCCATACGCCCCAGAGGCGCGCGCCTTTGCATTCCCGGTTCGGCTCACCGGCGCGCTCTGCTCGTTGCTCTTACTGATGGGCGTTGGCAACACCCGCGCACAAATTGCACCGGCGGTGGTCTCGTTGCTGTCGCTGGGCAGTGATCAAGGTTGGATATTGGACGGACCCGAATTCCTGGCGCGCGCAGGTGCGTCGATGAATGGCGACTGCGACGTCAATGGCGATGGCAATGTCGATCTATTTATTGGCGCGACCGGTGCCGGCCCCAGCGACCAGGGCATGGGATTTGTTGTGTATGGCACGGCTACCGGCAGCACGCCAGCGCAAAGCTTGAATGCTGCCGGCCTGCGCATGACCGGCGAGCTCAGCGGTGATGCGACTGGGTCTAGCGTCGCCTGCGCCGGAGACGTGAACGCTGACGGTTTCGACGACTTGATGATCGGTGCGCCGTTCACCGACCTGCCCGGTTTGTTGTCGTCAGGAACGGCTTACCTGGTCTATGGCGGCGAGAGTCTGCCGTCAACAATCAGCCTGTCGAGCTTGAACGGCGCTAACGGCATATGCATCAATGGCATCGTCGCCGGCCAAAAACTGGGCGCGGTATTGGCCGGCGGCGGGGATATCAATGGCGATGGATACAGCGATCTGTTGTTGACTGGCCCCAACTTCAATACCACTGCATCCAATCCGGGGCAGGCATACGTTATTTTCGGCAGCGCCGCGCTACCGTCGAGTTTCTCGCTGTCTTCGCTCAACGGCAACAACGGGTTCGCCGTGAGCAGCACTGAACTGTCGACACTGTCGCTTGGCGTGGCTGCCGCGATCGGCGACCTCAATGGGGACAACTTTCCCGACGTGGTGCTCGGCGCGCCGGGTGCTGCGCCGGGTAACCTGCCCAGCGCAGGAAGTGTGTTCGTGGTGTTTGGCCATAGCGGTGGCTTTCCGGCACAAATCGCGGTCAATACGCTCAACGGCAGCAACGGGTTCGCCATCCATGGCCCGCTATCCGCTGGCAAGGCCGGCGGCAGCCTGGGTTTCGCGCCCAATTTCAATGGCGATCAGCGTGCCGATCTGGTGATCGGTGCACCTGGTGCAGGCAACACCACCAGCACCATCGGCCGCGGCTATGTCCTCTTTGGCGCGGCGAGCTTTGTGGCCAGCTTCAATCTGAGCGGGTTAAACGGCAGCAATGGTCTGTCGCTCACCAGCCCCGCCGCTGGCGACGTTCTGGGCAGCAGCGTTGCCGGGTTGCAGGACGTCAATGGCGATGGCTTGGGTGAAGTGATTTTTGGTGCGCCCGGCGCCGACTTCGGCATGACTGACTCTGGCGGCGCGTACGTGGTCTATGGTCGCAGCAGTGGCCTGCCGGCAAACTTTGCCTTGGCGTCGCTCAATGGCGGCAACGGTTTTCGTATTCAAGGTGCAGTCGGGACTGATATCGCGGGACAAACCGTGGCCCGCACCGGCGATCTCAATCGCGATGGCATTGCCGATCTGCTGGTCGGCGCACCCGAAGCTGACCCCAACAACGTCGCTGCAGAAGGACGGGTCTACGTGGTTTTCGGCAAGGATTTCATCAGCAACGATGCGGTTTTTGCCAATGGATTTGAGTGATACAGAACGTCAACGGTGGGCTCTGCGCCTTTGTGCGCGCCGTCGTTGCCGGCCGTGTTTCCACACCGGATGATTACATCAGCGCCGCCGAATGCAGCGGGTGGAGGGTCGGTCGCGCAGGACTGATTAACGGAAAAACTTGAATATTCGAGCGATTTCGGGCATGACTTGGAGTTCGTTACCGCCATCCAGGACAGTTCGTGAATTCGACTCAATCATTTGTTGCGCACAAGTTCGGTGGCTCCAGCATGCGCGATGCCGAATGCATTCGCGGCGTCGCCGGTATTTTATTGGCACGCGTCGGGGAGCGGCAGATCGTTGTGGTCTCGGCGATGCAGGGCATGACCGATGCGCTGATCGACCTGGTGCAACAGGCAGCTGCGCGCGACGGCGCCTGGCGCAGCAATCTTGAGCGCATGCGCGAGCGGCATGTGCAAGCGGCCCGCGAACTTCTTGGCGAGCATGCAGATCCCATCGCCGCCTGGCTCGGGCGAGAGTTCGAAGATCTCGCCGATGTGTTGCACGCACTGGCATTGATGGGCACCTCTTCGCGCGAAGCGCTGGATCTGGTGCAGGGGCTGGGGGAAGTGTGGTCTTCCCGCTTGCTGGCTGCGCATTTGACCGCGCGTGGTGAGAGCGCAGACTGGTTGGATGCGCGTGACGTCCTGGTGGTGCGTAGCGAGGAGCTCGGCGTGATGGTCGACTGGCCACGGTCGCAGGCCGGCTTCGATGCCTGGCTCGCCCAGCAGCCGGTGCGCCGAGCGATCGTTACCGGTTTTGTGGCGCGCGATGCGCAACAACGCGTCACCACGCTGGGCCGAAACGGCAGCGACTACTCGGGCGCAATCTTTGGAGCGTTATCTGGCGCCAGTGAAATCCATATCTGGACCGATGTCGATGGCGTGCTCAGTGCCGACCCGCGCCTGGTCCCGGAGGCCGTACTCGTGCCGGAGTTGAGTTATCACGAGGCCTGCGAGCTGGCCTACTTTGGCGCCAAGGTCATTCATCCGCAAACGATGGCGCCGGCTATTGAGCGCGGCATTCCAATCTTCATTCGCAACACCTTCAAGCCCGAGCTTGCCGGCTCGCGTATCGGTCCCGAGCTGTCGCTCGATCCGCCGGTGAAAGGAGTGAGCGCTGCTGATGGCATGGCGCTGATCAACGTCGAGGGCGCTGGCATGATTGGTGTGCCGGGCACCGCCGAGCGACTGTTCGGCGCGCTGCGCCAGAACGGTATATCGGTAGTGATGATTTCGCAGGGGTCATCCGAACATTCGATCTGTTGCGTGGTGCGCGCGCAGGATGCTGAGCGCGCCGGGAAAGCGCTCAACGATGTATTCAGTCGTGAGCTGGAGCGTGGCGCGATTCAAGCCATCGCAGTGCAGACCGGCATCAGTGTGCTGGCCGTGGTCGGCGATGGCATGGCCGGCATCCCGGGCATTGCGGCGCGCCTGTTCGATCATCTGGGACGCGGCCACGTCAATGTGCGCGCGATCGCGCAGGGCGCCTCCGAACGCAACATCTCGGTGGCGATCGATACGCGCGATGCTGCCAAGGCGTTGCGCGTGGTGCATGCCGGCTTTTACCTCTCGGCGCAGACCATTTCAATCGGCGTGATCGGCCCCGGAAATGTCGGTTCGGCGTTGCTTGAGCAACTGGCAGCTGTGCAGGACAAACTGCGCCGTGACGTAGGGCTGGATCTGCGCGTGCGCGCGATTGCCGGAAGCCGCAAGTGGTTACAGGACGCGCGCGGGATCGATCTGGCTTGCTGGAAGGGCGCCTATGCTGAGTTGAGCGCGGGCGACGAAGTCGATCTCGATGCGTTCGCCGCGCATGTGCATGCCGAGCATCTGCCGCACGCATTGATCGTGGACTGCAGCGCTTCCGACAAGGTCGCGGCACGTTACGCACAATGGTTGGCGCGGGGCATTCACATCATCACTCCGAACAAGAATGCCGGCAGTGGCCCGCTCGAACGTTATCGTGCAATCCAGACGGCAACGCGCGCCGGTGCTGCGCGCTTCCGTTACGAGGCCACGGTTGGTGCCGGATTGCCGGTGATCTCGACGCTGCGCGACCTGATTGATACGGGCGACGAGATCCAATCGATCGAGGGCATGTTCTCTGGCACGTTGGCTTTTTTGTTCAACCGCTTCGACGGTACTCAGCCGTTCTCGGAACTGGTACGCGAGGCACGCAAGCTTGGCTATACCGAGCCTGATCCGCGTGATGATCTGGATGGTCGCGATGTCGCCCGCAAGTTGGTCATACTGGCGCGCGAACAAGGTCTGGCTATCGAGTTGAAAGACGTCGAAGTCAGCAGTCTGGTGCCTGACGCCATGGGTGGTGGTGATGTCGAGTCGTTCATGGCCAAGGTGTCGGCGATGGACGTGCCGATGCAGGCATTGCTCGACGCGGCGCGCTCTGAAAACAAAGTGCTGCGCTTTGTCGCCCGTTTGACGCGCGATGGCAAAGCCAGCGTCGGTCTGGTTGCTTTGCCGCGCGATCACGCGTTCGCCAATGCGCGCTTGACCGACAACGTGGTGCAGTTCTGTACGCGGCGCTATTCCAGCAATCCATTGGTGGTGCAGGGTCCGGGCGCCGGTCCCGAGGTTACTGCTGCGGGCGTATTCGCCGATCTGCTACGCGTGTCTGCGCACCTTGGAGCCAAGGTGTGAGTCGGTTTCGGGAAGCGGTGGCATTCGCGCCGGCCAGCGTCGGCAATGTCGCGGTCGGGTTTGACTTGCTCGGGCATGCATTGGAAGGCGCCGGCGATCGCGTTCTGGCGCGACGTGTGTCCACGCCTGGGGTCAAGGTATGTGCCATTACGGGCAGTCCGATGCAGTTGCCCGTGGACGTGGAACACAACACTGCCGCGCGGGCGGTGCAGGCATTTATCCGTGTCCATGCCGCAGACATGGGTATCGAGCTGGAGATCGAGAAGGGTGTACCGCTGGGCTCGGGGATGGGCGGCTCGGCGGCTTCCGCGGTAGCCGCTTTGGTCGCAGTAAACGCATTGTTGCCCGAGCCGCTCGTGCTCGAAGCGCTGTATGAGTTCGCCCTGGAAGGTGAATTTGCCGCGAGCGGCGGTCATCATGGCGACAACGTCGCGCCCAGTCTGTTGGGTGGCCTGGTGTTGGCAACGCATTCTGGTTGCATCTCATTGCCAGTGCCCGATCGGCTGACCTGCCTGCTGGTGCACCCCAACCTGGTGGTAGAGACGCGCGTGGCGCGTGCACGTCTATGCGAGCCGTATCCTCTGTCTGCATTTGTTGCACAGAGTGAAGCGCTGGCACTGTTTTTGTGCGGCCTGCATCGAGGTGACATGCGTCTGGTGCGTGCCGGTCTCAAGGACGTGCTGGTGGAGCCGCGGCGCGCAGACCTGATCCCAGGTTTTGCACAAGTGCAGTCTGCGATGCTGGATCACGGCGCGCTCGGCGCCAGTATTTCGGGCGCCGGACCCAGTGTGTTTTCGTGGTTCGAAACACCTGAAGCTGCTGCAATCGCCATGCCCGACGCGGTGCAAGCGTTTGCGCGAGCGGGGTTGGCGGCAACTGGCATGCTGTCGTCGGTCGCGGCAGCAGGAGCGAGGGTAGAACGATGCAGTGCATAAGTACCCGCGGCGGCGACCGCGTATTGATCGCTGAGGCGCTGCAACGGGGTTTGGCGCGTGATGGTGGGCTGTATGTGCCCGAACGACTGCCGCAGTTCAAGGTCAGTGATTTCGACGGCGCGCAGAGTCTGCCCGCGGTGGCGACACGAATGCTGCGCCCATTTTTTGAGAGCTCGCCGCTGGCCGAATCAATCGGCGCCGTGTGCAATGAGGGGTTCAATTTCCCCGTGCCGCTGGTGCAGATCCCGGAAGCATCGAGCTACGTGCTGGAGCTGTTCCACGGGCCGACTGCGGCATTCAAAGATATCGGCGCGCGATTTCTGGCCGCATGTCTTGGTCGTCTGCGCGATCCGTTCGCAGCCGATGTGACCGTCCTTGCGGCTACTTCGGGCGACACCGGCAGTGCGGTCGCGGCGGCGTTCCATCAGCGCCCGGGCTTCAGAGCGGCAATTCTGTTTCCCGATGGACGGGTTTCGCCGCGACAGGCGCATTTGCTTAGCTGTTTCGGTGACAACGTGGCCAGTTATGCGGTGCAGGGCAGCTTTGACGATTGTCAGTCGATGGTAAAGGCGGTATTTGCTGACGCCGAATTGCAGACACAGTGCCCGCTGACGTCGGCCAACAGCATCAGCCTCGGCCGGCTGTTGCCGCAGGCGACGTACTACGCCTACAGCGCGCTGCTCTATTGGCGTCTGCACGCTGCACCGCTCAATTTCGTCATCCCCACCGGAAACCTGGGCAATGGGTTGGCCGCGATCTACGCACGCTGTATGGGGCTGCCAATCGGGGACATTGTTCTGGGCACCAATGCCAACCGTGTGTTGCCCGATTTTCTCGCTACCGGTGAGTACCGGCCGGCGCCCAGCATCGCCACCATTGCCAATGCGATGGACGTGGGAGCGCCGAGCAATCTGGAGCGTCTACGTGAGCTGTTTGGGCTGCATACAGATCTGACCGCTCAAATTTCAGCCACTTCGGTCACCGACGATCGTATCCGCGCCCGCATTGTGCGCTTTCATTCCGAGCAGGGCATGGTCATCTGTCCGCATACCGCAGTGGCAGCCGAGCTGCTCGCTGGCCTGCGTGACCGTGGCGATCGCCGCCCCTGGTGCATTGTTGCCACGGCGCATCCGGCCAAATTCGAGTCCGTGGTCGAGCCGCTGATCGGCGCCGCGGTTCCGATCCCAGCCAGCATGCGTCAATGGCTGGAGCGACCGGCACAGGCGCAGCCATTGGCTGCCGATGCCGCGGCGCTGAGGCACAGCTTGTTGCAAGCGGATTAAGGCCGGATTCAAACCCAGGGGCGCAGGCTCCAAGTAACTGTCCTGAGCCGGTTTTCCGGTTTATCATCCGACCATGCGCAAGTTCTTCTTGATTCTGACCTTTCTCGGTGGCCTCTGGGTCACCGCGGGCGTCTGCGCGCAGGATCGTGGCGAGCCTGCCGAAGGCAACGCGCGTGCCGTTGACCCGCGTCTGCGTCTGCCGCCGCGTGGTGAGTCGCTGCGCTCCGATCCGCCGGTTATCTATCGATCGCGGCCCGGCCACTACATGGAAGATCCAACGCCGCGCTCGGGCGTGCTTGACACTCGCGCGCGTGAGGACATGCAGCGTCTACCTCCGCGCGACGAATTGCGCGATCCGCGGCAGGTAACTTTTCGCACACGTCCCACTCCAGGCGAATCCTTCTCACCCCATGTGTCGCGGGATTTACAGCGTGCGATTGAGCAGGCGCAGTCCGAGCACGGTGGCAAGGTGCTCAGCGCCGACCGCATCCGCTTTCGCGGTCAGGACACTTATCGCGTGAAATTGCTCACGCCTAGCGGACGCGTCCGCGTTGTACAGCTATCCAAACAAGCCGCGCCTGAAGCAGTGGCACCCGATGAACTAAGGAAGGGAGAAAACTAGATGCGCATACTGTTGGTGGAAGACGAGGCACCGTTGCGCGAAACGCTGGCCGCACGCCTGAAGCGTGAGGGCTATGCGGTGGATGTTGCAGCAGACGGTGAGGAAGGCCTGTTCCAGGGCAAGGAAGTACCGTTCGACGTCGCCATCATCGATCTGGGCCTGCCCAACATGAGCGGCATGGAACTGATTCAGAAATTGCGTGCACACGGAGCCAAGTATCCGGTGCTGGTGCTCACTGCTCGTTCCAGCTGGCAGGACAAAGTCGAAGGACTGAAGTCAGGTGCCGACGATTATCTGGTCAAGCCTTTCCATGTGGAAGAGCTGCTCGCCCGGCTCAATGCGCTGATGCGACGGGCCAGTGGCTGGACACGACCGCAGCTGGAATGTGGTCCGGTGGTGCTGGATACGACGGCGCAGACGATCAACGTCAATGGTCAGCCGGTGGAGTTGACGACCTATGAATACAAGGTGCTTGAGTACCTGATGATTCATGCTGGCGAGCTGGTGTCCAAAGCCGATTTGACCGAGCACATCTATCAACAGGACTTTGATCGCGACTCCAATGTGTTGGAGGTATTCATCGGACGTCTGCGTCGCAAACTCGATCCGGACGGCGTTCTCAAGCCGATCGAGACAGTGCGTGGGCGCGGTTACCGTTTCGCCATTCCGCGCAGCGTATAGGAGCGGGGACAGGCGCGATCGGACCGTGCGCGAATCTGCGACCGGCGCTCCGCCATTGTCCCCAGTTCATGGCCCAACGCCGTCCGATTTCGCTGCAGACTCGACTGCTCTGGGCGGCGAGCCTGGCGCTTGCGGCCTTTCTGGGCGTTACCGGTTATTCGCTTGAGCAAGCGTTTCGCAGAAGCGCGCTGCAGGCCATGCGCGACCGTCTGGAAAGCTACGTGTTTTCTTACTTGTCCGGAACCGATGTCGGCAAGAACGGGGAGCTGATCCTTCCCGAGTTTCCGCCTGATCCGCGCTTCAACCGACCACAGTCGGGACTCTACGCCGGCATCGTGGGCGAGAAATCGGAATGGCGTTCGGCGTCCGCACTGGGGCGCGAATTGCCATTCGACCAGAAGCTGGAGCCGGGACGAACCTTTTGGTCCAATGCGCCGGCTCCGACCAATGTCGGCGGTGTTTACCGCTACTCACGCGGCGTCGCCTGGGAAGTGCCCAATGGCGAGGTCGTGCCACTCACTTTTCATGTCGCGGAAAACGACGCTTCGTTCAATCGGCAGGTACGCGTTTTCAGACGAACCTTGGTCACTCAACTTGGCGCGGCAGCGCTACTGCTGTTTCTGGTGCAGTTGCTGATGTTGCGCTGGAGTCTGCGGCCGCTGCACGCCGTGGCTCAGGATCTGGCCCGCGTCGAGCGAGGCGAACGCGAGCGCCTGGCGGACCGATACCCACGAGAGCTGAGCCCACTCACGCTGAGCATCAATGACGTCATCGACAACGAGCGCGAACAGCGCAGCCGCTATCGGAACACGCTCGGCGATCTCGCCCACAGTCTGAAGACGCCATTGGCAGTGATTCGAAACGAGCTCGAATCCGGCACCGATCCAGTCGTGACCAGCGCAGTGCTGGCTGACCAGGTAATGCGCATGGACGACATAGTGGCGTACCAGCTGGCGCGTGCCGCGGCCTCGGGACACGCCACTTTTTCGGCACCGATCGAAATTGAGTCGCACGCCGAGTCAATTGTCGTTGGATTGGAGAAGGTATACGCGGAGCGCGGCGTATTCTGCGAGTTCGAGATCGATCCCAGCGCCCGTTTCTACGGCGAGAAAGGCGACTTGCTCGAACTACTCGGCAATCTGCTTGAGAATGCTTTCAAGTGGGCGCGATCGCGCGTCCTGCTGACGGTTCGAGCCAGCGTTCTTCACGCAGGGCGCAGGCCGTCACTCTCACTGATTGTGGAAGACGACGGTCCTGGAATCGCGGACGAGAACGTGCCTTTGTTGTTGGTTCGAGGCGTGCGTGGTGACGAACGCGTGCAAGGGCACGGCATTGGTCTGTCGATCGTGCAGGATATCGTCAAGAGCTATCGCGGTGAATTGACCGTGGGGCGCTCGCAAAGCCTGGGTGGGGCGAGCTTTCAAATCCGATTCTGACCCTGTCTGTCGGCAAGTGCAGCAGCGCCGTGATATGCGAATTGCCGAAATCAAGTAGCTGGGCTGCTCAATCTGCCGCGACGTTACGTTGCATCCAGTTCCTCAACTCGTGCGGCGCAGATAAAATCATTCTCGGACAGACCGCCGACATCGTGCGTGTTGAATCGCACCAGGCAATGACCGTAGCCGACCTCCATGTCCGGATGGTGGTCTTGGGCATGTGCGATCCACGCGACCGCATTTACGAACGCCATGGTCCGATGATAGTCCTTGAAAACAAAGTCCTTGCTGATGCGGTCGGCCTGATCCGACAGCGCCCAGCCAGGAAAGATTGCAATCAACCTTTCCGACTCGGCGCGACTGAGCGCGTGCTCGGGTCCGCGGCGCGCCTTGCAATGCTGCTGGGCCAACTCTTCGATCGTACTCATTGTTCGTCCTCAGTTTGGGAACCTCTGAACAAGTCCGGAGCCGCGATAGCCCCCTGAGTCAGGGGGCGAAAAACCGCAGGTTGACCAGCTCCGCTGTTGAGAGCGACCAGCTGCGCTGTTGAAAACGACCAGTTCCGCTGTTGAGAGCGGGGGTTTGGAAAGCAATAAGCAGTGTGACGAAGACGAAGTGGTGACTTATTCAGACGTTCCTTAGTGTGAAAGACACGACCGTGCTGGAAGCCTTTGCTCGCTCCCCGATGTTCTAAGGTCACGACGGTCGCTTGCATGCCGAAGGCACGCGACCGGACGAACGCACGACGGCTATGCCGTCGCGCCGGACGGACTGTGCAGGGGTTGGATAACACATAAGAGGCCTTCAATTTGTCGGGTGTTGCGCTCGGCTGCATGCAAATCAGTGGTTTACTTCGCTGCTGACCACAAACCGGATCCTCGGCAAGTGTCAAGCAAGCGAGCGCCTGGTGAGAGCCAAGCCGGTCATTCCGTTCGCTTGATGACAAATTTGCCAAATGCAACTCCTATGTCCCAGCCTTTGCCCTTGCCTGCCAGCGCCAGACTCACATTGCCCTTGGTCATCGCTGATGCTTTGGCCGATTTTGCGGCACCGGCATGTGCCTCGCTCGCGGCATAGGTGCCCAGCACTTCGCTGATATTTTCGACTCCCGAAAACTCGCCGCGGCCATCGCTGATGCTGGATTTTCCAAAGGTTAGACCGCCGCCCTTGGCGACCAGACTGACACGCAGCGACTGACCATTGTTGCAAGTGATTCTGCCGGTGCCTTTTGCGGTCTTGTAGAACGCCGACCAGCCCTTGAGCTGAAAGCTCATCTGGCAGTCAGCATCGCGCGCCGCGACGGACGCGGAGGCGACACTCAGCCAAGTCAATGCCAGCAGGATTGACAGCTTGAGCAGAATCGGGCGCATGAAAGTACTCCACAGGAGGCGATGCCCGGCATTGTGACGCGGACCAGCCGCCGGAACCAGCAATCGCAGGTGAACCCGAAATCACGGCCGCATCTCGCGGCGGGGTACAATGTACTCAATCAGGTAACCAATCAATCGACATGATCTCCATCAGCAGCACCGCGCAATCGCACTTCCGGCGGATTCTTGAACAACAGGGTATTGCCGATCTCGGCATACGCTTGTCCGCCGTCTATCCTGGCACTGCCAAAGCCGATTGCCGGCTGGAGTTTTGTGAGCCGGCGGATCTCGCTGGTGATGAGTGGTCGCTGGAATGCGACGGCTTTTCGCTTTTTGTGGCGGCCGACAGTACGGGTTGGCTGGATGCCGCCGAGTTGGACTTCGTTGCCCAATCCCCGGGTGGGCAGGTGACGATCAAGGCGCCCAACCTGAAAGCCCGCGCACTGAGTGCTGAAGCCAGCATCGTCGAGCGTGTGCGACATGTTCTGGAATCGGAGATCGCGCCGATGCTGGCCGCGCATGGCGGCAAGGTGACGCTTGAACAAGTCGATGCCGAGGGTAAAGTGACACTGCGTTTCGGAGGTGGCTGCCATGGTTGCGGGATGGTTGATGTAACGCTCAAGCAAGGCATCGAGAAGACCCTGATGGAGCGAATTCCCGAGGTAACCGCAATCTGCGATGCCACCGATCACACCAGTGGCAGTGCGCCCTATGTAAAGCGATGAACCCAGGCGCTGAGGTTCGGAATCCTGCATTGGCGTCGCCTCCGCCCACCGGCTGGTTCCCTTATCGCTACAGCCTGCTGCTGAAATTGGCAGGCTTCTATCTGTTGATATCGCTGCCCACGCTGCTGTTGGTCGAGGCAGTGGTGCTGCGTTACGAGTTCCTTGCGTTTGCAGACACGGTGGATGACGGCGCATTGTTGCGCGCGATGCAAACCGAATCGAGACGCCTGGAAGCCACTTTGCGCCGAGGCACATCGGTTTTCCAAGTGTCGGACAACACTGCGCTGATCGCGCACGAACTCGATGGCTGGATTCTCGGTATGGAGCGTCCCGGTCCGACCGGCGAATTGCAGTCCTATGTTTTGTTGGAACTCAGCGATCAACCCTTTGCAGCGATGCTCAAACCCGTTGCTCAAGTGTCCGGTGTGCACAATGGTGATGCGGCCCAGTGGCGCATTGACGCGAACGAGTTAGGGAAGCCGACGCACGACGAACGCGGCGGTGAGATCGCACGTCGTGATGCGCCCGACTGGATGCGACGGTTTTCCGTTCCAGTGCATGATGCAGGTGGATCGACCTGGGCGCATCTGGTGCTGGAGATACGGCTGCCGATGCCCTGGCGCAAGCTGTTGTTCAAGGTTAGCTACGAATGGCCGCTTTTGATCGCATACCTGCTGGTATTTTCAATGGGAACGATTCTGTTTTTCAATCGTTGGGTGACCAGACGCCTGCACCGCATAGAGATCGCGGCTGATGCCTGGCGCCGTGGCGAGTTTACTGTCTTGATTGACGATCTGGCTGAGGATGAACTTGGCGGCGTGTCGCGGCGACTGGATCGGATGGCGACCGATCTGCGCGATCTCGTGCACGCGCGCGCCGAGGTGGCGACGCTTAACGAGCGTGCGCGACTGGCTCGAGACCTGCACGACACGGTGAAACAAAAGGCATTTGCACTGACCTTGCAGATTGCGGTGGTGCGCGCCCAGCTGCGCGCGTCCGGTGCCGACGGCGGGCCGGCGCTGGAAGAAAGTCGCAAGCTGGCAGAAGAAATTCAACGCGAGCTGGCATTGATACTGGATGAGCTGCGCATGGACGGCAGCGCAGAGTCCTACGACGAAAAATTGCATGCGCGCATACAGGCCTGGGCCCGGCGTAGTGGTGTCCAAGTCAACGTGAACCTGCACGCGGCCCATCGGGTCGAGATTGGCCAGCGTGACACTTTGGCGCGACTGCTTGATGAGGCTCTGGCCAATGTGCAGCGGCATAGCGGCGCCACTACGGTGAAGATTGAACTCGGTGCGGATGGCGATTGCATGTGCTTGATCATCGCGGACAATGGCAGCGGAATGCCTGCCGACCTCGGTGCCGGGATGGGCCTGGGCAATATGCGTAAACGTGCTGCTGATCTTCCCGGCGGCAATCTGACCGTCGACGCTGGCGCCGGGGTGCGTATCATGGTCACCTGGCAAGGCATGGAGGCAGCATGACCAACGCGCTCAAAAGTATTCGAGTGGTGATCGCCGACGATCATGATCTGGTGCGGCAGGGCATCCGCGCGTTCCTGCAAACCCAGGCCGACATCAGCATTGTTGGCGAAGCTCGCGACGCGACTGAAGCGACACGAGTGTGCGCGCGCGAACAGCCCGATGTGGTGTTGCTGGATATGGTGATGCCGGCGGGTGGAGGCGTCGCAGCGGCGCGCCAAATAGCCGAGTGCTCGCCCGGTACGCGCAGCGTGATGCTCACTTCGTTCGACGGCGAGAATGAAATTCGAGCTGCCCTCGATGCCGGAGTACTTTCCTATGTGCTCAAGGACATCGCCGCCGAGGTATTGGCTGAGGTGATTCGCAAAGCCCGCAACGATGAGGCGGTGCTGCATCCGCGCGCTGCGACCGTGCTGATACGCTCGCTGCGAAATCGCTCGGTTTCGGAAATAGGCTTGCAGGCGTTGAGCCAACGCGAGCGAGACGTACTGGAGTGCATCGCCGAGGGCATGAGCAACGCGCAGATCGCTGAACGATTGGGCATTGGCGAGAAGACAGTTAAGTCGCACGTCAGCAGCATGCTAGGCAAGCTCGAGCTTACCGACCGCACCCAGGCCGCGGTCATGGCGTGGAAACGTGGCTGGGTCAGCAAGTAACTGACGGTGGGAGCGAGCTGCGGTTGCAGGATGTCGAAGCGATGGGGATCAGGATGCCTGTCCGAGCGCAGCGCGGACCTACCTAAGGAAGGTCTGAATAGGTCACCACTTCGTCTTCCTCACACTGCTTATTGCTTGCCAATCCCCCGCTCTCAACAGCGGAGCTGGTCAACCTGCGGTTTTTAGCCCCTGACTCAGGGGGCTATCGCGGCTCCGGACTTGTTCAGAGGTTCCCTAAAGTTCGTCTTACTTGAAATTGCGAAGGTCCTTCAAGTCTGTGGTTTGCGATGCATACCAGGCAGCGATGTCGGCGATATCCTTGTCTTTCAAGTTGGCAGCCTGGCCATTCATCACGATATTGACGCGCGCACCAGAGCGATAGTCCTGCAGCGACTTGACCAGATAGTCGGCGTATTGGCCACCCAGCTTTGGATAGGAGGCATCGAGCGTCTTGTTGCCGTCGGTGCCATGACAGGCGGCACAGACAGCTGCCGCTTTCTCACCCGCCTTGGCATCCCCGTCAGCGAAGGCATTGCCGCTGAACAGTGATGCTGCCAGAACAGCCGCCAGAAAAATTGTGCGCATGATTCAAAGTCCTTCGATTACTTGGCGGCGGCAAGAAATGCGGAAATATCTGCGATGTCTTGTTCGCTCAGACTCTGTGCCTGAGCCCGCATTGTCGGGTGCTTGCGATCGCCCGTCTTGTAGGCGTTGAGCGCCGCAATGAGATAGGCCTCGTTCTGGCCGCCTACCTTGGGCACAGAATAGTTGGGATAGGCATTCTTGTAACCGGCGATGCCATGGCAGCCGGTACAGGTGTAGAACCGTTTCTTGCCTTCTTCGGCATTGCCGGCAGCGCAGGCGTCAAAGGCAAGCGCAGACAGGGTGAGCGCCAGCAGTGTGGCGATAACGCTACGCATGGTGGTGAATCCTTAGAGAGTGGACCCTGGTGCGGGTCGACAAGAAATGTAAGCATCAAAAACAGTCGCGAAGTATAGCCAGCCGGATTTGCTGCGGCTAGCCGGTGCAACCCATTGTGGAAACAGTGCATCTGTAATTGCCGTGGATTCCAGGGTTGGCGATTGGCATTTGCAGGGACGCTCGAGAGCTCCAGAGCCATGTGATATCCACGCTTGGACGATCGGGCACCTCGGGTTTCTTAACACGTAACGCGCACATGCGGCAGATTCGGTGCGCAGGCAAGACTTCTGGCCTATGTGTCTGACGTGGTGTTGTATTAAAGTAGCACACCATCCCGTGTCCGCTTTTTTCGTCAACAAGAAAAACATGAAAAATCATATAGTTAAAATCAGATCGGCGATCCTGGCTTTGGTTGTTGCGGCGTGTTTGATCGGGTGTGGACCGAAATCCGGTAACGATGACAAGCGCAATGGCAGCGACGAAGCCGAGCCGACTGTTCCGGTTGAGGTCGCCGCTGCGACGCGCAAGTCGATCACGGCCAGTTATAGCGGCACCGCGGCCCTGGAACCGGAGAATCAGGCGCTCGTAGTGGCCAAGGCCAGCGGCATCTTGCTTGAGCTGCTGGTCGAAGAGGGCGATCAGGTGAGCGCCGGCAGGTTGCTGGCGCGCCTGGATCCCGAAAAGCCGCGTTTGGAATTGGCGCGCGCAGAGGCCAACCTCAAACGACTTGAAAACGAGTTCAGCCGTTCCAGCGATCTGTTCACCCGTAATCTTGTCAGTTCGGAAGCGAATGACCGGGCGCGATTCGATCTGGAAACACAAAAGGCAGCTTTCGATTTGGTGAAACTGGATCTCGAATACACGCGTATCGTCGCGCCTATCAGTGGCGTGATCAGCGAGCGCATGGTCAAGGCAGGCAATCTGATTCAACTGCAGCAGGTGTTGTTTCGCATTGACGATTTCGATCCGCTGTTGGCGGTGCTGAATGTGCCCGAACGCGAGCTGTCGACGATCAAGGCCGGGTTGCCGGTGAACATGCATGTCGACGCAATGCCGGGCGTGCAGTTTGGCGGCACCGTCGCGCGCGTCAGCCCAGTAGTCGAGGCCGGCACTGGCACGTTTCGGGTGACGACGGAGTTTCGCGACGACAAGGGGCTGCTCAAGTCGGGCATGTTTGGACGCGTAAGTGTGGTGCATGATCAACGCGACAATGCGCTGGTCATTCCGCGCGAAGCGATACTCGAAGCGGACAGCGAATCGGCAGTGTTCGTGCTCGACAAGAATCCACCGCCGGTCGACCCCAAGGAGGAAAAGCTGAAGAAGGACAAGGAATCATCACAGGGCATGTTTGCGCGTTGGTTTGGCGGCAAGAAAGCAGAGTCGAAGAAACCCGCAGCGACCGAGGGTCCAGTATGGTACGCACGGCGCGTCGTGGTGAAACTGGGCTATCTGAGCGGCGCGGATGCCGAGGTCATTGAAGGATTGAAGGAAGGTGACCAAGTCGTGACCCTGGGCAAGAACGCACTGCGCGAAGGTGTACGTCTGCAGATCGTCGGAGCCACCACGCCATGAGCCTGATCGAAATTTCCACCCGGCGTCGCGTCACCATAGGCATGGCGACGGTTACCGTGATTTTGTTCGGGCTGATCGGGCTGAGCGATCTCAAGGTGAATCTGCTGCCGGATCTTTCCTATCCGACGCTGACGGTGCGCACTGAATACATCGGCTCCGCGCCTGTCGAAATCGAGAACCTGGTCACCGAGCCGGTGGAAGAAGCGCTCGGCGTGGTCAAGAACGTGCGTCGCGTGAAGTCGGTATCGCGCGCGGGTCAGTCAGATGTGACTCTGGAATTTATCTGGGGCACAGATATGGATTTTGCCGGCCTCGAGGTTCGAGAAAAGTTGGAGGTGCTCAGCTTGCCTCTGGAAGTTTCGCGTCCGCAGTTGTTGCGCTTCGACCCGTCCACCCAGCCCATCATGCGCCTGGCGCTCACTGGCACTGGCGAAGGCAGCAACTTCAACGAAGTTGAACTCAAGCAGCTTCGCCGTTTCGCCGATGAGGAACTCAAGCGCCGACTGGAACCAGTTGATGGCGTGGCAGCGGTCAAGATCGGAGGCGGTCTGCAAGAGGAAGTGCAGGTCGAGATCGATCAGCAGAAGCTCAAACAGCTGAATCTCGGCGTCGGCACGGTGATCGAGCGGTTGCGCAGCGAAAACGTCAACGTGTCGGGCGGGCGTCTGGATGAAGGCGCGCAGCGCTATCTGGTGCGCACCATCAACCAGTTCGCCTCCGTGGACGAAATCGGCAACATGCTGCTCAGCCCCAATGGCGATGTGACCTTGCGCCTGAGCGACGTCGCTCTGGTCCGGCAGGGATACAAGGAGCGCGAGTCGATCATTCGCGTCGATGGGCGTGAGGCAGTAGAGATCGCACTTTATAAAGAAGGCGATGCCAACACCGTCAACGTAGCCGATGCTTCGCGCGAAATTCTGGACAAACTGGAGTCGAACAAGGCACTGCCGCCCGGTTCAAAGCTGGTGGTCATCGATGATCAGAGCCGGTTCATCCGCGGTGCTCTGGATGAAGTAAAGAGCGCGGCGATCATGGGTGGCTTGCTGTCGATCCTGATCATCTATCTGTTCCTCGCCGATGCGCGGGCTACGTTCGTGATTGGCGTGTCATTGCCGGTTTCGATCGTGGCGACGTTTTTCTTCATGGATCAGCTGGGACTCAGCCTCAACATCATGTCGCTGGGCGGTCTGGCCTTGGCCACCGGCATGGTGGTGGACGCGGCGAACGTCGTGATCGACAACATCGCCAAATTCCGCGAGCAAGGCATGGGCCTGCTCGAATCGGTGATCAAGGGCACCGAAGGCGTGTCGATGGCCGTGGTGGCATCAGTGCTGACGTCGGTCGCGGTGTTCTTTCCGCTGGTCTTCGTTGAGGGCGTAGCCGGACAGTTATTTCGTGATCAGGCGCTGACGGTGACTATTTCGTTGCTGATTTCGCTGTTGGTCTCGCTGACGCTGATTCCAATGCTGGCTTCGATCGAATGGAAGGGCGTGGGCACAGAAACGACAAGCGCGCCCTATTCGCCGCTGCTGCCGTCGCGCAAGCTGCGCGACTGGCTGCTGTTGCCCTTTCGCGCGATTTTCCGCCTGCTGCAGCTGGCAGCGTTCTATTCGATCCGCTGGTCGGCGCGTTTGTTCGCAGCGGTATCCTGGTTGCTTGCGTGGATACTCAGGCCCGCAGCCAACTGGACGCAACGTCGGCAAAGCGCGCTCGAAGAGCGCTATGCGCAATCGCTTCCATGGTTGTTGCGTAATCCCGCCAAAGTGCTGGGCGTCTCGGCTGCATTGTTCTTCGCCAGTCTGTTGGTCGTGCCTTCGCTCGGGCTTGACCTGGTGCCGCAGCTTGCACAAGGCCAGTTCGAAGCCACGATCAAGATGCCGCCGGGCACGCCGTTGGCACGTACCGATGCCATTGCCGCTGCGTTGCAGACAGCGCACCGCGACGATTCAAGTGTCGCTTCCATTTTCGGCGTCAGCGGCTCGGGCACGCGGCTGGATGCCAACCCCACCGAATCGGGCGAAAACATCACCCGTCTACTGGTGTCGCTGAAACCCGAGGCGCGCGCGGACGACGAGGCGCGACTGATGGCAGTGATGCGCAAAACGGCATTGGATCTTGGTGTCAGCGATGCGACGTTCTCCCGGCCGGCGCTGCTCAATTACGCGACGCCGCTGGAAATCGAAATCACCGGGTTCGAACTCGAGCGCTTGCAGCAGGGCGGCCGCGCTGTCGCCGAAGCGCTGCGCTCGTCGGATCGCTTTGCCGATGTGAAGTCGACAATTGAAATCGGCCAGCCGGAGATCCAGATTCGTTTTGACCAGGAGCGCGCTGCCGCGTTGGGATTGAGCACGCGGCAGATTGCCGATCAGGTAGTTCGCAAGGTGCGCGGTGAAGTCGCCACACGCTACAGCTTCCGCGATCGCAAGATCGATGTGCTGGTGCGCGCGCTGAAGGAAGACCGCGCCTCAGTCGAAGACATCCGCAATCTGATTGTCAATCCGGAAAGCGATAAGCCGGTCACACTGGCTGCGGTCGCCGACATCCTGGCGACCGAGGGACCGGGTGAAATCCGCCACTCGGATCAGGAGCGGGTGGCGGTGGTTTCATCAAACCTGCGCTATGGCGATCTGGGCTCTGCGGTCGCCGAGGCCGAACGTTTGATCGCTGCCAATCCTTTGCCCGCTGGCGTCGGCATGCGCATATCGGGGCAGAGTGAGGAACTGGATGCATCGGTCAACTCTCTGATCTTCGCGCTGACGCTGGCGATCTTTCTGGTCTATCTGGTGATGGCGTCGCAGTTCGAATCTCTGCTGCACCCGTTCGTGATCCTGTTCTCGATTCCGCTCGCCATCGTCGGTTCGATTCTGGGACTCAAGCTGTTTGGCATGCCGCTGAGCGTGATTGCCGGAATCGGCATCATCATGCTGGCCGGTATCGTCGTAGCCAATGCCATTGTCCTCATCGACTGCGTCAACCAGCTGCGTTCTGAAGGTGTGGAAAAGCTGACCGCAATCGTGCAGGCGGGGCGCTCGCGCCTGCGTCCGATCATGATGACCACGATCACCACACTGGTTGGCTTTCTGCCGCTGGCAATTGGACTTGGCGATGGTGCCGAAATCCGGCAGCCGATGGCGGTCACGGTAATCGCTGGACTTACCGTAAGTACCTTGCTCACGCTGCTGGTGATCCCCGTGATGTATGCGTTGATGGATCGTAAGCCAGATCGCTATTACGTCGAAATAGCACAGCGCGCCGCGCTTGCAGCCGAGTGAGATCACCATGAGCCTGGTCGAACTGAGCCTAAAACGTCCCGTCACCACGGTGATGATTTTCGTTTCGTTGGTGGTCGTGGGGCTGCTCGCGGCCGTTCGCCTGCCACTGGAGTATCTGCCCGAAATTGACGCACCATTCGTCGTGGTGTCGATGCCTTATCCCGGTTCCACTCCTGAGGAGATTGAGCGCACCATCACCCGGCCTGCCGAAGAGGCGTTGGCCACTGTGCCCGGTATCAAGACCATCAACTCCAACTCGAGTGCAGATTCCTCGGACATCTTTATCGAGTTCGATTGGGACGTGAAGGTGGGTGTGGCCGCGGTGGAAGTGCGCGAACGAGTAGAGGCGATTCGGGCTGAGCTGCCAAGTGACCTGCAGCGAATATTTGTACTGAAGTTCTCTACTTCCGATCAGGCAGTGCTCAGTCTGCGCATCTCTTCCGGGCGCGACCTGACCAACTCCTACGACTTGCTCGAACGCAAACTCAAGCGACCGCTCGAGCGCATGCCCGGTGTCGCCAAAGTGGACCTGCATGGTGTGGAGCGGCCAGAGGTTCAGATCGAATTGCTCGCTGATCGAGTGACTGCACATGGCCTGGATCTGGCGCAACTTAACCAGCGACTGCGTGATTCGACTTTTTCGACCTCGGCCGGATTGATCGACGAAGGGGAAACACGTTTCCGCGTGCAGCCCATTGGCGAGCTGCAAAGTCTGGATGAGATTCGTGCGTTGGTGATCGACGACAAGGGGTTGCATCTGGGCGATGTCGCTAACGTGCAACTGCGCCCGGCGCGCATGGACTATGCGCGACATCTGGACATGCGGCCGGCAATTGCCATCGAGATATTCAAGGAGCGTGGCGCCAATCTGGTGTCGGTTGGCAAGGCGGCGTTGGCCGAAGTTCAGCGTATCGGTCGCGATCCGGAGATGCAGGGAATCGAGATCTTTTTCATGGACGATCAGGCCGAGGGCGTGACTTCATCCCTATTGGAATTGGCCGAGGCCGGGTTGATCGGACTGCTGCTGTCTATCGTTGTGCTGTATGCGTTCCTGCGTCACTGGGCGTCGACCTTGATGGTGTCGCTGGCGATTCCGATCTGTTTCGCGATGACCTTGGGGGCGATGTATTTTTTTGGCATGTCACTGAACATCTTGTCGATGATGGGCTTGTTGTTGGGGGTGGGCATGGTGGTTGATAACGCCGTCGTAGCTGTGGAAAGTATCTACCAGCAGCGCGAGCATTGGCCGCACAACCCGGCCAAGTGTGCGGTCGTAGGCGTGCGCAACGTCACTATCGCGATTAGTGCTGGCACGCTGTGCCATTGCGTCGTATTTCTACCCAATATTTTTGGTGAGCAAAATATCGTCAGCCTGTTCCTTTCCAACATCGCCATCGCGATCACCATTTCGCTGTTGGCTTCGTGGCTGGTCGCGGTGAGTCTGATCCCGATGATTTCCGCGCGGCTTGAGGCACCAGAGCAAGGGCTGCATCAGGGCTGGGTGATACGCCTGCGTGAGCGCTATGCGGCAATGATCGATTGGACGCTGCGTTACCGCGGACGAACCATGCTGATGATGTTCGGCTTGCTGGCGTTGAGTTTCATTCCAGTGATGATCACCAAGACAGACATGTTTCCGGCCGGTGAAACACGAAAACTTGATCTTCAGTACGAGCTCAATGGCAACTACAAGCTCGACGAGATGGAGAAAGCGGTGTTCGAGATCGAGCGCTACCTGGTCGCGCACAAGGCCGAGTTCGAAATCGAATCGGTCTACAGCTATTTCGACGAGCGCGGCGGTGCGTTCACCCGAATGGTGCTGACTGATGACGAGCACGCCAAACGGTCCAGCGAACTGATCATGGAAGATATCCGCAAAGGGCTGCCCAAACTCGCGGTGGGCGAGATCAATTTTGGTCGCGGCCAGCGTTCCGGTTCAAGCGAGGGATTGATGGTCACGCTGATTGGCGAGTCCAATGCGGCCTTGCACGAACTATTGCCCAGTGTGCGTGAGGTACTGACACGGGTCGAGGGCGTACGTGATGTCAAGGGCGCGCAGGTCAGCGGCGACAAGGAAATTCAAGTGCGTGTCGACCGCGAGCGTGCGCTTTCGTACGGATTCAGTACTGCCGAAGTGGCGCAGTTCATTGCCGTCGCGATGCGCGGCGCACCGCTGCGCGAGTATCGTCACAATGGTCAGGAAATCCCCGTGTGGCTGCGCTTCCAGGGTTCCGATGCTCAGAGTATTGGCGATCTTCAAGGCCTGCGCATCCAATCGCGGAGTGGTGAGTTGATTCCGCTGATGTCGTTGGTGGAAATCAAGACCAGCAACACGCCGGCAGGAATCGGTCGCACCAATCGGCAGACGGGATTGCAGTTGAACCTCAATCTCGCCAAAGACGCCACCGCGGACGAGGTACGCGGTCGCATCGAAAAGGCGATGAGCGCGGTCAGTTTTCCCCCGGGCTATCGCTGGGCCTTCGACGGCGGATTTGAGGACGACAATAAAGCGCTTGCGCAGATGGGCTTCAATACCTTGATCGCCTTGCTGATGATTTATATCGTGATGGCCGCGGTATTCGAGTCATTGTTGTACCCGCTGGCGATCCTGACGTCGATCGTATTCTCGGTATTTGGCATCTACTGGTTGTTTGCGTTGACTGGCACCTATTTTTCGCTGATGGCCTGGATCGGGGTTTTGATCCTGATGGGGGTGGTTGTGAACAACGGCATCGTCATGGTCGAGCACATCAACCAGCTGCGCGAGGCAGGGTTGAGCCGACACGATGCGCTGGTGCAGGGCAGCCGCGATCGACTGCGGCCGGTGCTGATGACGATGGCGACCACGATCCTCGGAATGATGCCGCTTTGCTTAGGCAACACCCAGGTTGGTGGCGATGGGCCTCCGTATTTTCCGATGGCGCGGGCGATCGTCGGCGGACTCATTTTCTCGACGCTGATTACCCTGGTGGTGCTGCCGGCGATCTACGCCATATTTGACGATTGGCGCAGCAAGAGCGGCAGGTTCTTCCTACGCGCGATTGGCCGCGGGCCACGGGTTGATCCCGTGGCTTGAGTTCGGGCTTGCGTGGGAGCGGCTTGAGCAACTCCGCTGTTGAGAGCGGCCGCGAAGCGCTTGTTCGCGTCGATGAATTCTGCAAGCGATCGCTTCGCCGCCGGCTTCCAACAGCCGGATGGGTCAGCCGTTGCCACGATTGCGGCAGCTTCAGCCAGTTATCGGGCGTCACGAGTGCGCCACTATCAGAACGTGTGCAAGCGACCGCTCCGACAAGGCGAGCACTTCATCCGAGCTACATTGCGCCAACGATCAGCTCGGGATCGATGCGCACATCGAACCAATTCATGCCCCAGTGCATATGCGGGCCGCTGGCACGACCGGTAGCGCCGACAAGCCCGAGTCGCTCGCCCTGTTCGATCTGTTGACCGAGCGCCACATGCAGTCGGCTCAGATGCACGAATACGCTGGACAGACCGTGGCCATGATCAATGATCACCGTTCCTCCGGTCAGATACAGATCAGTTTCGGCAAAGCTGACGATACCGCCAGCTGGAGCTATGATGGGCGTGCCGGTTTTGGCTGCGACATCCACGCCGTAATGTGGATTCTTCGGAGTGCCATTGAGAATGCGCAGACTGCCGTAACGGCCACTGATGCGACCGCGCAGCGGCCAGATGAATCCAAAGCGAAAGTCCTGACGTGCGTCGTCGCGCTCACGTGCTCGAGCAACTTCCAGTTGCTCGCGCGCGATACGCTCGGCGATCTCCGGCGGCGGATTGACCGTGGACTCGGGTACGCCATCGACGCGCTCGGTCTCGAACATGCGCGCCTCTATCAGGAGTTGCTGTTGCGCCTGTCGGCCATCGATCATGCGTGCGCGCACCAGCAGCGGTCCCTCCTCATCGCGACCTACGCCAAACAGAAAAGCTCCATCGACGCCCACGCGCAGCGGTCGATCACCGAGAGTGACGACAGCACCATTTTCGGTGCGGCCCATGACCAGAGCGCCCTGGGTGGCACTGCCGGGTAGCTCCAGCCGTACTGTGGTGGTGGCGCTCAAGCACGACGTGGCAATCATCAAGCCGAGCGCGGTCAGGAATTTGGCGAAATCGTGCTTCGTGCAGGGCAGAGATTTACCATGCAGCGATTGCAGACGGCGCGTCGACAGACTCATCGCCGCGCGTTAAAGCTCAGCCGCGAACCAGTCTCGATCTGGTCGAAACTTCCCTGGTGCCAGACGCGAACCCCGTTGACAAAAGTGGCCGCGATGGACGAACGGAAAGTCTCACCCTCAAACGGGGACCAACCGCAACGGGACAGCACGTCCTCACGCCGGATCGTATGCGGCTTGTGCGGATCAACCAGGACCAGGTCGGCCCAATAACCTTCGCGCAGAAAACCACGTTCGCGCACACCAAACAAACGCGCTGACGCATGCGCGCAGCGATCGACGATGCACTCCAGGGTGAGCTGGCCGTCAAATACGCGTTCCAACGCACACTGCAAAGCATGCTGAACCAGCGGCAGACCGGAAGGCGCCTCGGCGTAGGGCAACAATTTTTCGGCCAGCGTATGTGGCGCATGATCGGTTGCTAGAACGTCCAGGCGCCCTTCGCGCAACGCCGCAATCAGTGCCTCGCGGTCGCTGGATTCTTTGATTGCCGGGTTGCATTTGATGAAGTTGCCCAGGTGTCGGGCGCCATCGGGCTGCAGGTCGCGGGCGTCGAAGTGCAGGAAATGCACACAAGTTTCGGCAGTGATGCGCTTGCCTTCGATCGGGCCCGGCTCGAACAGCTGCGCTTCCTCCGCGGTCGTGATGTGCAGCACGTGCAAGCGGGTGTTGTGTTTGCGTGCCAACTCCATCGCCAGCCGCGTTGATTTGATGCAGGCTTCGCGACTGCGAATCAGGTGATGGTGCTGCGGCCCTACGCTATCCCCGTAGCGGGCCTTGAACAGCACCTGGTTGGCGTCGATGGTGGGGGTGTCTTCACAGTGCGTAATGACGATGCTTGTCGCGTCACGAAAGATGCCATCGAGCGTTTGCGGATTGTCCACCAGCATGTTTCCGGTCGATGCGCCCATGAACACTTTCAGTCCGCAACTTCGTGTCGGGTCGAGTCGACGTATTTCGGCAAGGTTGTCGTTGGTGGCGCCGAGGTAGAACGAGTAGTTGGCCACCGCGGTATGCGCGGCAATCGAGAATTTGGCTTCCAGTGATTCGATACTGGTTGCGGGCGGGCGGGTATTTGGCATTTCCATGAAGCTGGTGATGCCACCGGCAACCCCCGCCCGAGATTCGCTCTGGATGTCGCCCTTGTGGGTAAGGCCAGGTTCGCGGAAATGTACCTGGTCGTCGATCATGCCCGGCAGCAACCAACGCCCCTCGGCGTCGATCACCGCCTCGTCGGCGCGCGCCGATAAGCCGGCGCCAATCAACTCGATACGCCCCGCTCGAATTCTCAGGTCACCTTCGAAGCGACTTCCTTCATTGACCATTATTGCATTCTGAATCAACCAGTTGCGCGCCATTCTTAAACTACTCCTGATGATTCTGGTCATGCGAATGGGCAATTGATTCGACATGAGTTTGTTGCAACGGCGCGGTCTGGTCCGGATTGCGCCGCCAGAATTTTGCCGGAAATTGTATTGGTACCGCATCAAAGCCACCGGTATTGAGTGGATGACAGCGCAGGACGCGGCAACCACCCAGCAACAGCCCACGCGCGCTGCCAAAGCGTTTTAGCGCCTCGGCGCTGTAGCGCGAACAGCTGGGGTGAAATCTGCAGCGGGTGCTCAGCATCGGGCTCAACCAACGCTGATACCCCCTGATCAGGCTCAGGAACAAAGCGCGCATCGCGGACTCAAGGCTTGTAACGAGGGCGTCACCAAACCCGTCTGAAATACATCCAGAGGCGGGTTCAGAACGAAGTTCAATGCTAACGTGTATCGTTGCGAGTTGCTGAGGCGAGGGGCATAAGCTATAACACGCGCCCTTTGAGTGTGGCCGACGAAGTCGGTGAACCTCAGTTCAGAATACAGTGGAGAGGTAATGCAATGGCCAAGCCCGTCAAGAAAGCCACAGCTGCAGTGAAGAAGGGCGCCAAGCCTGCGAGCAAATCCAAGCCTGCAGCCAAAGCGTCCGCCAAGCCAACATCCAAGGCGCCAGTGAAAAAACTCCCGGTCAAGCCAAGTTCGAAGGCCGGCAAACCGCTGCCGAAGGCCGTCAAGCCTGTGAGCAAGACGGTGACCAAAACAAGCAAGCCAGTATCCAAAATAGCGAAGCCCGTGGCGAAGCCCGTGGCGAAGCCCGTGGCGAAG
>JAWXCG010000097.1:0-19983 GCA_034440555.1 Pseudomonadota bacterium
CGCCGATGGGAGCAGCTGGGCAATGCGATCGATGGGAATCACCGGCAAAGCAAAGCGTGGCAATGCCGAAGGAATTTCACCGAAGCGCGAGCCGATCGTATCCACCGGCAAACCGGCAAAGCTGACCCATAGCGAGGACAGCACAACCACGATCAGGAAACCGGGCCACTGCGGGCGCAATCTCCGCAGCAGCAGGATCACAGCGAGTGATGCCAGCGCCAAGGTAAGCGCCCAACTGTTGAGGCTGTCGGCATGTGCGAAGTACGCCTGCCATCGCTGCAGGAATTCGGCAGGCAAGCGATCGATCGACAGCCCGAAAATGTCCTTCACCTGACTCGAAAAAATCGACACGGCTATGCCCGCGGTAAACCCGGTAATAACCGGCTGCGGCATAAACTTCATCAACGTGCCCAGGCGCATCAGTCCAGCGGCAATAAGCATCAGGCCGGCCATGAACGTGCACAACAACATCCCGCCATAGCCGTGCTGTTCGATCACCACGAACACCACTGGAATAAACGCCGCGGTCGGGCCGCCAACCTGCACTCGTGAACCGCCAAGTGCCGAGATCAGAAACCCGGCGATGATCGCTGTGTGTAATCCCTTCTCGGGCGTGGCGCCGGAGGCGATGGCCAATGCCATGGCCAGCGGCAGGGCGACGACTGCAACGGTCAAACCTGCAAATACGTCGTGTCTGAATTCTGCCAGCCCATAGCCCTGGCGCAGCACGCTGACCAACTTGGGAACGAATTGATGCCAGGCGGCGGTTGCGCCGCGTTTGCTGCGGGGTGCGCTGGCGATGGTCATCAGTCCCGATTATAGCGATTACGGCGCGACGCGTTTTGGGCGATACAGGGGCGCGGCCGCAGCGGGCATGCCATGCCGTCGTCGCATGCACTGGCGTGTATTTATCGCTGATCAGGCAGCAAGAAACGGGTGCGCGCTTCGGGACTCATCTGCAGTAAACGCTGGCGTAGCGCTTCTTTTTCTGCCGGGGGCAGCAGTTGCATACGCTGGCGCACCGCTTGCCGCTCGGCGCCAGTAAGCGACTGCATCATGCGCAGTGTGGCGGCGCGTTCCTGCGGAGGCAGAAAGCGCGGCCCCGGCGGCCCCTGACCCGACCCGGAAGCCTCAATGCCGGCGCGGAACGCACGACGTTCGGCCGGGCTCATCGCGTCGAACTGCTGCCGCAATCGCGCCCGCTCTGGCGCGGGCAGGTTCTGGAAGCGCCCAAAGTTTTGCCGCATGCGCTGCTGTTGCTGTGCAGGCAGGCGCTTATACTGCTGGAAGCGTTGACGCACCCATCGCTTCTGCTCCGCAGGCAGCCCTTGCCATTCGCCAAAACGTCTCGCGCTTTCACGGCGCTGCTCGGCACCCATCGTCATCCAGCGATCTGCGCCTTGCACCAGCTGCGTGCGCGTTCCCGGTTCCAAATTGTCCCACTGATCGGCAAACGGCATCAGCACTTTCTGCTGCGCCGGCGTCAACGCCGACCATGACTGCGCCAACACACACGAAGCACCAAAACTCAGCAGCAGGCTGAGGGCGAGGGTCGTCAGTAGGCGGGTTGGGCTAAGGGACATCGCGGGTTTCGTCGGGTTCTTGTCGGGTTGAAATCTTGCGTTTGGGTGCGGGTGAGCCGGGTGCATCGTTTGCACTTTCAGTAGCGTCGGACTCCATCATCCGCTCCACTTCCAGCGGATCGTCGCCCAACGCGTTCTCATTGGACGATTGCGACGCTTGGAATTCCGCGATGTAGAGCAGCAGTTCCATGCTCGGCGGCGTCTCGTTGTCAGGCAACGTTTCGGCAGCGTTCAACTGCCCAGGTCCTGCGTATCCAACCAGGCATAGAAGTCCAGATCCGAGTAGAGCGCGAGACTTTCTTCGGAGGTCAGTAATTGGAAATCCTCCACGTTTGCTTCGACCATGGGTACCGCCAACGGCAACGGCCCTTGCCGGCTGGGCAGGAGCATCAGCGCCAACGCGATCGAGGCTGCGCTGGCCAAGGCCAACCAATGCCAACGCCGCGGCGCCCGCTGATCGATCATCTGCAGCGCCTGTTGACGCGCCCGATTCAGGCGCGACAGCGTGTGCGCATCCAGATCGCGTGCCGAAGCATCCAGGTGGGTCCGAATCGGTTCGAGCCAAGCGCTGTCGTCCTGTTCGTTGTGTTGGGCCAATTGCGTATCGACCGCTCGGATATCAGCCATGATGAGCCTCCAATCTCAGTCTGAGGGCAGACATCGCCCGCGACAAATGCGTCTTGACGCTGCCTTCGCCGCATTGCATTGCGATCGCCGTCTCCGCCACGTCCAATCCTTCCCAGACGCGCAACAGAAAACACTGGCGCTGACGCAATGGAAGCGCCTTGAGCGCCGCTTCCAGCGCGCTTGCGGTTTCGCCGTCGGCGTGACGTTGCACTGGCCCCGGTTCGATTTCGTCGGCGATCTGCGCCAACGGATCCATGGCTTCGATGTCGTCACTGCTGTTGCGCAGTGGCAGCCAGCCGAGCCAGCGCGAACGCACATTTCGACGTCGATGAAAATCCAGGATACGCGAGTCGAGTATGCGATAGAACAGCGGTGTCCAATCGGTGCGCGGCTTGTCGGCATAGTGACGGACGAAAGCGAACATGCTGTCCTGAACAATCTCCAGTGCGTCTTCGCGATTGCCGGTGGAGAACTCGGCCATGCGCAGCGCGCGGCGTTCGACCTCACGCAGGAACGGGTCGAGCAGACAGCGGGTGCCATCGACAGCAACCGGTTCGGAGCGCGGCTTCACGGGCACGGCATTCAGGTGCAGAGCGAGAAGACTCATTGTACGTGCCATCGGCCGAGGTCGTTACATAAAACGCGCCGGTCAAAGGTCGGTTGACAGGGCGACAATGAGCCGCTCTCACCTGTCCCTGCTCGCCGCGCCGCAATGCAGTAATACACAGGCGGTCGAAACCCTTCGCGGCGCGAGGCCAGATGTGTCAGAAATCTTGCAGTCGCCGCACTGCATAACTCTATACCATTGAATATAAATGGTTATTCCGTTTGGCAATTTTTTGACCAAGGTGCTCGGGTAGGGCGTCACAGCGCCTTGACCGGGGTTCTTCCTGAGCCCATCCACAGACTTACCCACAGTTTATGTGGATAACCACGTTTATCTTTGTGAAACATCAACTAACGAGCGTTTTCTCATGCTCGCTTGAAGAGTGGCTTACAAGTTGCGAATCCTCTGATTAACGCTCGTTCCTGGCGCGCTCAATTGACCCCCCGGAAGCGACCGCTTCCGACCCCTGTGAAAGCCATAAACTGTCCGACCCCAAGCGCACCGTCCATGAATCACGTATTCCAGGTGGCATTGCCACTGCCCTTGTTGCAGCACTTCGACTATCTGCCTCCCAGCGGATGGCAGGGACCGCCCCCGCCCGTGGGCGCACGCGTGCGTGTGCCGTTTGGACCACGGCAGCTGGTCGGGGTGATCTGTGGTCACCGATCCGCATCGGGCCCGATTGCCAAGCTACGTCAGGCTCATGCGGTGCTGGATCAGGGCAGCCTGTTTTCGGAAGAACTCTGGCACAGCCTGCACTGGGCGGCGCGTTACTGGCAGCATCCCTTGGGCGAGGTGCTGGCTGCCGCGCTGCCGGCGGCAGTGCGAGACGCGGGCGATGCTGCGGCTGCGCGCGGCGATTTCGCGTTACGCAGTTTGGCATCCGGCGACCCGCGACTGCGTGTCGACAGCGCACCTTGGCAGCTGCTGCAATCGTTGCAGTCCGGCGCGCGCTCCTGGGCCAGCGTGCGCGCACAATTCCCGAACGCGGCAACCGCGCTGCGCCGGCTGGAACAGTTGCAAGTGGTCGAACGCGTTGTGCTGGATGCTTCGCCGCGTCTGGCTCGGATTCAAGGTCCGCCGCTGAATTCCGATCAGCAGGTGGCCGTTGCTGCAGTGTTGGCTGCACTTGGCCGGTTTGGCGCTCTGTTGCTCGAAGGTGTCACCGGTAGCGGCAAGACCGAAGTCTATCTTGGCGCCATCGAGCCGGTGCTCGCGCGCGGCGGTCAGGCGCTGGTGCTGGTGCCGGAAATCGGCTTGACACCGCAGTTGTTGTCACGCTTTCGCGAACGTTTGGCGGCGCCGGTGTTGACCCTGCATTCGGCGCTGGCCGATGGCGAACGTGCCCGCGTCTGGCAGCGCGTGCGCCGCGGCGAACCGCTGGTGTTGGTGGGTACGCGTTCAGCGGTATTTGCCCCATTCGCGCGACTCGAACTGATCGTGATCGATGAGGAGCACGACGCGTCGTTCAAGCAGCACGAAGGCTTTCGCTATCACGCCCGCGATCTGGCGCTGGTACGCGCCAAGCGACTTGAGATCCCGGTGGTGATGGGCTCGGCGACGCCGGCACTGGAGAGCTTGCACAACGCCGCAACAGGCCGGTATCTACGTCTGCTGTTGCCAGAGCGCGCCGGATTTGCCAAGCCGCCCGCTGTCGCGCTGATTGACTTGCGCCGGCAGCGTCTGCGCGAAGGCCTGACGGAGCTTGTCACTACTGCAATCGGCGAGCACCTCGCGCGTGGCGAGCAGGTATTGGTGTTTCGCAACCGCCGTGGATTCGCGCCGGTGTTGCAATGCCGCGATTGCGGTTGGCATGCCGAATGCGATCGCTGCGATCGGCCCTATACCTACCATCGCAAACGCGAACGCCTGGTCTGCCACCTGTGTGCACGCGAACGGCCGGCACCCAGGCACTGTCCCGTCTGTGGCGAAACCACGACGCCATTGGGTATTGGAACCGAGCGGCTGGAAGAAGTGCTCGGTCAACGCTTCGCCGGCGTCCCGGTAGTACGCGTTGATCGTGACAGCACGCGCACGGTCGGCAGCTTCGAGCGTCTGCTCGCCCAGGCGCAATCCGGCGCGCCCTGCATCTTGGTGGGCACGCAGATGCTGGCCAAGGGCCACGACCTGCCGAACATTACGCTGGCGGTCATCGTTGACGCCGATCAGGGCCTATACGGCATGGATTTCCGTGCTGGAGAGCGCATGGCGCAATTGATTGTGCAGGTCGCGGGCCGCGCTGGCCGGGGTCACAAAAATGGACGCGTGCTGATCCAAACCCATTACCCAGAACATCCTACATTCTCGCATCTGCTGACTGGCGGCTACCGCAACTTTGCCGATCACGAGTTGGTCTTGCGCCAGGCTTTGTTGTTTCCGCCGTTCAGCGCGATGGCACTGTTGCGCGCCGAGGCGATGGAGGAAGCACCGCTGCACGCTTTCTTTGCTGCAGCGCGTCTACATCTGCCGACCGATACTACGCTGCAATGCATCGGGCCGATGCCCGCGTCGCAACCGCGTCGTGCAGGCGCGCATCGCGTGCAGTTGATACTGCAGTGTGCCGAACGCAGGACGCTGCAGGCAGCGCTGTCTGGCTTGGTGCCAACGCTTTACGCCATGCCCGAGAGCAAGCGTGTGCGTTGGTCGCTGGACGTCGATCCCCAGTCGTTGGACTAGGGCGTCGCGCAGAAATAATGGACCTCTTTTGAACGTGACACGCTTGCTGGTCTTTTATCCCGCCTGCGTTGTTGCCCAAAGGGTTGCGCAGTCCGACTACGCGCCCCTTTGGGCGCCGCGCAGGCGGGATAAAATCCGGCGCAATCCGATCACATTATTGATGCGCGACGCCTAAGCGCGGGATCGCCTCTGCGCCTAGGGCACCCCTCCTTGGTCGTGTACTGCACACTGCTGCGCCAGTGCCAACAATGCGCGCCGAAGGCGCCGCCACCCGGAGCCAATGTTGCAGCGCGCGATGACAAGCGCGCATCCAGCCACTAGTTTCGCCCCGGCCTGCGTGGTTCGAATCAAGCGCGGCGGCGCTGGCGCCTGATCACAGGCGTGGTGGCGTTGCTGTGCAGCTCGACTGTGCGACGCGCGGGGCTTGGGGCGTCAGACGAAGTGCGGAGGATCACCTCGAACGAAGCGGTTGCGGACGTGGGATCAGCACGGCTGCAGTTGCAACGGTGATCGGCAGCACGCCATCAGCAGCATGAACACCAGCGCCCGACCACTACGATCGTCTCTGCGATCGGGTGGTTGCCAATAACTCAAATCAGCTTCGGGGAGAATCCATGTCCACCAGCATCACGACGCGCCAGTCACTGGCCGCGCTTGCGTTCGTTTGTTGCCTTGCTCCGGCCGCATCTTTGCTCGCTGGCGAAAGCCCGCGCGAAGTTCCGCGTCAGCCAGTCACCCGCATCGCCGAATTGCGCGACGCCGATCACACGCTGGATTTGAAGAGATCACCAACGCGACAGTTTGAAGTGCGCACGCCTGATGCTTCCTTCATCAAGATTCATTTCGATTATCTGAATCTGCCAAAGGGCATGGCGGTCGAGGTGTTCAATCCCGATGGCAGTGAGGTCTATCGCTACACCAATGAGCAGCGCGATGGCTACACCGTGGACAAGGCGCTGGGTCAAAACGGATTCGACAGTTTTTCCGCGCTCTCGATCAGCGGACCGGTGGCCAACGTGCGCTTGGTCGGCAAGGCCCAGGAGCCGTGGACCAGTATCCATGGCGTGCGCGTCAGCCGTGTGCTCGAAGGTTATCCGGAAGACATGCTCGAATCGCTGCAACACGATGACCTGCTCGCCGGACCGGTTACCAAAGCGATCTGCGGCAGCAATGACAAGCGCGCAGTGGCTTGCTACGCCGCCAGCGATGCAACCGCGGTGGATCGCTCGCGACCAGTGGCGCGTCTGGTGATGAGTGGCGGTGGTTTGTGCACGGCGTGGCGCGTCGGCTCAGGCAATCACTTGTTCACCAACAACCACTGCTTCACCACGACAGCGGAAGTGGCAGCAGCCGAAGTGTGGTTCAACTATCAGGCCACGACATGCGCCGGCACCACCAGCGGCACTACCACCAAGGTGACTGGCGCCAGCATGCTGAAGACCGACCCGACGCTCGATTACACGCTGTTCAGCGTCAATAACCTCGCCAGCCTGGCCAGCTTCGGCTATCTGGGTCTGGATGCGCGTCTGCCGACGCTGGGCGAAGAGATCTTTATTCCCCAGCACCCCGGTGGTCGCATCAAGGAGCTGGCCACGGTCAGCGACCATGTCGGTGGCGCACGCTGCCGCATTGATACAGCTACGCAAAACGGATCGGGTACCAACACCGACGCCGGCTACAAGTGCGACACCGAGGGCGGGTCATCGGGCTCGCCCGTAGTCGCCCGTTCCAGCAACAAGGTGATTGCCTTGCATCACTTGGGTGGCTGCAACAACTCCGGCGCGCACATCTCCAAAATCTGGCCGCAGGTATCCAGCTTTTTCGGTGGTGTGGTGCCCGGTGGTGATACCGGCACACCCAGCAACGCGGCGCCAACGGCGAATTTCAGCTTCACTACCAGCGCGCTGACCGCTGCATTTACCGATAGTTCGACCGACAGCGATGGCACAATTGCCTCGCGCAGCTGGAACTTCGGTGACAGCACGACGTCGACCACGATCAATCCGAGCAAGACCTACAGCGCCGCCGGCACATACAACGTCAGCCTTACCGTCACCGACAATGGCGGCGCCACAAACAGCAAGTCGAGCGCAGTGACTGTCACCTCCGGCACCGCCAACAATATCCTTACCAATGGCGTGGCCAAAACCGGTCTGGCCGCTGCAACCGGATCCGAACTGGTGTACGTGCTCAGCGTTCCGACCGGTGCGACCGGTTTGAAATTCGTCACCACGGGCGGAACCGGTGATGCCGACATGTACGTGAAGTTTGCTTCGGCGCCGACGGATACCGTGTATGACTGCCGTCCATTCCTGGGTGGCAACGCGGAGACCTGCAATATCGCCACTGCGCAAGTCGGCACATACTACGTGCGGCTCAAGGCGTACTCAGCGTTCTCTGGTGTGTCACTTACCGGCAGCTACAACACCGGCGGCGGCACCAGCTTCTTCCAGAACACTGCCGACTTCAGCATTGGCGACAACGCGACGGTGAACAGCCCGATTGTCGTCAGTGGCCGCAGCGGCAATGCGCCAGCGACGCTGAGCGTGGCGGTAAACATCGTGCACACCTACCAGGGTGATTTGAAGGTGGACCTGGTGGCCCCCGATGGCACGCTGTACAACATCCACAATTACACTGGCGCCGGCACCGACAACATCGTGAAAACGGTAAGCATCAACGCCAGCAGCGAAGTCGCGAACGGCACCTGGAACTTGCGCGTGAACGACAATGCGGCAGGTGATACCGGTTACATCAACAGCTGGTCGATGCAGTTCTAGTCACATCGTAGCGGCCTCAGGCCGCAGGCGGACAGAACCGAACCCCGGCCTCGTGCCGGGGTTTTTTTGCCGCCAGCATCGGCCGCAATTCCTGATTTCACATCCGGGCAAGTGCTCATGACCGCAGCCGCGCACGCTATTGGCACAATCACCCAAGGGAATCGGACCAAGCCTCACGAATCGCAGCAATCTCGGCATCCTTCTGCGCCCAGATATCGTTGATCCAGACCTGAAAACGCTCGCGGAACTCGGAATCGTTTTCGTAGTCTCCGGACAGCAGGTCCGCAGGGATTGGGCGTTCTCGGATATGCACGCGGATCTCCGGCACGCGATTGGCAACAAGATCGTAAAGCGTCGGACTGCCCGCTGGATAGACAATAGTGACATCCACTACCGACTGCAGAATCTCGCCCATCGCGTTCATCACGAAGGCGACACCACCGGCTTTGGGACGCAGCAGATTCTGGTATGCCGCGGCGTGGCGCGCGTGTTTGCTGGGAGTAAAGCGCGTGCCCTCGACGAAATTCATCACCGAGACCGGGATATGCCGGAAACGTGCGCAGGCCTGGCGCGTCTCGCGAATGTCGGCGCCTTTCAATTCTGGTCGTTGCTTGAGCTGCTCGGGCGTGTAACGTTTCATGAAGGGGAAATCCAGTGCCCACCAGGCAAGCCCCAGCAGCGGTACCCAGATCAGTTTCTGTTTGAGAAAAAACTTCAGAAACGGAATACGCCGGTTGAGCACCTTTTGCAGCACCACGATGTCGACCCAGCTCTGATGGTTGCTGATCACCAGATACCAGCCGGTGTAGCGCAGGTTATCGCCGCCGCGCACGCTGATCCGTGTCGTCGTAAAATGATCGATCATCGCGCTGTTGACGCCGATCCAACTTTCGGCGATCAGCGTCAACACCCGCGATAGCACGCGGCGCGCCGATGCAATCGGCAGCAAAAACTTGAACAACGCCACGACAAAAAGCACCGTGGTTTGCACAAGCGTGTTCATCGCCACCAGCGCGAACAGAGCGGCCGCGCGAAGTTTAGACAGCATCGTGTGTTCCTCGCTCGCCGCGTTGATCGCGCAACAGATCGCGCGCCGCAATGCCGAGCCAGATGGCCGCACCCAGGGTGACAGAAGCGCCCGCCAGCACCGAATTGCGCAGGCCAAATACACGCGCCGCTGCGCCTGACTCGAATGCCCCGATCTCGTTGGAGCAGGTCACAAAGATGCCATTGACCGCGAGCACTCGACCGCGCAAGTGATCGGGCGGCACCGAGTTCAGCAGGTACTGACGAATGACCACGCTGACACTGTCGAAGGCGCCGGTGAGGAACAACATCGTCAGTGACAACCAAAGATTCTCGGAAACGGCGAACACCAGCATCGCAGCTCCAAACCCAGCTACTGCAAGCAGCATATTGCGCCACAAATGCGGGCCAACCGGCGAGAACCGCGCGAGCAGCAGCAGCGTCAGCACGGCACCAATCGATGGCGCGGCGCGCAGCCAACCGAGCCACTGCGGCCCGACGCGCAGGATGTCTTCGGCAAACGCCGGCAGGATTGCGACGACTCCGCCGAACAACACCGCAACCAGATCCAGACTGATGGAATAGAGCAGGGCGCGACTGTGAAAAACGAAACGCAGGCCGGCGCGGATCGCCACCAACATCGGCTCATGCTGCGTCACCACGGCGGCCACCGGCGCCCGAATCAAGGTCATCAGCAGCAGTGAACACGCCATCAACACGACCACAACAGTCAGCGTGCCGGAGAGCCCGATAGGCGCGTAGAGAAATCCTGCCACCAGTGGGCCGAGCACGGCGCCGACCTGCCAGAACGCCGCGGCCCAGGCCGAAGCATTGGCATAGAGGGCGGCTGGGATCAGCGTCGCGCGCAGCGCGGACGCCGCCGGACCATAAAAACCGCGCGCCAGTCCGATTACTGCAAACGCAGCATAGACGCTGGAAAGCAAAACGAAGTCACTCATGCTGTCGGCGCGACGCATCAACAGGTCCAGCGTGATGGCCGCCAACAACATCACCGAAACCGCGATCACCACAATGCGCTTGCGCGGCTTGCGATCGGCGATAGCGCCTCCAAACAGCGCAACCACGATGTACGGCACCGCCTCGGCCAATCCGATCAAGCCGAGCATCAGCGGATTGTGTGTGCGCTGATACAGCGCATAGCCAAGCGCCACTTCCTGGGCAAGAACAGCGATGGTCAGCAGCAGCCCGCCGGCGACGATCAGCAGGGTGAAGTCGCGGTGGCGCAGTGCGGCAAAGGCATTGTGGGGCGCTGCGTTCTGAGACACGAAGGCAATCCGGGCGACGAGAGCGGGTCCTCGACCAACATCCTATCCAGCGCGCTGCGATCTCGCGACAATGACGTGGTGAAACCGAGCACTCCGTCACCGCCGCGCCATAAACCCGTCACGCCGGCCAAGCCGGCGGCGCGAACCCCCGTTGTCAGGAAATCTGCCGTGATGGCTGCACCAGCGCCGCAGCCATTGCGGCTCGGTTCGTTGTTGCGCGACCGATTCACCCAATACGCGTTGTTGATGCGCCTGCATCGTCCGGTCGGCTGGTTGCTGCTGTTGTGGCCGACGTGGTGGGGTCTGTGGTGCGCGGCGCGCGGCGTACCCAGCTGGAAGCTGCTGGCGATCTTCAGTGCTGGAGTGATTGTGATGCGCTCCGCCGGCTGTGTCATCAACGACTGGGCCGATCGCTGGCTCGACGCCAGCGTCGAGCGCACCCAGGACCGCCCGATCGCCTCCGGCAAGGTTCGGCCGAGCGAAGCGTTGCTGCTGTTTGCCGTGCTCATGCTCATGGCGCTGGGCCTGGTAGCGATGACCAACGAGCTGACCATCAAACTCGCTGGCGTCGGCGCCGTACTGGCGATCATCTATCCGTTCCTCAAGCGTCACACGCATCTGCCGCAACTCTGGCTCGGCGCCGCGTTCGGTTGGGCCGTGCCGATGGCCTATGCCGCCGAGAAAGGCGAGATCGATAGCATTGCCTGGCTGTTATTCCTCGCCAATGTCCTGTGGAGCTGCGCCTACGACACGATCTACGCCATGGTGGATCGCGACGATGACCTGCGCATGGGCGCGCGCTCAACCGCCATCCTGCTCGGCGATATGGACCTGGTGGGTATTGGCATCCTGCACGCCAGCTTTCTCGCCGCGATGTGGCTGGTGGGCGGCCGCGCCGAGCTCGGCTGGCCCTATACCGTTGGCTGGTGCGTGGCGCTGCTGATCGTACTTTGGCAGCACTGGACTATCCGATCGCGTGAGCGTGACGCCTGCTTCCTGGCGTTCCGTCATAGTCACTGGGTCGGCATGGCGTTGTTCATCGGTATTGCCGCGTCGCTTTGGTAGGAGCGCAGCGCGGCGCGAGCGGAATTGCGCTTTACTCGGCCGCACCAAGCCGTGCGACGACACGACCCAATTTCACCTCAACCCGTCGCTTCGGGAGCCAACCTTGAACGCCGCAAGTCAAACCCACAGTGTCCGTTTCAACACATTGATCCGTCCGTACCTGGTTTTGTACGGCGCCTTCATCCTGTGCATCACCCTGGTCGGCATTCCGCTCGCCATCCTCTGGGTGCTCGGCATTGGTCAATGGTGGGCGCGGCACTACTTCGACAAGCTGATGTGCGAAGTCGACGCGCACGAGCTGCGCTTTCGCAAGGGCATCCTGTTCACTGTCGAGAAAACCATTCCGCTGGAAAATATCCAGGACGTCACCTTTGTCGAAGGCCCGCTATTGCGCCACTTCCAGCTCAGCGTGCTGAAGTTCGAAACGGCCGGGCAAAGTGCCGGCCAGGCGCATGACATGCAGTTGATCGGGATCATCGACGCGCAACAATTTCGCGATATGATTTTGCAGCGCCGCGCCGAAGCGCGTGCTCGTCTCCAGCCCGTCGCGGCATCGAATGCCCTTGCAAATTCAGACAACACCGAGCAGCTTGCACTGTTGCGCAGTATCGATGCGCGACTACAGCAGATTGCGCAAAAAATAGACGCGCGCGACTAGACCGGAATCACGCTTACTCGATGCGCTGGGCCACGTTCCGGAAGTGCTTGAATCGTTACTCGGGCCAAACCAAAGGCTTCGATCACTGCGATGTTGCTGAGCAGATGCCCGCTCGGCATTGCCGTCACGAACGAACCGCCGCCAGCGACCAGCATAGGCAGAAGCAGCTGGTCGGCGAGATGTTCACCGATGGGCGCATCGTGCGAGAGGTAAGTGTGCATCTGGTTGCACGCATCGGCCGCCACCGTTTCGGACGAGCGGCCGCGTTCACCCAAGCTGGTGACGACTTCATCGACATGCTCGAACGCGGCGATCACATGCAGTGCATTGCCCACGCCGCCACGCTGCACGCGCTCATCCACATGCAGTTGGCCGCGACGCAGCTTGAGGCTATCGGCCACCGCGGTGAGTTCGCGCAAAGCGATCTTGGTTGGCAATCCCAGCACCATGGCGTGCGCTTCAATTCCGAGCGCCGCGCCGCGTTCGTGCACATTTACAGGCTGAAGCGGCGAAGGTTGGATGACGACGCGCACGGCGCCGCCACCCGCGGGGTAGAAGCCCAGGCGCTCGACGGCCATCTGGATACGAGCACCCATGCGAAGTAGCTGCGGCAGGAAAGCTCGCGTAACAAAATCGGTACTCGGCGCCATGCCGTTGTGGGTTCCGCCCTCGATGATCAGCGTGGTGCGCCCATCCGCACGCAACGCAGCCGGCAAAATCGTCTGCAGCACCAGCATCGTGCTACCGGCGGTACCGATGGCGAAGCGATAGACGCCAGATTGAATCGCTCCCGGTGCGAACGCGAGTTCGGTACTGCCAATCGCCGCTCCGAAGACCTGCGCGGCGCAAAACTGCTGTGCCGCCTGCACCGACACCAGATGCTGACGCATAAGCCCAGGCTTGCTGCGCCCGGCACGAATCCGCGTCATGCGCAGTGATTTGCCGCTGAGCATTGCCAAGGTCAGAGCGCTGCGCAGCATCTGGCCGCCACCTTCGCCCGCGCTGCCGTCGATATGGATGGTGTTGGCTTCCTGCCCGCTCACGGTGATTCCCCTTTGATTCGATCTGAATGTCGTTGCGCCTTGTGCAATCCGTGCGCGAGGAACTTACGCTGCGACAATGTAAACCGCACCAGACCATGTGCGCAGATGCTCGAGTTTGAGCATGCCGCGCACCTTGGCTATCCCTTTACGCACACAACCTGCCGCAACGTGTGCACTATTTCCACCAAATCACTCTGCGCCGCCATTACCTGATCGATCGACTTGTACGCTGCCGGCGATTCGTCGATCACATCAGCATCGCGGCGGCACTCAACGTGAGCAGTCGCCTTTAGATGCTGCTCCATGCTGATCTCGCGACGCGCGCGCGTGCGGCTCATTACGCGACCGGCACCGTGCGAGCACGAACACAAGGCGTCGGCATTGCCTAGGCCGCGCACGATGTAGCTCTTCACCCCCATGCTGCCAGGAATGATGCCGAGCTGACCCTTTTGCGCGCTGACTGCACCTTTGCGGGTGACAAAATACTCGGCGCCGAAATGCTGCTCGCGCTGAACATAATTGTGGTGGCAGTTGACGGCATCGTCGACCACAGTAAAGGCCTTGGGGACCGCGCGCTTGAGCGCCTGCAATGTGTGCTGCAGCATGATCGCGCGGTTCTCGCGCGCAAACCGCTGCGCCCAGCCGACAGCGAACACATAGTCATCGAAGTGCTGTGATCCTTCCTGGAAATAGGCTAGGTCGCGGTGTGGCAGGATGGCGATGTGCTCGCGCATGTCCTTTTGCGCGAGTTCGATGAAGTGGGTGCCGATGGCATTGCCGACACCGCGTGACCCCGAGTGCAGCATCACCCAAACCTGCTCGGATTCATCCAGACAGACTTCCACGAAGTGGTTGCCGGTTCCGAGCGTGCCCAGATGCTGCAGATTATTGGTGTTCTTCAAGCGCGGATGTAGATCGCACAAATGACGGAAATCGCCGTCGAGATCGCGCCATGCCATTTCAGCCGCCTTAGGTGTTTCACCCCAGGCGCCCTGGTCACGCTGGCCGCGCTTGAACCCGGTACGGCCATGCGGCACCGCCCGCTCAATTGCGCTGCGCAGCCCCGACAGATCATCGGGCAGATCGCGCGCATTCAATGTCGTGCGCGCAGCGATCATGCCGCAGCCAATGTCCACGCCTACGGCGGCGGGAATGATCGCGTCGCGGGTCGGCACCACAGAACCGACCGTCGCACCGATGCCCAGATGCACGTCCGGCATCACTGCGACGAAAGGCCCGACCACGGGCAAGCGTGCCAGCCTACGCAGTTGTTCGCGCGCCTCTTCCTCGACCGGTACGCCATTTGTCCACATGCGAATCGGCACGCCGCCGCTTTGTTCCATTACTTCGTAGCGCTGGGAGTTCATGTCCGTGTTTCCTTGAGCGACATTTCTAGTGGGTGCCGGCCCGCACCGCTCCCGATGCGGGCCACCGCTGGCCTACTCGTCAGCCCGGCTGAAGAGCGGTTGGTCCAACGTGTATAGATCAGGATTCATGCCAGCTGCGAAAACGCTCCGGTCTTTTACCTCTTTAGGGTCGCCTTCTATCGCCGGTTACTTCGCGAACATGCGTCCTAACATGTTGGCAACGATAACTATTTCTCAAGTCCGCCTGCGTGTGAGTTGATCGGGAAACAAGCGGCGCTGGACGAATGCGCGCGCCGGAGATCGCATGTGAGCTCGACATAAAATCGATCCCATACGATATGATTTATCTTTCAGGATAGAGTCTACTCAATGAAATCGCGCGTAGTATTCGGCTTTCTGGGCATGCAGCTTGATGCTGGCCAGGGTCAGGGCCGTTGGGAAAAATGGCGACCGACAGTGAGCCTGGCGATGTTCGACGACTTCCAGGCCGATCGCATCGAGCTGCTGGTGGATCAGCGCAAGCATCGCGAACTGACTCGAACCGTACAGCAAGACATCACGCAAATGAGCCCGCAAACCGAGGTGCGCATTCATGATTTCTTCGTGCCCGACCCCTGGGATTTCGAGCAAATGTATTCGCGCCTGTTCGACCTCATGCACGCCTATCCGTTCGACACCGAGCGCGAGGAATATCTGGTGCACATCACCACCGGCACCCATGTTGCGCAAATTTGCTGGTTCTTGTTGACCGAGGCACGCTTTATTCCAGGCGTGTTGTTGCAGACCAGCCCGCCGCTCAAGCAGAAGGCCGGCGACCCAGGCAGCCACGGGCTGATTGATCTTGACCTTGCGCGCTACGATCGCATCGCGCAACGATTTCAGGCGCAGCAGCAGGACACGACAAGTTTTCTCAAGAGTGGTATCGCCACGCGCAGTTCCGCGTTCAATCGCATGATCGAGCAGATCGAGCGCGTCGCGACACGCTCCAAGGCACCGATCCTGCTGATGGGCCCGACCAGCGCTGGCAAAAGTATGCTGGCGCGAAATCTGTTCGAGCTGAAGAAGATCCGGCATGAACTTGCGGGGCGATTCGTGGAAGTGAACTGCGCCACTTTGCGTGGCGACGGTGCGGCCAGCGCGCTGTTTGGTCACGTGCGCGGCGCGTTTACCGGCGCCCAAGCCGAACGCGCCGGTTGTCTGAAGAGTGCCGATAACGGACTGCTGTTCCTTGACGAGATCGGCGAACTGGGCTTGGACGAGCAGGCGATGTTGTTGCGCGCGATCGAAGACAAGCGCTTCCCGCCACTGGGTGGGGACCGGGAAGTCAGCAGCGATTTTCAGTTGCTGGCCGGCACCAACCGTGACCTGGCGCAGGCCGTGGCCGACGGACACTTTCGCGAAGACCTGTTCGCGCGCCTCAACATGTGGACTTTCTACTTGCCGGGATTGAAAGAGCGCCAGGAAGATATAGAGCCGAATCTCGACTTCGAGCTCGAGCGCTTCGCGCGCGTGCACGGCGAGCGCGTCACTTTCAATCGCGAGGCGCGCGAGCGCTTCCTGCGCTTTGCCACCGGCAGCGAAGCGGTCTGGCCCGGCAATTTCCGTGATCTAGGCGCCTCGGTCACGCGCATGGCGACGCTTTCGCAGCACGGCCGAATCACCGTCGACGTTGTCGACGAGGAAATCGGGCGACTCAAGCGGCTCTGGAGCGCGCACACAAGCGATCCGCAAACCAGCTCAAGCGACGAACGCGATGCCAGGAGCCTGCTCGGCGCCCGCTGGGACGAAGTCGATCGCTTCGAGCGCGCACAGCTGATCGACGTACTCGCAATCTGCGCGCGCGCAAAAAACCTGAGTGAAGCCGGTCGCCTATTGTTCCAGGCTAGCCGCGCGCACAAAACCTCCAGCAATGATGCTGACCGGCTGCGAAAATACCTGGCCCGATTTGAACTCAGCTTCGATGAAATCCGCTCGCGCTGAGCGTTTGCGTTGGAACGCAACGGGTGCGACACGAAAAGACGCGCGGCGCTGCTGTATTCACCGCATTTCGATCTGCAGTCTAGAATGCGCACTTTGGCCGGGAGAGAAAGCATGCTTTTGTCCAAGTCATCCCTGCGCGCCGCTGTGCTGACGACTTTCGCCATGATCTCACTATGTGCCAGCGCCCAGCGCCCCACCCCTGGCGCCGCGCATGCCGAGCACTCACCGGATGCCACTGCAACGCAATCGGCGTTGACGCTGAAAAGCCCGGACGCACGCGCGCAGAAAATTCGCAGCAGTTACAGCAAGTTCGAATTCCGCATACCGATGCGCGATGGCAAGCGACTGTTCACCGCGGTGTGTGTGCCGAACGCGGCCAGCAAGGCCAAGCGCTACCCGATCCTGATGAAGCGTACGCCTTACTCGTCGGCGCCGTATGGCGTGGATCGTTACCGTAGCGCACTCGGTCCGACCGAGCAGTACGAGAAGCGGGGATTCATTGATGTCAACCCGGGCAAGCAACGCGGCTGGATCGACAATGATGCCGACGCCGGCAAGCGCGACTATGGCGGCCAGCAGACGCTGGTGCGCGGCGAACCATTCCGCATGCGTTTTCGCGAAAGTTATGAAACGCCCAAGGCGCTGACGCAGAATGAAGTAACTTCGGTGAAGTTTGCGCGCAATGTTGTTCTGCACACATTCAAACGCGGCCACTGGATCATGCTGCAGGTGAAGTCGAGCTGGTTCGCGTTTGTCGATCGCAATCCGCAGCGCTATGTGCCTAATATCTTTGCGGCTACTGCCGCCGATTACGTCAAAGCCAACCACCGTGTCCATCGCCCCTCAACCCATCCGAGTTCGATCCGGGTGCAGGTATTTTGCCGGGCTTGGACGCCAACGAGCGTTTGCGCAGACTACGCAGAAGCTTGGGCGTAACCGAGCGGGGCAGACTGTTGCGTTTGGCGGCAATCACGATTCCCATCCCGACCACGCCGATCTCTTACGCCAACGCGTAGCGCCCGAGCGGAGCATCCAGCACGGCGAATGGGTCAACACGCAGAATTTGCCGTGCTGCCGCCAGTGCGCGAACAATGCGCCGTCGGACGCGCACCTTGTTATGCTGCGCCGGTCAATCCGGACGCGCGGTCGCGTCTACACTTCGGGAGCAACAAGATGAGCAGACCCAACGAACACCTGGCGGCCTTGTTCAAAGTAGTGCGTGGTGGCAATGGCAGTGACAGTCCACCGCGACGTTCTGGACCCGGCGGTGTGCGCCCGGACTTGCCGCTTGGGCTGATTGGCCTGGGCATCGTGGCCTTGATCCTGCTGTGGGGGGCGCTGAGCAGTTTCTACACGGTGCAGCCCGAGGAGCGTGCCGTGGTCAAGCGTTTCGGCGCGGTCATCGCCACCGCCGACCCTGGCCTGCATTTCAAACTTCCGTTTGGTGTCGACAAGGTCCAGTTGGTGAAAACCGAACGCGTACTGAAGCAGGAGTTCGGGTTTCGCACGCAAAATGTAGAGGGCGATCGCACCGAATATTCGCAAGAAGACCATCCTGACGAGTCGCTGATGCTCTCGGGTGATCTGAATATCATCGATGTGGAGTGGGTAGTGCAGTATCGCATCGCGGATCCGATGAAATTTCTCTACCACCAGCGCAATCCCGAAGGCACGCTGCGGGATATTTCCGAGTCGGTGATGCGTCGAGCGGTTGGCAATCGGCTGGGCAGCGATGTGCTGACGACGGCGCGCGTGGAAATTTCCAACAGTGTGCGCGATGAAATCCAGGAAGCGATGGAGAAGTACGACAACGGCATCCGCGTCGTCACTGTGGAGTTGCAGGACGTGGTGCCACCCGCCGCCGTGCAACCGGCGTTCAATGAAGTGAATGAGTCGCGTCAGGAGCGCGAGCGGATGATCAATGAGGCGACCAAACAGGCCAACCAGGAGATCCCGCGCGCGAAGGGTGAGGCTAACCGCCTGATTGCCGAGGCCGAGGGTTATGCGATCGAACGCGTCAATCAGGCCAGGGGCGAAACCGTGCGATTCAGCTCGATCCTCGCCGAGTATCGCGCCTCGCCCGAAGTCACGCGCACACGCATGTATCTGGAAACCTTGAATCAGGTGCTGCCCAAGGTTGGCGCCGTGTACGTGATCCAGAATGGCCAGACCGGCCCGATTCCGTTGCTCAATATGCACCAGGCCACGCCCACTGTTGTTGCCGAGGAGGCTCGCTGATCATGCGCACTACAATACTGCTGGTGGTGTCCGCGCTTATATTGTTGCTTCTGCGCAATTCGCTGTTTGTGGTTGATCAGGCCGAGCAGGCGATCCTGGTGCAGTTTGGCGAACCGGTAGGCTCAGTGATCACCGATCCCGGCCTGCACTGGAAGAAACCCTTCATCCAGGATGTGCGGCGTTTCGACAAGCGCGTGCTGCCTTGGGATGGCGATGTCAGCCAGGTGCCGACGCTGGGCCGTGAGTTTGTGCTGGTCGATACCACAGCGCGTTGGCGTATTTCCAATCCGTTGCAGTTCCTGCGTTCGGTGCGCGACGAGCAGGGCGCACGCACGCGCCTTGATGACATCATCGACTCGGTGGTCCGCGACATCATTTCGGGTACATCCCTTGAGGAAATCGTCCGTTCCAAGGATTGGAAAGTCGACCTGAAGAGTCTCGAGGAAGAGCTGATCACGCGTCAGGATGTGGCCTTGGAAAAACCCAAGAAGGGCCGCGAATTGCTCGAACAGGAAATGCGCGAAGCAGCTTCAAAGCTGATGCCCGAGCTCGGTATCGAACTGGTCGACGTGCGTATTCGTCGCATCAATTACATCGATTCGGTGCGTGCGCAAGTCGAGACGCGAATGATTTCCGAGCGCCAAAGTATTGCCGAGCGTTTCCGCGCCGAGGGTCAGGGACGCAGTTCCGAGCTGCTCGGCGAGATGTCACGCGAGCTGCGCACAATCACTTCGGAAGCCGAGCGCAAGGCCGCCGAAATTCGCGGCAAGGCGGATGCCGAGGCGACCAAGATCTACGGCGAGGCATTTGGCGCCGACGCCGAGTTCTATGCGTTTTTCCGCACGCTGGAGAGTTACTCCACCATGGGCGCCAACACCACGCTGATGCTGGGCGCCGATGCCGAGTTCTTCCGCTATCTGGAATCAACGCGACGACGGCCGGCGGGTGGGCGCTGAGCTGAATTGGCGGCGGTGCGTCTCGTCCGCAGACGCACCCGCCCGGCCTACGACGCAGGCACAATGTGACTAGCGATTCGGCCGATCGGCC
>JAWXCG010000098.1:0-4705 GCA_034440555.1 Pseudomonadota bacterium
CATCAAGTCGCTCCGTCATGGGTGGGCAACGGCCCACCATTCCTATCGGCATGCGCTGGCCCGCGGCCTAACTACGCCGATGCTAAAAAACGCGGGCCACGCCCACGCGCTCAATCAACCCGACAAAACGCCGCTTTCAGATAGCGCGACTCCGGTACATGCGCCATCCACGGGTGATCGGCGCCGGCACCACGGACCTCCAGAATTTGCACCGTGCGATTGGCGTAATAAGCCGCGCGCCGGATCATGTCGAGAAATTCCTCTTCCTTGACCAGACCGGTACACGAGCATGTCAGCAAAATGCCGCCCGGCTTGATCACGCTCATTGCCAGCTTGTTCATGTCCAGGTATTTCTTCAACGCCGGAATAATCTGTTCGCGATCGCGCGTCATTTTGGCCGGGTCGAGAATCACCACATCGAACGCGTCGCCACGATTGCCCGCATCGCGCAACCACGGAAATATATCGGACTGGACAAACTTGATGCGCGCCTTGTTGAGCTGCGCATTGGCCTTGGCCACCTCGATGACTTCCTCGTCCATGTCGATGCCGATCACTTCATCGGCACCGCCCTGGGCTTTGGCGTAGATCGCAAAACCGCCGCTGTTGCAGCACAGGTCGAGCACGCTCTTGCCCTTGCAGTACTCGGCCAAACGCTTACGGTTGTCACGCTGATCGGCGAAGAAACCGGTCTTGTGCCCACGTCCGGGCTCAACGCGAAAACGCATGCCGTGCTCGGTGATGATTCCAGGCTCCGGTGGCGCCGGCGGATGGCAGTCGAAACTCTCCTGCTTGCCGACGTGGTCGTCAGCGAACCAGTAATACTGGCTGTCCGGGAACTGTTCGAGCAGCACCTCGCGGATCAACTCACGCAAGCGAAACATGCCAGCGGAGAAAAATTCCACCACCAGCGTTGATCCAAATCGGTCGACCACTAGCCCGGACAACCCGTCACCTTCCGAATGCACCACGCGATAGGCGTCGCTGACCACATCAAGGCCCAACAGCTCGCGGCGCAATCCAATGGCTGCGCCAATCTTGCGGCGAAAAAAATCTGCGTCCAGCGCCTCGTCCGGGTCAGCGGTGAGCACGCGTAGTGAAATACGGGAATGCCCGTTATAGAAGCCACGGCCACACCAAGTGCCATCGCGATCGACAATGTCGACGATGCTGCCGGGTCGTGGTTTGACCTCGGGCTTTTCGACCATCTTCTGATAGATCCAGGGATGATTGGATCGGCGTTCAATTTTCAGATGCACCTGCGGCAGGGCATCGGGGGCTGGCGAGACGTTTTTCATCCGCCCATATTAGCCGAACCTTGTCGACTACCGCTGAAGTGGCTCGAGTCGGCAATAATACCCGCATGCAGCCCACCTACTTCTGGCACGACTACGAAACCTTTGGCGCCGATCCCCGACGCGACCGCCCTGCCCAGTTCGCTGGCGTGCGCACCGATTCGAACTTCGAACCGATAGACACGCCAGTGAGTTTCTATTGCCGCCCCACGTCAGATCTGCTGCCCAACCCGGAAGCCTGTCTGATTACCGGCATCACGCCGCAGCATGCGCAGCGCGAGGGTATTGCCGAGCCAGAATTCTTCGCTCGCGTCCACGAGCAGATCGCGCAGCCGGGAACCTGCACCCTGGGCTACAACTCGATCCGCTTCGATGACGAAGTAACGCGCCATGGCCTATGGCGCAACTTCTTCGATCCCTACGGCCGCGAATGGCGCAACGGCTGCTCGCGCTGGGATCTGATTGATGCACTGCGCATGGCTTACGCACTGCGTCCAAGTGGCATCGAATGGCCGCGCCGCGACGGGGACTTGCCAAGCTTTCGACTGGAACATCTGAGCAAGGCCAATGGCATTTCGCATGCCCATGCGCACGACGCGCTCAATGATGTCATGGCCACGCTCGGCATGGCCAAACGCTTCCGCACGGCGCAGCCCAAGTTGTTTGATTATCTATTCGCACTTCGCGACAAACGCAAGGCCGCGGCACTGCTCGACTGGAATCAGGGAACCCCATTGCTGCATGCCTCCTCGCGTTTCCCGGCGGAACGCGGCTGTCTGGCCATGGTGTTGCCGATCAGCCAGCACCCGACCCAGCCCAATGGCGTCATCGTGGTCGATCTGGATGCCGACCCAACGGATTTGATCGAACTCGACTCGGGCGAAATTCGTGACCGCGTCTTCGTATCCCGCGCCGATCTACCCGAAGACGTCGCACGCATTGCGCTCAAGACGGTGCACGTGAACAAGAGCCCGGCGTTGGCGCCGATGTCGACATTGGCCGGAGTGGACATGGCACGCATCGGTCTGGATGTCGAACGCTGCCTGCGCCATCGCGAACGCCTGCTGCACACTGAACTTCTGGCGCAAAAAGTACGCGAGGTTTTCGCCAACGTGGTGGCCTATCCAAAATCTGAAGCCGAATTCGATCTGTACGCCGGCCTCCCCGGCAATGCGGACCTGGAACGGGCGGCACAGGTTCGCCGTGCTGGTCCTGAGCAGTTGCGCGCCTTGGGTAGCGAGTTCAGTGACCTGCGCTATCGCGAACTGCTGTTTCGCTACCGTGCGCGTCATTATCCGGACAGCCTCGATGTCCAGGAGCATCAGCGCTGGCGCGACTGGAAACGCAATCGATTGATTGAAAATCCAGAACCACCCGAACGCGGCGCCGCAGCGCTACTCGGACGCGTTCACACGCTGCGCCGTGAGCGCGCACAAGACGGCGCTGCATTGCGCCTGCTTGACCAGGTCGAAAGCTGGATTCGCAATGTTCAAGAGGATCTGCAATGAAGAAAGTTTATTTTACTTCAGCCACGCTCACGTTCTTCCGGCAACTGCAAAAGAACAACAATCGCGATTGGTTCGAGGCCCACAAGGCGAAGTTCGAGAGCGACGTGCGCGAACCGTTTCAAGCGTTGATCGCCGACCTGGCGACGCCACTGGCAAAGATCAGCCCGCATTTTGTCGCCGATCCGCGCAAACAGGGCGGCTCGATGTTTCGGCTGTACCGCGACACGCGCTTCAGCAAAGACAAAATCCCCTATAAAACCTGGTCCGGCGCACGCTTTTTTCATCAGCGCTCAAAGCAAGTACCAGCGCCCAGCTTCTACCTGCATATCGCGCCCGATGATTGTTTCATCGGTTGCGGCATCTGGCACCCTGAATCCGACACGCTCAAACGCCTGCGCGCCTTTCTCGATGAAAATCCTGCTGCGTGGATCAAAGCCACGCAATCGAAACTCTTTCGCGGCCGCTACCAGTTCTGGGGCGAGTCACTCATCCGCCCACCCCGCGGCGTCGACCCTGCCCACCCGCTACTCGAAGACCTCAAACGCAAGAGCCTGGCCGCCGGCACGGCCCTCACTCAAGATCAGGTACTCGGCGATCAGCTGCACAACATCGTCATCGATCATTTCAAGGGCCTGGCGCCCATGGTCGACTATCTGTGCGCGGCGCTGGATCTGGAGTTCTAGTGTGCTCGAGCGCAGGATTTTGTCGGAGCGGCTTCAGCGAATGCACGGCAGCGAATGCATCGCAACGTTGCGCTGCGCTGGAAATGCGGCATCATCCGAACATGACCAGCAAACCACGCTCACCCGCCAGCGAACGCAATCGCGATCCGATTCTTGCGGTATTGCGCCAACACTTCGCCGACCGAAGGCAGGTGCTTGAGGTGGGTTCGGGCACCGGGCAACATGCGGTGCATTTTGCCGCGGCAATGCCCTGGCTGGTCTGGCAATGCTCCGATCATCCAGATTACCTTCCGGGAATTCGTCTTTGGCTGGATGAGACAGCGTTACCCAACACGCCTGCGCCATTTGTGTTGCAGGCGGTGCCGGTGCCCGAACCCCATTTGGCACCACGACCGCAACTGCCACGCGCAGCAGATGGCAGGGTCGTCGGCTATGACGGCTTGTTCAGCGCCAACACGCTGCACATCATGAGCTGGCCCGAAGTCGAAGCATTCTTTGCCGGGCTCGCTGCAGTTCTGGCTGATGATGCCACGGTGGTGATCTACGGACCTTTTAACTACCGCGGCGAATACACCAGCGACAGCAATCACGCCTTCGATGCCACGTTGCGCGCACGCGATCCGCTCTCTGGCATTCGCGATTTCGAGGCAGTAAATGCATTGGCCGAGCGCATCGGGCTGCGACTGCTGGATGATGTGGCGATGCCCGCGAACAATCGATGTTTGATCTGGCGTCGGGATAGCATCCACGCCGGAAAACCATAATCGCGTCGCGGCGCGTAGCCTGCAGTCAATAGGGAACCTCTGAACAGGTTCGGAGCTTTGATAGCCTCCTGAGTCATGGGGTAAAAACCGCAGCGCGTAGGTCGGGTCCCGCGCAGGGGTACCCGACCTACTTCTGGTGCTGCCGCATGTGTTGCCCAGAGGATTCCAGCGCGCGCGCAACTTCGGCTTCCTGCACCCCAACTGCAAGCGCATGATCGCCTTGCTGCATCTGCTTTTGAAGTTCGATCCCGGCGCCGTGTTGGCTAGCGCCAAGGTACGACCCTGCGTCCTTTACGCCTGCTTTGGTGCGCCGATGATCATCCTGCAAACGCAGATTCGATCTTGGCTGACAACAACCAGCGGAACGCGTCAATAGGTTTGAGACAGTCCGTTCAATAGTTCAGTGTAGTTTTCGCTCCTGCTTTTGAGTGCGCTGCGCACTGGCTTGCTGGGCC
>JAWXCG010000099.1:0-10026 GCA_034440555.1 Pseudomonadota bacterium
CGCGAGCCCGGCCCCTCGCCAATCTCTTCGATCAGCAGGTGTTGCTCGGGCGTCTGTGCTGCCGGCATGAACAAACGCAAATCGGAACTGATCACAAAGTGGCTGCGCACGAACAGCCCGAGCGCGACCAACGCCAGCAGCCACAGCAACAAGACGAGCAGACCGGCGCGCATACCTCTAACCGACCTGCTCGCGACAGTGATCGAGTAGTGCGGAAGACGTCAATTGCTGCGGTATCGCCAGTGTTTGCAGCAGCGGCGGAGTCAACGCTGCATCAATCAGCATGATGCTGATATCGCCATCGGCCTGTTCGATCCTGAAACAACGCGGCGCGTTGTTGCTGCCCAATACGGTGACTTCGGGTATTCGCTTGCGCATGCGCGCGTCACGCGGATTGAGTGCTATTTGCCAGCGCGTATCGCTGCCTACGACCTTGATATCGAAGTGGCGACGCAAAGCAACGATATCTCCTGCCAACAGTCCGGAAAACCCGGCCAACAAGGCACGCAATTCTGGCGCGCGTTTCAAGTTGAACTGCATCGGCTTGCGGCCACTGCGTTCGATCCGCACGCTTTCGCCACGCACTGTCGTGGTCTCACGAAACGGCTCATCCACGCGTTTTCCCAGCCGATCGGCGGCGTCAAAGCGCAGTTCGCCGCGACTCACCAGCGGCTCGGTCAAAAGATCAGAGAAACGCACCTCGACAAATGCGGTTGTCGCTGGCGCGGGACGCGCCAAACGCGCCACCAGCGCTTCAGTCTGTGGCGACGCCAGTGCCGTTGCCGCGATGCTCGAGCTCAGCGCCCAGGCCAGTAGTGCGTGCAGATTTCCAGAAGTCATAGAAGTTGAACCAGTTGTAGGGCGCGATGCGCAAGTGATGCTCGATCCGATCGGCGTAGCGCTGCACCCATTGGGCGAGTTGTTGCTGGCGATGCCTTCGGTCGATGTGCAGCGATTCGGTGAGCACCTCAAAGTGCAGATCGTAGCGGTTGCCGCCGAGGAAGAGGCCAAAACATAACGCCACCGGCACCTTGAGCACTGAAGCAATGAGCCAGGGCGAGACCGGAAAATCTGCGTTATCGCCAAGAAAAACGGCGCGCACGGTTTTTTCGCCGGGGTGCATGCGATCTGCCAGCAAGGTGACCAGGGCACCCTCTTCCAGCGCTTCGCGTATGGCCAGCACAATCGCGGTGCCGTCCTGTCCCGCGTCAATTACCGTTCGCGCAATTTCGGGATTGAGTGCGCCCAGCAGCGACGTGATCGCCGGATTGTGGCTGACATCCAAAACCACCCTCACCTTGGTGTTTGGCCGCAACAGACTAAGTACACGCAAGGCTTCGAAACTGCCCAGGTGCGATCCGAGCAACAATACGCCCTGACCTCGGTCCATGATCGCGTGCAGCGGATCCAATCCATGAGTGCGCAGCTCGAAGCGACGGAAGTGCTCGGACAACAGGTACACGCGGTCGGTGATCGTTGAGGCGAAGCAGTGAATGTGCCTGGCCACCTCGATCAGACTTGCCCGGCGCCGGAAAACCCGCGTCAGATAGTCGCGCGATGCACGCCGCTCGGCGCCGCGTCGAATCAGAAAATACAGCGTGATCGGAAACAGGAAAAGGCGCGCAATGGCGCGGCCACAGAAACTGGCGATGCTGCAAATCAACCAGATCGCGAAACGTCCTCCGCCTTCGGGGCGCTGCTTCCATTCCGTTGCAGAGGGCGCCGTTGCAGAGGATGACGTTACCGAGGCGGGAGGTGCCGAAGCGGAAGTTACCGGAGGCTGGTTCACGGCACGTTCCGCCATTGAAGCCCGCCGCTTGCAATCACTGTTCCAGCATCCTGCGTCGCGCAACGCTCAACGCGAAAGCGAGCGCGATTCGCCTCAACTTCCATTTCGATTCGCGCGACCTGCCCAGGCAGCAACGGTTCGATGAATTTTACCTGGGGCAGATCGATCAGATGCGCGTCGATCTCGATTAGCGTCGCCAGCAAGCTGATCACCTGATCGAGCACGACAACTCCGGGCACTACCGGCGTACCAGGAAAGTGACCCGGCAATGCGGGATGGGCATCCCCGATCAGGAACAGCGACTCGAACTTTGGCATGGGCGGGGAGGTAACCGGTGACTTCTGAGCGAACCAGGCGCCGCCAGCCGCGATCGAGGTCGGTACGAAATCGACACGTTCAAGGCGCGCGATGCTGCTCGATATGCGCTGACAACGATCGCAGCGAGGCGAAAATGCGCTTGTTGTCCTCGTTGTCGGAGCGCAGCTGAAAACCGTAGCGCTTGGAGATCGCCAGCGCCATTTCCAGCGCGTCAATTGAATCCAGGCCCAGATCTTCTCCAAACAAAGCCGCATCGGGCAGGATGTCGGCAGCGACAACCGTTTCCAGATTGAGCGCTTCGACGATCAATTGCGCGAGCTCCTGCTCGGCCGGGGATTGCAGATTGGACATAAGGCCCCGTTCCAATAAAAAAATATCCCGCAGAAAAGAACGCCTCCGAAAACGGAGGCGACGCGGCGCGCATTGTAACATGACAGCTTGAGCACGCCCGCCCGCCTGATTCCGACCTGCCGATGACCAGTAACAATCTATCCCGCTGTGATGTGCTGGTGGCCGGCGGAGGGCCAGCCGGCTCCACAGTCGCCACCTTGTTGGCGCGCCAAGGGCTGACTGTGCAACTGGTCGAATGCGACCGGCATCCCCGTTTTCACATCGGCGAATCATTGTTGCCGATGAACCGCCCAATCCTGGAGCGCCTCGGCGCGCTCGAGAAAGTTGAAGCCATCGGCTTGCGCAAATTTGGCGCTGATTTCCCAACCAGCGAAGGACAGCAATACAGCACCTATCGGTTCGCGCGCTCGCTGCGCCCAACTGCGCCCTATGCCTGGCAGGTGCGCCGCGATCAGTTCGATGAAATGCTGTTCCGTCACGCCGCGGAAAATGGCGCACACACGCGTGAGGGCGTGCGCGTACAGAACGTACGCTTCGACGACGGCGGCGTACAGGCCGAACTTCTCGATTCAACCGGCGCGGTGGAAACGCTGCATGCACGCTATTTCGTCGACGCCAGCGGCCGCGACACCCTGCTCGGCGGCGAACTTGGGCTGAAGAAGAAGCACAACAAGCATCAGAGTGCAGCACTGTTTGCGCATTTCAGCGGTGCCGTGCGGCGCCCCGGTGAGGATCAGGGCAACATCAGTGTTTATCGGTTTGCGCATGGTTGGGTTTGGATGATTCCCCTGCCCGATGGCCTGATGAGCGTCGGCGCTGTGTGTTGGCCCGAATACCTGAAGCAGCGCCGCGCTCGCGGTTCCGAGTTTCTGATCGAAACCTTGCGCGCCATTCCAGGCGTATGGGAGCGGTTGCAGGACGCCGAGATGGTTGGCAACTTCCACGTCACGGGTAATTATTCCTACACCTGCGATCCGATCGGGGGCCCGCGCTGGCTGCTGGCCGGCGACGCGATCGCCTTCGTCGATCCGATTTTCTCCAGCGGCGTCCTTTTGGCCATGGACAGCGCCGAGCGCGCTGCCGAAGTGGTCGCCGGCGCCCTGCGCGAGCCTGCGCGCGAGGCAGCGCTACAGAAGAAATACGCCCGGCATGTGGGTGAGGGTCTGCGCCTGTTTTCCTGGTTCATCTTCCGCTTTACTTCGCCGACCATGGCAAAGTTGTTCGCCAATCCGCGCAATGCGCTGCGCATGGAAGAAGCAGTGATCTCGATGCTCGCCGGAGATGTGTATCGCGACGATGGCGTGCGCTGGCGCCTGTTTCTGTTCCGCATGGTGTATCGCATTACCAGCTTGAGCATGCTCGGAAAACAGTGGGCGGCGGCGACTTTCCGTCGTCGCCAGACCGGCGAGAAATTCAGCGGCGGCACGACCTCACAAGACCATGTCTGAGCACGCACTTCAACCCGACCAGAGCAGCGGCTTGACGGTGCGCTATTGCAACACACCGATGGCACCCGAGCCCGATGCCAACGTGTTGGCCGAAATCGTATTCGGCACCAGTAACGCATTTGCACCGCATCCACGCCGCCTGCATGTCGCGTTGGAAGCACTGCACGGCGCGGGACTGCGTGAGGTGTGGCATAGCAACGGTCCGGTGCGCACTGGTCGAGCCGGCGCCATCCGTTTTAGTGAGGACGACCGGCATCTGCTCGGCATCATCGAAATCGACGAGCGCGAACACGACGAGATTGGCGCTGCCACCGCAAGCGCCTATGCGCAGATCGCGAATTTCCAGAGTCAGTCGGGCAAGCCGCACCTGCTGCGTATGTGGAATTACTTTGACGCCATCACGCTCGGCGACGGCGACGCGGAACGCTATAAGCTTTTTTGTGTGGGGCGCGCCGAAGGGCTTGCGACACGCCCATTGCGACCGCTGCCTGCTGCCACTGCCATTGGTCGCCGCGATGGCGAGCCGGTGGTGCAGATCTATTGGCTGGCCGCCACCAAACCCGGCCGAGCGATCGAGAACCCTCGTCAGATCAGCGCCTATGACTATCCGCGCCAGTATGGACGGGCATCGCCTCGGTTCGCTCGTGCCATGTTGAACGCGGGTGGTGAATTGTTGATTTCCGGCACTGCCAGCATCGTTGGTCACGCCACCCATCACGACGGCGATGTGCTTGCACAGCTGGAAGAGACTATTCTAAATCTTGATGCCTTGCTGCAGCAGGCACACGCGCGCGACGCGCGCTGCCCGGCGCGATTTTCCGATCTTGCCGTGCTCAAGGTGTACCTGCGACATCCCCAGGCTTGCGACTCAGTAGTGGCTGAACTGCGACGCCGGCTACCCGCGCGGGCATCGCTATTGGTGTTGGCCGCGGATATTTGCCGCAAGAACCTGTTGATCGAAATCGACGGTCTGCATCTCTGAGGAACCTCTGAACAAGTCCGGAGCCGCGATAGCCCTCTGAGTCAGGGGACGAAAAACCGCAGGTTGACCAGCTCCGCTGTTGAGAGCGACCAGCTCCGCTGTTGAAAGCGGGGTTTGGCAAGCAATAAGCAGCGTGGCGAAGACGAAGTGGTGACTTATTCAGCCGTTCCCTAACGGGGCTTGCTGCGCTGCTATGGGAAATGGCGCCGCGGCACGAGTGCAGCGAAACACCCGCTACTTTCTCCTCAAACAGTCCAGCACAGCCTGCCGTGGAAGCTTGCCGACTGCATTGCGCGGCAACGCATCGAGCTTGACGATGCGCCGCGGAACGAAAGCAGGATCGACACTGCGGCGCAGTTCGGCCACGATTTGTGCCGCGCCGAGCCTGGGTGCAACCACCAGCGCCGCCAAGCGGCGGATGCCAGTCTCACCCTCTTCCTGCACCACCGCTGCATCCAGCACACCGTCGATGGCCTGCAGACGACGAGTGAGATCGGCAAGTGACGCGCGTTTTCCGGCGATCTCGATCTGGTCGCTGTGGCGCCCGCACAGGCGGAATCGCTGCTCGGGCAGACACTCCACCAAATCCTGCAGCAACGTTGGCTGCTCGAACCAGGGCGCGTGCACCAGTGTGCCGTCCGGCTGCGGCGTCAAGGAAACGCCAGGCATCAATAACCAATCCTGCTCGAGCGCGGCACGTCGACTGGCGATAACGCAGGTCTCGGTCGAGCCAAATACCTCCAGCACCTGGGTTTGCAGTGCGTGCTCCACTTCGCCAGCCAGGCTCGACGTCAATGGCGCGGTTGCCGAGACGACTACAGCGATTGCCGGCATCGGGTGTTGCGCGGCCACCAGCGCGCGCATGTGCACTGGGGTCGTTACCAGAACCCGCGGCATCGGCAATTCAGCAAGACTCGCGGCGATGTCAGCCGGAAACAACTCGCGTCGCGTGTACAGGGTGGCACCGGCAAGCAGCGGCATCAGTATCGATAGCTCAATGCCATACATGTGTTGCGGCGGCACTGTGGCCAACACGCCAAAATGCGCCGCGGCGCCAATCACGGCGCGCAACGCGACAACATTGTTTGCGTTGCTGGCGGCAAATCCACCCCAGGTTTTGCGGTGCGCTCGAGGCTGCCCCGTGCTGCCAGAAGTGAAGCCGATCACGGCGACCAGCGCGGCATCCACCATGGGCACGACAAAGCTTTCGCTCCGAATCGCCTGGTGAATCGCTGCAGCGACAAACGCATCCGCCACGATATGGCTGCCCTCCCAGGACGCGGCAACTTCGGACACTACTTGTTCGGCGCGCGAGGCGGGCAGCAGATTGGTCTGTTCGCTTACCAACGCGGCACCAAACGCCACCAGAAAGTGGTAGCTGCAATCGCATAGGTTGATCAGATAAGGCCGGTCAGGCAGCAGCCGCGCCAGTGACTTGACATCCTGCAGGTACTCGCACTGCGAAATATCGCGACCCAAATGACGCGCGAAACTGGCGGCATGGTCGGCACAGACCAGCAGCGGAATCCAGGAAACCGCTGCGGGCTCACTATCAAGAACAGTCGACATGCGATGGGGCGGTTCCGCAGGGTTTGGGAAAAGAACAGGAAGCATAGACGCCAAGAGTATAAGTTAGTGAGGGCGTCCGAGCCCCGTGGGCTGCAAGCGTGGCGCAAGCCGCGGCTAAGCTCAAGCACGCGCCAGCGGTTGCGCCCGTTTCGCAGCCCCGACCGTCGGGGCTACACTCACTGGGTGGCACCCCACCTCGTTGCATGGAGCAGTTCGATGCCGGTCGATGCCAATCAACTCGCCAAATTCTACCCGCTCGACAAACTGCGCCCGGAATGCCTGGAGCAGCTTGCCAAAGAGGCTCAGACCGATGACGTGGGCAAGGGCACGGTGCTGTTTAAGGCCGGCGACATCGACGACCACTCGATCTATGTCGTCAGCGGCGTGGTGCGCGGCGACTATCCCGATGGCAAGGTCAAAACCACGGATGGAAGTTCTTTGCAGGGACGCTATCCACTTGGCGACCTGCAGCCGCGGCGTTTTACCGCCACCGTGGAGTCGCTGATCGCAGTCCTGATTAAGCTCGACCGCCGCTATGCCGAAAAAATCATGGTCTGGGATCAGCTCAGTCGCAGCGAAGGGTTCCGCCATTACTCGGACGACCCGAATTCGAACCGCTGGGTATTTCGGGTGCTGCACAATCGTGCCCTGCACAAGCTTCCTACGGGCGCGGTGGAAAGATTGTTTCAGCGTCTCGACGAAGTGCACGTGGTCAAGAGCCAGATGATCGTGCGCGAAGGCGACGAGGCCGATTACTTTTATGTCGTCAAGGAAGGTTCTGCCTCGGTTTCCAAACAGAGCGGCGACAGCGAGGCGATCATTGCGTACCTGGTGCGCGGCGATACCTTCGGCGAGGATGCGTTGCTCACCAAGAGCGTGCGCAATGCCAGCGTTACGATGATGTCCGACGGCAAGCTGATGCGACTGTCCAGCAAGGATTTCGCCGAAATCCTGACGCCACCGGTGGTCGATTGGGTGACCGCAGGCAAGGCCAGCATCCTGGTGCGCCAGGGCGCGCAAATTCTGGATGTTCGCACCAGCGAAGAATTCGAAGAACGGGCGATCAAGAGCGCGTTGAACATACCGCTGTTCAATCTTCGCGACCGCCTAGATGAACTGGACCGCAGTCGCAAAGTAATCGTGTATTGCAACACTGGAGAACGCAGCGCCGCAGCCACATTCATCCTGAGCAAGGTTGGATTTGATTCAGTGGCATTGCAAGGCGGACTTGCGGCGATGCTCAAGCAGGTCGAAAAACCCTGATACCCGCTGGCTCCTGCAGAAGCGGCATGTGTCGGAGCGGCGTAAGCCGCTCCCACAAAAGCTGCCCCACACAACCCCTGACTCAACGAACCGTCAACGCCTTGCGCGCACGTGGTCGCCAACGATCACCACGTCGGCGGCACGCCTGGCAAACAGCCCGACACTGACCACACCGACGATCTGATTGATCTCCGATTCCAGCGCAACGGGATCAACGATGCGCAGATTGTGTATATCGAGGATCCAGTTGCCGTTGTCGGTCGTCGTGCCGTCACGCCACACCGGCTGCCCGCCTAGCTTGACGATCTGCCGTGCAACATAACTGCGCGCCATCGGAATGACTTCCACCGGTAGCGGAAATGCGCCAAGAAGATCGACCTGCTTGGCTGCATCGATCAGGCAGACGAATTTTTTCGAAGCCGCGGCAATGATCTTCTCGCGCGTCAGCGCAGCGCCGCCGCCTTTGATCAGGCGATTCCAGGGATCGCATTCGTCGGCGCCATCGACGTACAACGGCAGGTCACCGGTGCTGTTCAGATCGACAACGCTTATGCCTTGCTCCTTCAGCAGGACTGTGCTGCGCTCGGAACTGGACACAGCGCCCTCTATGCGTCCCTTGATGCGGCCAAGCGCGGCAATGAAATAGGCAACCGTTGACCCGGTACCGACACCGACGAAAGTATTGTCTTCGACAAACTGCAGCGCCTGTTCTGCAGCCAGTTTCTTCTGTGCTTCCTTGTCCACGATTCTCTCCGAATGTGATTGCCGGGTCTGACCCGCGTGCCGTTGCCGCAATTGTGGATCGGTGCTTGCCAAGCGCCGTCGCAGCTACAGCAGCGCCAGAATATAATTCCATTGCTTCTCGCTGACCGGCAGCACCGACAGACGATTGCCACGCCGGGTCAGCGCAAAATCGCCTAGCGCCTGGGCGTGTTGCTGCAGTTCGCCCAAGGTGATGGTGCGCTTCAGTTTACGTTTGAAGCCAACATCAACACAGACCCAGCGCGGGGCTTCAGGTTGGCTGGCCGGATCGAAGTAGTCGCTGTTCGGATCGAACTGGCTGGCATCTACATGCGCTTTGCTGACGATACTGCAAATGCCGACGATGCCCGGGAGCGGGCAATTGCTGTGATAAAAAAACGCCAGATCGCCTACCTGCATGCCGTCGCGCATGCTATTGCGCGCCTGATAGTTGCGCACACCGCCCCAAGGCTCGCGCTTCACCTGCTTGAGCATGTCGATGGAAAATTCTTCGGGTTCTGACTTGAACAACCAGTAGTTCATCTGCCTGCCTTGGCCAGTGGATCGCGCTGCGAAGATTATAGATGATGGACTTCGATCATCTCGCGTTCGGTGACGATGTAGTCCAAACGCACATCCCAAATTTCGGCGGAGATTACGGGCACCTCTTGAGCGGCATAAGACACACCAACCAGAATGGGTTTGCGCGGGCGCTCGCCCTGCGTCAACGCCGCAAAACTGCGGTCGTAAAAGCCGGCGCCGGTGCCCAGGCGATTGCCGCTGCGATCAAACGCGAGCAGCGGCAGCAAAATCAGGTCCAGTTCCATTCCCGAACGCCAGGACGAAACAGCGACGAACGGCTCGGGGATGCCGAATCGATTGGCCTGCATCGGCGCAGCCGCGGACCAGGGCGCAAAACTCAGCGTGTCATCGTCGCGAACTACCGGCATCCACAAATGCTTGTCGGATCTGCGCGCGGCATTCACCGTATGCAGTAGTGGTAACTCGCCTTGCACTGCGAAGTAAACCGCTACATCGTGGGCGTCACGAAATGCATGATGCGACAACAGCTTTGCGGCCACCGCCTCGGCAGCCTGCATGCGTTGCAGCGGAGCGAGCGCTTTGCGCATATTGCGCATCTCGCGCCGCTGGGATTGGCGCGGATCGGTAGGATTCATAAGCAGTCGGAAGCGAGGAAGCACCGACCGCCGCGTTCGTTATGCGGGCATCGACCTTGATCCATGAGGATCAGGTGGGAAGGCTCGAAGGCTTTAAGGCTTTCCGCTCGTGACGGACTTGCGCACCAGCCAACACTGCGATCCCGGGGTCGAATTATGGGCCAAGGTAAATTGATGGCCCGCAATGTCGAACGCGGCAGAAACGGTGCCGGCTCTATCTTACGAAGGTAAGCATGGCCGCGTCCAGCTTTGCGCGCAAAAGACTGACATCATGGTTCACGGCACCATCACTGGATTGCGATTGCGTACGCTGTGCCAGCAACTCGTGCGCCAGATTCAACGCCGCCAGCACCGCGACCCGATCCAGCGAGGCGCCGCGCGCGGCGC
>JAWXCG010000100.1:0-16651 GCA_034440555.1 Pseudomonadota bacterium
GGGCCGGCCGGCCCATCGGCGTTGCCTTCGGAATTATTGCTCTCCGACTCGGCGGTAATGTAGGCATAACCCGGCGTGGCCAGCGCGCACAGCAGCAGCCCAAGAAATCGTTTCATTGTTTGCCCTCAGTAACGGGAACCACTGGCCATGCTGATGCGGCGCAGGTGATTCGTCAGCGCATAGGTTCGCCGTCAACGCACGGGGCGCTGGTGAGCACTGCTCACAACGGGCAAACCACGAGAGAGAAGCCGAAGCTTCGCTGGAACCCGATGACGAACGCTATTCGTCCCACCACTCACTCAGGTAGAAGGTGCGGCACAGATGACGAGCGTGGTAGCGCGGCTTAGGCATGGCATCCATCTTCTGTGGCGCGCATTGAATACTGCGCGGCCCGAAATCGGTCAAGAACATTCGATGCGGCGTTGCACAACTCGACGGGTGCGAGCAATGGTTGAGAGTTAGTGCGTCTCGTGCCGGGCAGTATGCCGATGTGCAACAGGATGGCGCGGATACGTTCCGCTCCAGTCAGGCCGGGATCGGCCACGGCTATCACGGTGCTACAAACTCGATCGGTACCGAAACCAGTTGCATATCGCGATCAACCTGCCCGACGCAGTGCAGGTGCGGACCGCTGGAAAATCCGCTGCTGCCCGACGTGCCGAGTTGCTGGCCGACGCGCACGCGCTACCCGGCCGAGGCCATGGCGCTTTGCCAATGCAGGTGCGTGTGGACGCCCATGCTGCGGTCGCTGTGCAGCACGCGTACGGAGGTGGCGCGAATAGGGGTTACTCGGGTAGCAGGTCCTGTCAGCCGTCGCCCCAGATGTGGGCGGTCGTTGGCACAAACACCAGCAGCGGCGCGCCCAACCAAGCGCATATTTTCACGGCCGGGGCACCGCAATGCCACTTTGCTAGACCTGACTCAATACTGTTCCCCAGAGCGTGTGCGCCGTGACGTTGGAGATTTATGCGGCTCTCTTGCCGACCGCGGCTACCGTCCCCCGAAACTATGCGACGCGTACCAGCTCTTCCTGGCGGAAAGAACTTTTGGTCGGAGCGCGCAAGTTTATGGCGCGCCCACATTCGGCAGGAAACCCGAATGCCAACAGCGCAGTCGCGCAGCGACGGAGCTGGCCCGAAGCCTGAGAGTGATTTCAATTCAGCGCCACTGAAGCTCGCTCCCCGACGCTTGGCTATTCATTCCTCATCCGCTATCCAGGCCGCTAGGCATCCCCGCCAACTTATTTTTCAGCGGGCACTACCCCATCACCACACACCGAATCCAATCGCAACGCCGCGTCGGCGCGCAGGCGCAATGATTGGTAGCGGGATGCCAATGCGAGGTCCAGATCGGGGTCGAGCTGATAGCTGGCGGGAGTGTGGGCGTAATCGGCGCACAGTGTGGTGAGAAGGCGGTGGCGCAATGCTCGGCGCAGGGCGGGCGCGTAGGCGCTGGGATTGAGTGCTTCGTCCCAGTAGGCGTTGACGTGATCGGCCCAGTCGAAGGGACGTTGCATCTGCCACTGGCCGTGGTGCCAGCGCAGTATGGCGGGCTTGCCCGCGGTGACTTCGTCTTCGAACAGGCTGCGATAGAAGCGATAGCCTTCGTAGTTGGCGACCAGGTCCGAATTGGAATAGGTGCCGGTGCTTACGCCGCCGAAAATTCCGTCTTCGATGCGTGCGGCGATATCGGCCGCGCGCTGCTCATCGCCGCTGCGACGCCAACGCTGCCAGAACTTGCGGCCCTGCGAAAAGAAGTGGCCGATCTTGTCGGAACCGATCAACGAATCGCCGACGAGAAAAGTTGGGCCGATGCCGAAAAATGCCGACACCCGGGTAGCGTGCAGCGGCAGCCCGCGATAGATCGAGCGGCGCCGAGGCGTTGGCAATTTTTCCACCTCGGACGAGTTCATCGCCCAGCGTTCGAGGTGATCCACCCAGTGGTAGCCGCCGAGCCGGTGGAACACCGCCATCACCATGCGCTGATCGTCGCGCGCGCCGTGCATGCCGACGGCGATCTCGGTTATCGCGGCGTTGACTTCGCGGTTGAGCACCGGCATCGAGTCGCGCAGTGGCGTCAGCCGGTGCGAGTACTGGTCGGTCTCATACGCCGCGCCATTGCTGGCGAGCCCAGCCAACAACGCCGCCAGCAGACAAACGCCGCGACCGCGCATGATCAGTCGGAACTACCGAACCGCCAGGTGCCGTTGACCAGCGTTGTATGGCGCGAGCCGCCACCGAATTCGGCGGTGAAATCCAGGTGCTCGTTGACCTCATAGCGCACACCGACGATTTCGTTCCAGGCATCGTCTTCCTGCAGGCGCACGGAAAATGGAATCGGTGGCAACGCGGGTATCAACTGGATAACGCCAGTATGGTTTTCCTCGACCGAAATGTATTGCCCGCCGATCCACGCCGACCAGGCCCCGCGTATCAAGCCCAGGCGCGGCTGCCAACTCTGCGAGCGCACGGTGCTGTCAAAATCGCCATCGAGTTTGCTGCGCGTCCAGGTACCGGTGAGCGAGGTGAACCAGCGATCGCTGCCGTAGACCAGGGTCAGGCCGGCGCCGTAGACGTTGCCGTCATAACGCACCGGCACGACGCCCAGTGGCGGCAGCCCGAGCGCGGCGGCGGGGACACCGGTGAGATCGACATCGGTTCGCGCATCGACCTGACCATACAGCGCGAAAACATTGAGGAACGGCAACAGCCAGGCATCAAACTTGAGATCGCGATGTTCGATCTCGTTTTTGACACTGACCAGATCCGGTGGAATGGCGGGCACGCCGGGCAAGTCGAACTGCAGTGACTGGAGCCGGTAATCCTGATCCATGTCGAAAAAATCCACGCCCAATCCAAAGGGCAACGGCAGGTCGTGGCCCGCGGCCATCGACTTGCCCCAGGGAAGTCCTTCGGCGTGCGTAACTCCAGCCAGCGACATTGCACACAGCAAACCCGTTATCCGCTTCATAGCCTCTCCCCAATGTGGACGGGAGACAGTATAGACAAATGCGCACCCGCCGCGGCGCTGGCAATCGCGTCAACAAAAAGGCCCGCTCGCGCGGGCCTTTCGTGCATCGGAATCCAACTCGGAAACTCAATCCAGCATCGCGTTCACAGCCTGGATATCGGCAACATCAATGGTGCCGGCAGACTGCTTGAGTTGCAGATTGCTCAGAATGAAGCCGTGCCGCGCGCGCGCATATTCGCGTTCGGCGGTGAACTGTTGTTGCTGGCTGACCAGCACATCGACGATGGTGCGGGTGCCGACTTCGAAACCAGCCTGAGTGGCTTCCAGCGCGCTCTGCGCAGAGACCAGCGCCTGCTTGCGCGCATCGACTTCACTGATGCCGGCAATCACTGAGCGGTAGGCGCTGCGCGTCTGACGCACGGTGGCGCGACGGGTCTGTTCAAGTTGATCAGTAGTGGTATCACGGTCATACACTGCTTGCCGGTAGCGCGATTGGGTGAGGCCGCCGGAGAACAGCGGAACCGTCAGGCTCAACGTCAGGCTGCGGTTTTCCGGGTCGACAAACGAAAACGGGCCGACGTCGCCACCGCTGAAGTCCCTGGTGTAGCCGCCACGTAGCGAAAGATACGGAAGGTGGTCTGCCCAGATACTCCGGGCGTTGGCGCCGGCAGCGTCGAGCGAGTTTTGCCGCGACGCAAGCGCCGGACTGTTGGCAATGGCGATATCGACCCAGGCCTCGGCATTGGCCGGTTCTGGCGGCGATAAAACCAGGTCAGGCTTGAGCGGCTCGATGGCCGCAATCGGCTTGCCGGTCAACTCACCCAAGGCTTCGAACGCATCATCGAGTGCGTTGCGTGATTGGATCGCGGCCGCGCGTGCGCCATCGAATCGCGCGCGCGCCTCGTGCACATCGGTAATTGCGGTCAGACCGACTTCAAAACGTTGGTCGGCCTGCTCCAGCTGACGGCCTACAGCTTTCTCTTCAGCCTCGGCCGAGGCGAGATTGGTCTGCGCGGTAAGCACATTGAAATACGCTTCGGGCACGCGATAGAGCAATGCGTCCAAGGCGACGTCATAGTCGGAGACACCGCGCGCTGCCTGTGCGCGCGCCGCCTTCAGGTTCATGTAGTTGCTGTGACGATAGACGCTCTGGTCCAGGCTCAGCCCGTAACCACGATTGCGCCCATCATTGGAAACCGCCTGACCGCCGACGGTACCTTCAGACTTGCTGCGCGTGGCATCCCAGCTTCCGTTCAACTGTGGCAACAATGCCGAACGCGCCTGCGGCACGCCCTGTCCAACGCTCAGGCGCTGTGACTCGGCGATGGCGAGCTGCGGGTCGCTGGCGCGCGCCAACTGATAAACCTCAAACAGGTCCGCCGCTGCAACAGACGCAGAACGCGTCAGCGAAAAAATGGCCAGCGCCAGTGCGGATACAACGAAACGATTCAACATGATCAATCCTTCTAAGGTCCCGGTTCAAAGCGCAAAGCGCTTGGGCGGGGCGGCGTTGACGAGATAGGGCAGTTCGGTTTCAAACAAACTCTGTTCGCGAAATTCGTTGGTATCGACACGGGTGATGACGACTGCTTCCATGACCGGGGTGCCCGCAATCGGCACCTCGCCGCGTATCAGAAACAGACGTCCGCCGGGCTTCAACCAACGGCGAAACTTTTCTGGTTCGTGAAACACCGCGCCGGTTATGGCGATCGCATCGAATTCGCGATCCAGATCAAAACTCCCCAAAGCATCTGCAGTGAGCACGCTGGCATTGCTGACGCGTTCTTCCAACAACAGCCGTCGCGCTCTTTCGGCGAGGTCGGCATGAATCTCAACACTTACCACTTCGCGCACGAGGAAACCGATGCATGCAGTAATGAATCCGCTGCCGGTACCCACTTCCAGAACGCTGTCGCCGGGTTCCAACGCCAACGCCTGCAGCATGCGACCTTCGACCACGGGCTTCATCATCGTCTCGCCGTGCACCAGCGGCAACGCGACATCGGCAAAGGCCAGCTCGCGGTATTCGGCGGGGACGAACTGCTCGCGGCGTACCTTGGTCAACGCATCGAGCACGCGCATGTCGACCACATCCCAAGGACGCACCTGCTGTTCGACCATGTTGAAGCGGGTGCGTTCTAGATCAATGCTCATAAATTCTGGTTCCAACCGGAATAAAGACGCCAAGTGTGGGCCTTCGTTCCATTTCCGGCAAGCCGAATGATTGCAAGACCTTGTTTTTATTGAGAGTGCAGGAAGTCATTGGCGCAGCTTGACGGATGTCAGATGGCTCCACGCCGCCGCGGCCGCGAACATCAAGCGGTCGCATGCGCGGCAAGGCGTTCGAAAATCCTTAGCCCGCCACCCCGATTTCGTCGCCGGGCCAGGGATCGCTGCCCAGATGCGCGGGTCGAACCTGCGGTCGCTGGACCTTGAACCAGGCCGCGTACAGTGCCGGCAGGAACAGCAGCGTGAGTACCGTAGCCACGGTCAGCCCGCCCATGATCGCCACCGCCATCGGCCCGAAGAAAGCACTGCGCGACAGCGGAATCATCGCCAACACCGCGGCCAGAGCAGTCAGCACGATCGGACGGAAGCGGCGCACCGTGGCACCGATCACCGCTTCCCAGGGCGTATGGCCGGCGCCGATATCCTGATCGATCTGGTCGACCAGAATCACCGAATTGCGCATGATCATTCCCGACAGCGCGATCGTGCCCAGCATCGCGACAAAGCCGAATGGCACGCGGAACACGAGCAGGAACAAGGTCACACCGATCAACCCCAACGGTGCGGTGACAAACACCAGGAAGGTGCGCGAGAAACTTTTCAGCTGGATCATCAGCAAGGTCAGCACCGTAATCAAAAACAACGGAACACCTGCCGCCACCGAGGCCTGGCCACGACCACTGTCTTCGACGGTGCCGCCCGGTTGCAGCAGATAGCCGCTGGGCAAGCGACTGCGAATGGCGTCGAGCTTGGCATTGACTTCAGCAGACACGGTCGGCGGCTGGATGCTGCCGTAAACATCGCCGCGCACGGTGACTGTCGGCAGACGATTGCGCCGCCACAGCACGCCCTCTTCCAGTCCATACTCGATGTGCGCGATCTGCGCCAACGAGACACTCTTGCCCGATGGCGTGGGAATCGCCAACGAATCGAGCAGGCTCAACTTGGCACGCTCTTCGCCCGGTCCACGCAGCACGACATCGATCAACTCGTTGCCTTCGCGAAACTGGGTGATGCGTGAACCGGAAATCGAACTCTGCAGGAAATTGGACAGGTCCTGCGAGCTGACGCCCAGCACGCGCGCGCGATCCTGATCGATCGACAATCGAATCACCTTGCTCGGCTCTTCCCAGTCCAGATGCACGCCGGAAAGATTCGGGTTGTTGCGCATCACGTCGGCTACTTCACGGGCAAATTTACGCACCGTCCCGACGTCCTCGCCGGAAACACGGAACTGCACTGGAAACCCGACCGGCGGGCCATTCTCCAGTTTGGTAACGCGACCGCGCAGCTCCGGAAATTCGTCCCCGAACAACTTGATCAATTTGCTGCGCAAGGCATCGCGCGCTTCAATCGATTCGGACAGCACCACCATTTGCGCGAAGCTGGCCTGTGGCAGCTGTTGATCCAGCGGCAGATAAAAACGCGGCGAACCATTGCCGACATAGGCGACATAGTTGTCGACACCCTTCTGCTTGGCGAGGAACGTCTCGAGCTTGACCACCGCGTTCTCGGTGGCATGAATGGAACTGCCTTCGGGCAATTTCAGATCGATCATCAGCTCCAGACGTGTTGATGCCGGGAAGAATTGTTGTTGCACAAAACGGAAGGCGAGCCCGGATGCGACCAGCAACGCGACCGTCGCAACGATGACCAGGACGCGATGGTCCAGGCACCACTCCAACGTTTCGCGAAAACGTTTGTAGAACGGCGTGTCGTAAGGATCGTGCGCCTGTGCGTGCTGCCCAGCGGCCAAACCATGCTCGGGCAGCAACTTGTAGCCGAGATACGGAATCAGGATCACCGCGGCGATCCAGCTCAGCAACAGTGCAATCGTCACCACCTGGAAGATCGAGCGCGTGTATTCGCCGGTGCCCGATTGCGCGGTCGCGATCGGCAGAAACCCCGCTGCAGTAATCAGCGTACCGGTCAGCATCGGGAACGCAGTGGTGGAGTAGGTGAACGCTGCCGCGCGCACGCGATCGAATCCCTGCTCCAGCTTCACCGCCATCATTTCCACCGCGATGATGGCGTCATCGACCAACAACCCGAGCGCCAACACCAATGCGCCCAGCGAAATTTTGTGCAGGCCGATGCCGAAGAACTTCATGCTGGCGAAGGTCATCGCCAACACCAGCGGGATCGACAAAGCCACGACCATTCCGGTCCGAAAACCCAGCGAGAAAAAGCTCACCACCAGCACGATCAATACCGCCTCGGCCAAGGTGCGAACGAATTCGGCGATCGAGCTGCGCACCGCCTTGGGCTGATCGGCAACGCGCGCCAACTCCAGTCCCACCGGCAAGGTCGCACTGATGCGATCGGAAACAGCATCCAGCGCATCGCCGAGCCGCACGATATCGCCGCCGGGTTTCATCGCGACCGCGATCCCCAATGCCTCTTTGCCATCAAAGCGCATTCGCGCCTGTGGCGGATCGACGAAGGCACGATTCACCTCGGCGACATCACCGAGACGGAACAGTCGACCACTGGCGCGGATATTGATGTTGCGGATTGCATCGACGGTTTCGAACGCGCCGCTGGTGCGCAGATAAATGCGGTCGGTGCCGGTCTCGAAGCTTCCCGCCGGGGTGACGGCATTCTGCGTTTCCAGCTGTCGCACCACGTCTTCGAACGGAATGCCGAATGTCGACAGTTTCGCGTTGGATATTTCGACGAAAACGCGCTCATCCTGCAATCCCAGCAATTCGACCTTGGCCACATCCGGAACGCGCAACAACTCCAACTGGATGCGCTCGGCATAACGCTTGAGCAAAGCATAATCGTAACCATCGCCAATCAGCCCATAGATGTTGCCGAAGGTGTCGCCGAATTCGTCGTTGATGAACGGGCCCTGCGTACCCGCAGGAAAGGTATGGCGGATGTCGCTCAACTTCTTGCGAACTTGATAAAAAACACCGGGCAACGCGGCCGACGGCAGCGAGTCCTTGGCGACCAGAAACACATTGGATTCGCCCGGACGCGAGTAACTGCGAATGAACTCGAAATCCGGCAGCTCCTGCATTTTCTCCTCGACCCGATCGGTGATCTGGCGCGCGACTTCCTCAGCACTTGCGCCCGGCCACATCGTGCGCACCACCATCGCCTTGAAGGTGAATGGCGGGTCTTCGGACTGACCTAGCGTGCGGTACGAAGCAATACCCACCACTGCCAGCACCAACGAGAAGAACAACACCAGCGGGCGATTGCGCAGCGCCCACTCGGAAAGATTGAAGCCGCCAGTCGCGGCCGGTGCCTGATCAGAAGAAGACTCGTTCACGGCATCACCGCTCGATTCTCGCGATCAATCGGATGGACCACTTGCCCGGTTACCAGCTTGTGCACGCCCGCAGTCACAATCCAGTCACTCGGCAACAGCCCGGAGATGACGCTGACGCCATCCTCGCGATATTTGCCGATGCGCACTTCGCGCAGGCTGACATTGTGTGTCTTCGGATCGATCACCCAGGCGGCGGTCTTGCCGTCTTTTTCATGAAGCGCGGACAGCGGGATCAGCACTGCAGCGGCGGCATCGGCATCGGTGAAGAACACGCGTGCAGTCATGCCCAACTGCACACTGTCGTCGGGCTGATCGAAGCTGACCCGCACCGCGTAAGTGCGCGTGGCTGAATCTGCTTCGGAAGCCACTTCGCGGATCTTGCCGGAGTAGCGTTTGCCGCCTTCGGACCAGAGCTCGAGAATCAGCGCGCGCCCTGGCTTGAACGCGGCGTAGCGCGACTCCGGCACATCGATTTCGACTTCCAGTTCGCCGGACTGGGCCAGCGACAGTACCGGTGTCCCTGCCGTCACTACTTGGCCAACATCAGCATTGACCGAGGTGATGACGCCGTCGGCATCCGCCTGCAAGCGCGTGTACTTGCTTTGATTGCGCGCTACTTGAGCTTGCGCCTGAGTCTGCTCCAGTCGCGCCTGGGCGGCTTCACGCTGGTTGGTGCGCGCATCAAACAGCGCCTTGCTGATGTAATTCTTGTCGAGCAGCAAACGATGCCGCTCCAGTTCCGCATCGGCCAGGCTCAGATCAGCCGCTGCCGACGCCACCGCCGCCGCGGCCGAACTGACTGCCAGCTGCGCGTCCTCGGGTGCCAGTGTCGCCAGCACCTCGCCCTTCTTGACGCGCTGACCATTGTTCACGCGGCGCGATTCGATCTTGCCGCCAATGCGAAACCCGAGCATGGTCTGGTAGCGCGCGCGCACATCTCCGGAATAGGTTTCGATGGCCAACGATTCGAGCGGCACCGGCTGCGCCGCGATCGCCGGGCGGACAGGCTCGGCAGACTTTTGCTCGCTCCCGCATGCGCTTAACATGAGCGCCGCAGCGGCGAGCGCCCCCAAGCTAAACCTACGCAGAACCGGGTGTGCCATGGTGATGCTCCAAGCTGGACGATGGGTAAATGCGGGCCCGCCCTGCTCGCTGGTCGGCACGCTGCACGCATTAGTAAACCGACCGGTATGCTAAAGTTACTAAACCGAACTGTCCAGTATTGTTTTTATGAATGCATCAATCGAGATCAAATCGCTTCCCGGCCGCCCCAAGGATCTGGAAAAGCGCGCCTCCATTCTGGAGGCGGCAAAAACCCTGTTCCTGTCGCGCGGCTTTGAAGGCACCAGCATGGACGCCGTCGCCGCCGAAGCCGGCGTCTCCAAGCTCACCGTCTACAGTCACTTCGGCGACAAGGACACATTGTTTATCGCGGCGGTGCAGTCCAAGTGCGAGCGCCAACTGCCCGAGGCGATGTTTGATGTGCCGCTGCGTGGCACACCCATTCGCAAAGCCTTGCTCGCGATCGCACATGCATTCCACGGACTCGTAAACAGTCCCGAGGCGATTGCCCTGCATCGAATGATGGTGGCGAACTCGGGTCAGTCCACGCACCTGGCCGAGTTGTTCTATGCGGCCGGCCCGAAACGCACCCTGGCCAGCTTCGAACGCTTTCTACGCGAAGCCATCGCCGCTGGCGAGCTCGAAATCAAAGAGCCGGCACGCGCGGCCGGGCATTTTCTGGTGCTGCTCAAAGGTCTCCACCACATGCGCCAACTGGTCGGCTGCGGTGGCGAAATGAGCGACAAGGAACGCGACGCCCACATCAAAAGCGCAGTCGATATGTTCCTGCGGGCTCATCGGGTTGAACGCGGGTAGCAGCGCGCGGCGACTGTCGTAATGGAATCGCCGTACGCAGGTTCCGAAACAATCAGCCCAACGCCTCCGCCAAACTGTAACCGCACAGCATCATGATGGTGACTGCGGTTGCGACTCGCGCATGCCGGGGCTGGGCGTGCTTGACTACGCGCGCTGCGATCGGGGCTGCGATCACTCCGCCGACGAGCAGGCCGAGCACCACATCGACGTGGGTGAACCCGACATGCGGTAGCAGAATGATGGTTACGGTGAGGCTGACCAGAAACTCGGCGGCATTGACACTGCCGACGACAAACCTGGGCGGTATGCCGCGCGCGACCAACTGGGTGGTAGTGATGGAACCCCAACCGCCACCGCCCGCCGCATCCAGGAAACCGGCCACGACGCCGAGGACGCCGGTGCGGCGCGCGAGATCTACCGGCGGGGTGCCGACCCTGGGGCGCAATACGCGCCACAGCACCAGGATGCCGATAGCAAACAGATAGACCGCGATCCACGGCTTGAGTACCGCTGCGTCGATCATGCCCAGTGTAGTGGCGCCGATGGCAGCGCCAATGACTCCGAATAATGCCAGCCGCTTGAACAACGCCGGATTCACATTGCCGTGGCGCCAATGACTGAAGCCCGATACGGCGGTCGTTGCTACTTCAGCGGAATGCACACTCAAGCTGACTGCTGCCGGTGGCACGCCCATGCTCAACAGCAACGCGGACGAAATCGCCCCATAGGCCATGCCCAGCGCACCGTCGATCAGTTGCGCGATCAGTCCGATCATTAAAAAGAAATAAAAATCTGTGGAAAGTTCCATCGTTTGCGCTCTGCAGTCAGTCCACTGTGGGGGCAATCGGCAGATGCGGGAAATACCCGGAGGGCATAAGCCCATGCAGTTCGCTCCTTTGTGCTGGCGCGAACGCTCTCTCTAGCATGTGCACCATCCCGAGAGTCCCGATGAAAGCCACCTCCATCCATCCGATTGCCGAAGCGCTGCCCGAGATCGTCGCACTCCGCGACAAGCTCAGCTGGCTGAGCGACGGCCTGGACGTGCGCTCGTTGTTGTGGATTTCCGGCTATGCCGCGGGCCTGGCCGCAGCGCAGCAGCAGGGCAATGTCGCTGCGGTTGCTGCCGAGCCGGCCGCAGCGGCGCTGAGCATTCTGTATGGCTCGCAGACCGGCAATGCCAAGCGCGCCGCCGAGAAGCTGCACGATCAGGCGCTGCAGGCCGGGATCGCCGCCAGGCTGCTGCGCCTGGACGACTACACGCCCAAGCAACTCGCGGCCGAGCGCTCGGTCTGGCTGGTGGTCAGCACGCAGGGCGATGGCGATCCCTCCGATGATGCACGCCGTTTCGTCGACGTGTTGCGCTCCAAGCGCGCACCGCGATTGCCGCAACTGCGTTATGCCGTGCTCGGCCTGGGCGATGCGTCGTATCCGAAGTTTTGCGAAATCGGGCGCATTATTGACGAGCGCCTCACCGAACTCGGCGCCACGCGCTGGTTTGCGCGCGGTGAGGCCGATGTCGATATCGTTTCGGTGCTGGAACCCTGGTCCAGACAGGCGCTGGAAATTGCGCGCGACGAACTGGCCACGCCCAATGCCGTGGCCAGTGTCACGCCGATCCGTGCGCGCAGCAATGCAAACAGTTGGCACCGCGACCAGCCATTCGCTGCCGAGGTATTGGCCAATCAGCGCATCACCGCGCGCGACAGTGCCAAAGACGTTCGCCACATCGAACTGTCACTGGCCGAGTCCGGTATCAGTTACGAACCCGGCGACGCGCTCGGCGTCTGGCCCGAGAACAGTGCCCAGTCAGTGCAGGCCGTGCTCAGTGCCAGCCGTCTGCAGCCCGAGGCGGCGGTGACCGTTGGCGAACACACGCGTCCACTGGGCGAGTGGCTGCAGCGCGAGCGCGAGATCGGCAAGCTGTCGCGTCCATTTCTGCAGAAGCTGGCAGAGCGCAGCGGCAGCGCCGAATTGCAGCATCTGCTGGCAGCGGAGCAACGCGCCGGGCTGTCGAGCTTCCTGTCCACGCACCGCATCCTGGACGTGCTGCGCGCGCATCCCACCGGCTGGGACGCAACATCGCTGGTCACGGCGCTCGGCCCATTGGCGCCACGGCTGTACTCGATCGCATCGAGCCGCAAACAGGTCGACGATGAAGTGCACCTCACCGTCGCAACGATTGCCTGGGAAGCACACGGCAGCACGCACCATGGCGTTGCCAGCGACTGGTTGTCGACGCGCACTGCTGAGCAGGACAAGGTGCGCGTATACATCGAGCCGAACACCCGCTTTCGCCTGCCGGCAAACCCGGAAACCGATCTGATCATGATCGGGCCGGGCACTGGCGTCGCGCCGTTCCGCGCCTTTGTGCAGGAGCGAGCGGCCATCGGCGCAACCGGTCGGCATTGGCTGTTTTTCGGCAACCAGCATTTTTCCAGCCAGTTTCTATATCAAGTGGAATGGCAGGAAGCGTTGAAGCGCGGTCAGCTGCAGCGCCTCGACCTCGCCTTCTCGCGCGATCAGGCCGAGAAAATCTATGTCCAGGATCGCCTGCGGCAACAGGCCCGTGCGCTGTACGCGTGGTTGCAAAACGGAGCACATGTCTATGTCTGCGGTGACGCGACAAATATGGCCGGCGACGTGCACCGGGCACTGGTCGATGTGATCGAGCACGAACGCGGTGGCGGGCGCGAAGACGCCGAGGCCTATCTCGCGGAACTTGACTCCGCTCACCGCTATCTGCGCGACGTGTACTGACATGACCGATAACAACACCCTATCTGCAGTCGAAGGCATCAAGGTACGCAGTCGCCTGCTGCGCGGCACTTTGGTTGAAAGCCTGGCCGACCCGATTACCGGCGCACTCGCCGAAGACGATCAGATGTTGATCAAGTTTCACGGCAGCTATCAGCAGGACGATCGCGATATACGCGAAGAGCGTCGTCAGCAGAAGCTCGAGCCTGCATACAGCTTCATGATCCGCACGCGGCTGCCAGGCGGTGTGTGCTCGCCCGCGCAATGGTTGGCGCTTGATGGTCTGGCCGATCAATACGCCAACGGCAGCCTGCGCCTGACCACGCGCCAGGCGTTTCAACTGCACGGCGTGATCAAGCGCGAACTGAAGCCGACCATCGCTGCGATGAACGCGGTGCTGATTGACACCATCGCGGCCTGCGGCGACGTCAATCGCAATGTGATGTCCGCCGCCAATCCACATATCAGTGGCGCGCACGCCGAGGCGCTGGAATGGGCACGCCGGCTGTCCGAGCATCTATTGCCCAAGACCCACGCGTATCACGAGATCTGGCTCGATGGCGTTCGGGTTGATGAGGTGCGGGTTGATGAGGGCGCGGGCGAACTCGGCGAAAGCGCAACCGGCGAGAGCGAGCCGATCTATGGGCCAACCTATCTGCCGCGAAAGTTCAAGGCGGCAATCGCGGTGCCGCCATTGAACGACGTCGATATTTTTTCGCAGGATCTTGGCTTCATCGCCATCATCGAAGACGGCAAGCTGATCGGATTCAACCTCTGCGTTGGCGGCGGCATGGGCAGCACGCATGGCGACACCACGACGTTTCCGCGGCTCGCCGATGTGATCGGGTTTGTCACGCCCGATCAATTGCTGGCGGCAGCGGAAGCGGTGGTCACCGCGCAGCGCGACTTCGGCAACCGCATTGTGCGCAAACATGCGCGACTCAAATACACAATCGAAACGCATGGCATCGACTGGTTCAAGGCCGAGGTAGAGCAACGCCTCAGCTTTCGTTTCGCCGCGGCGCGGGCGTTCCACTTCGAGCACAGTGGTGATCGCTTCGGCTGGGTGCGCGGCGAGAGCGGCAACTGGCACCTGACAGTGCGCATCGAAGCCGGGCGGGTCGCGGACCGCAACGGTCGCAATTGGCGTCAGGCGCTGGCCGCGATCGCGCGCATCCACGATGGCGAATTTCGCATCACGCCCAATCAGAATCTGATCATCGCAAATGTTGCCGATGCCCAGCGCGCCGGGATCGACGCGCTGCTGCAGACGCACGGCGTCGATGCCGGCACCGCGCAGTCACCGCTGCGGCTCAACGCCCTCGCCTGTGTGTCCTATCCGACCTGCCCACTGGCGATGGCCGAAGCCGAACGCTATCTACCGGATTTCGGCGCCAAACTGGAATTATTACTGGTGCAGCATGGACTGCGCGACGTGCCGATCGGTCTGCGCATCACCGGCTGCCCGAATGGCTGCGCCCGCCCATTTCTTGCCGAGATTGCCTTGGTCGGCAAGGCGCCCGGACGTTACAACCTCTATCTGGGTGGTGATCGGCGCGGCCAGCGTCTCAACGCGCTGTATCGCGAGAACATCGTCGAAGCGGACATTCTGGCGACGCTGGACCCGTTGCTTGCCGATTTCGCCCGCGGCCGCAGTGGCGACGAAGGCTTCGCCGACTTCCTGATCCGCAGCGAAGCCATCCCGGCACCGCCTTCAGTGCAGTTCGCAGCATCAACGCGCCAGTCTGCGGAGCGCGCACTATGAGCCTCCCCGACCTGGAAACCGCGGCCAACGATCCCGCTGCACGCGCCGAAATCAACCAATGGCTGGAGGCCCAGAGTGCCGAGGCGCGCGTCGACTGGTCGACCTGGACACTGCCCGGCAATCAGGCACTGGCATCGAGTTTTGGCGCTCAGTCAGCAGTGTCGCTGCACCTGCTCACGCAGCGCGTGCCGGAGATACCGGTGCTGCTGATGGATACCGGCCATCTGTTTCCCGAAACCTATCGCTTCATCGACGAACTACGTACGCGACTGAAATTGAACCTGCGCGTTTATCGCGCCGAACACAGCGCTGCCTGGCAGGAAAGTCGTTACGGCAAAGAGTGGGAGCTGGGCATCGATGGGCTGAACCGTTACAACCATCGCAACAAAGTCGAACCGATGCAGCGTGCGCTGCGCGAACTTGAAATCCGCACCTGGTACGCCGGTTTGCGCCGCAGCCAGTCGGAATCGCGCAAACTGGTGCCGATTCTCGAGCATCGCGATGGCCGCTGGAAATTTCATCCGCTTGCCAACTGGAGCGATCGCGACGTCTGGCATTACCTGACGCGCAATGACCTGCCGTATCACCCGCTATGGACACAGGGGTATCTTTCGATCGGCGACCAACACAGCACAGTGGCGTGGAGCGAAGGCCTGCGTGAACAGGACACGCGATTTTTCGGTCTGAAGCGAGAGTGTGGTCTGCATGGTTTGGAGGAGTCGCCCTGAGGGTGCCGCTCGGTGGGTCCGACCCGTGGTCGCACGCTCCTGCCGTCCGACCACAGGTCGGACCCACATGACCCCACGCTCACCTCAAGCAGCGATTGCAGCCTGCCCTGGCAGGGGCGAACTCGACCACACCGGTACGCTCAAATTATCAATCAACGCCGGACGTTCACGCAGCTCCTTGAGCAAGGATCGAGTGATGCGCGGCGCATACAACGACACAAACTCGGCAACGTAATGTGGCAGCACGTCGTTGCGACGCAATGCAATCCAGGTCGTGCAGCGTGGGAACAGTGTTGATACGTCGAGCACCGCCAGGTCATCGGCGTCCACCGCTTCGACCGCGATGCCGGCAATCAAACCCACGCCGAGTTTGGCGCGCACATGGGCCTTGATGACATCGGCATCGCGCGCGGTGAATGCCACATTGGGCGTCAGTCCATTGTCGGCAAAGGCATGCAGCAGGCTCGATGTCGGCAGCCGCGATGAGCGATAACTGATCAATGGATGCGCGGCAAGATCGGCGTGCGTGATCGGACGCGCCAGACTGGCCAGCGGATGCTCTTTGGGCACCAACGCGACTCGGTGCCAGTGATAGGCAGGAATTGCGAACACGCCTTCTGGCGGGGCGCCGCTGGTACTGAACACCGCGATATCGACATCGCCGCGAATCAATCGCGCAATGGCCTCGTCGTGTTCGCCGGTTTCGATGTCGATGGAAACGTCAGGCAATCGCCGGCGCAGCTCGGCCGCGACCGGCGGCAATACGTAGCGCGCCTGGGTGTAGACCGTGGCCACCCGCAACGAACCACTCTGCGACTGTTTGATGTTGGCGGCAACGGTGCGGATTTGGCGCACTTCCGCCAGCACTCGGCGCGCATGGACCAGAATTGCCTCGCCAGCGGTAGTGAGCGAGCGAATGCTCTTGCCTTTACGCACGAACAGCGACACGCCGAGGTATTCCTCGATTTGTTTCAGCTGTTTGGAAAGGCCCGGCTGGGTGGCGTGAACGCGTTCCGCCGCATGGGTGATGTTGAATCCGGCGTCAAC